>CAZCCL010000006.1:420-2834 GCA_964497095.1 uncultured Gaiellales bacterium | reverse complement strand
GGGCCCACCCCCCCCACCCCCCCTGCCCTGGGGGGGGGGGGCGGGGGCCCGCCGCCCCACCGGTTCCTGTCTTTCCTCTATGACTTGGTCTCGGTCGACTTGGCCTCGACCGTCTTCTGGGTCTCTCCGCTCACGGCTACCGTTATCTTCTTCGGCTTGGCGACCTCGGCCTTGGGCACCGAAACCTCCAGCACCCCATTCTCGTACTTGGCCTCGATCTTGCTCTCGTCCACGGTCTGGGGGAGAGCTATCGACCGGCTGAAAGAACCGTAGCGTCGTTCGATCCGATAGTACTTGTCCTCTTTGACTTCCTCCTGGAAACGGCGCTCGCCGCTCATGGTGAGGACGTTGTCTTGCACCTCGATGTTGATGTCGTCCGGCGCCAGGCCGGCAAGTTCTGCTTTGAGCTTGATGGCGTCATCGGTCTCGATCACGTCGATCGAGGGAGTCCAGGACTGACGCTCGGCCATATCGCCGCCGCCCGCCCGGGAGAACAAGCGGTTCACTTCTGTCTGAAGCGCCGTCAGATCGCGGAAGGGATCCCACCTTACCAATGCCATTTCTTTTCCTCCTTCTCATTTGCGCCGCGCCCGCCTTCTGCGGGACACGGCCCGGCCGCCGCCGGGGCGGCCGGTCGCCTTTTATCCTCCGCTCCCCACCGACGTCTGGGTGAAAGCCCGACGTTTGGACGAGCAGAATTTCACGCGTTACTCGTCTTCGTCGATGACCTCGTAGTCGGCCTCTTCGACCACTTCTTCTTCGGCCGGACCGGATCCAGCCCCCTGCGAATCGCCGGCGCCGCCGGCCGTGCTGCCCGCATATTGAGCCTGGGCTGCCTGATAGGCAGCCTCAGAGAGTTTATACGCCGCCTCTTGAAGGGTGTTCATCCGGCTGCGGATCAGTTCTACGTTGTCGCCTTTGATAGCTTCTTCCAGGTCCCGCGTGGCGTTCTCTATGTCGCCGCGGGTGGCACCGTCCACCTTGTCGCCGAATTCCTTGAGCGACTTCTGGGTGGAGTAGACCAGATGCTCGGCCTGGTTCTTCGCGTCGACCAACTCCTTCTTCTTGCGGTCTTCGTCGGCGTGCAACTCGGCATCGCGCATCATCTGCTTGATCTCCTCGTCTCCAAGGCCGCTCGAGCTCTTGATGACGATCTTCTGCTCGTTGCCCGTAGCGAGATCCTTCGCGGACACATGGGTGATGCCGTTGGCGTCGATGTCGAAGGTCACCTCGATCTGCGGGATGCCCCGGGGAGCCGGCGGGATGCCCATGAGCTGGAACTTGCCCAGGGTCTTGTTGTAGGCCGCCAGGTCGCGCTCGCCCTGGAGCACGTGGATCTCCACCGAGGTCTGACCATCTTCCGCAGTCGAGAAGATCTCGCCTTTGCGGGTGGGGATGGTGGTATTACGATCGATGAGCCGGGTGAAGACCCCGCCCTTGGTCTCGATACCTAGGGACAGCGGGGTCACATCCAGCAGGATGACGTCTTTCACCTCGCCCGCGAGTACTCCACCCTGGATGGCTGCGCCCATGGCGACGACCTCGTCAGGGTTGATGCCCTTGTGGGGCTCTTTGCCGCTCAGTTCGCGCACTTTTTCCTGCACTGCCGGCATGCGGGTCATGCCCCCCACCAGGATCACCTGGTCGATATCGCCCGTTTTGAGACCGGCATCCTCCAGGGCCTGCTTGGTGGGACCTATCACCCGGTCCAGCAGATCGCGGGTAAGTTCCTCCAGCTTGGCCCGGGTCAGGGTCATCTCCAGGTGGAGCGGACCGCTCTGATCCATCGTGATGAAGGGCTGATTGATGCTCGTCTCGAGCACCGAGGACAGTTCGACTTTGGCCTTCTCCGCGGCTTCGTAGAGCCGCTGAAGCGCCTGCCGGTCTTTGGACAGATCGACACCTTTCTCCTTGCGGAACTCCGTGACGATCCAGTCTACGATCGCCTTGTCCCAGTTGTCGCCGCCGAGATGGGTATCCCCGTTGGTGGACTTGACCTCGAACACCCCGTCACCGAGCTCCAGAATCGAGACGTCGAAAGTGCCCCCGCCGAGGTCGAATACGAGGATGGTCTGTTCGTGCTCTTTGTCCAGACCGTAGGCCAGTGAAGCAGCGGTCGGCTCGTTGATGATCCGCTTGACCTCCAACCCGGCGATTGTGCCGGCGTCTTTGGTGGCCTGCCGCTGAGCGTCGTCGAAGTAGGCCGGCACGGTGATCACAGCTTCGGTCACCTCGGTGCCAAGGAAGGCTTCCGCGTCGCGCTTGAGTTTCTGCAGTATCTTCGCCGATACCTCCGGCGGGGAGAACTGCCCGTCCTTTACCTGCACCCGCACGTCCCCGTTGGGACCCTCCACCACCTTGTACGGGACGATCTTCATCTCTTCGCTTACATTGTTGAACTTGCGTCCCATGAA
>CAZCCL010000006.1:0-410 GCA_964497095.1 uncultured Gaiellales bacterium | reverse complement strand
GGCCACCTCACTGTGACGCCGTCCCATGAAACGCTTGATGGAGAAGACGGTGTTCTCAGGGTTGGTGACTGCCTGGCGCTTGGCCACGGTACCGACCAGCTGTTCTCCGGTCTTGGTGAAGGCCACAACGGACGGGGTGGTCCGGCCACCCTCGGCGTTGGGGATGATTGTCGGCTCGCCGCCTTCCAACACGGCCATGGCCGAGTTGGTCGTGCCCAAGTCGATGCCGATGATCTTGCCCATTACATATCCTCCGAAATCCGATCCACGTGTATTAGCACGTACGCATTATAAAATCTGAGTGGGATAATGTCAAGTACCGAGACCACTGTCGGGCACAGTGCGGGCAGAACGCGCTCGGGGGAACCCGGAGTCGGCTAAAATGCGTCTAGCGGAGTGCCCCCCGAAAG
>CAZCCL010000005.1:0-53063 GCA_964497095.1 uncultured Gaiellales bacterium | reverse complement strand
CGGCGGAGAACCGGCCACCTATGAGGAGATCATCCTCGGCATAACCAAGGCCTCGCTGGCCACCGAGAGCTTCCTTTCGGCCGCCTCCTTCCAGGAGACCACCAAGGTGCTCACCGACGCCGCCCTGGAGGGCAAGGTGGACGAACTGCGCGGGCTCAAGGAGAACGTCATCATCGGTAAGCTCATCCCCGCGGCCACCGGTCTGCGGGCCTACCGGAACATCGAGCTGACGACGGCCGGCATGCCCGCAGAGATGGATATCTTCGGCGAGGTCATGGGGTCACTTCCGGACGGCGGACTCGGCCTCACTCCCGAGCAGCAGTGGGCGCAACTGACCGGCTCGTCCGCCGACTCGGAGGCCTACAACACTCTGGTGGACGATCTGGATCTGCCTACCTATGTGCATTCGGTCCTCAGCCGGGCGGGCATCGAGCGGGTGAGCGAGCTGATCGGTCACACCACCAGGGAACTCCTCGCCATCCCCGGGCTGGGCCAGAAGAGCCTGGAAGAAGTGCGCTCTCGGCTGGCCGACAAGGGTTGGAGCCTGAGCGGAGACGAGGAGGAGCTCGCGGAGGACGCGCTGCTCGGAGGTGACGGTGGCGACCAGGAGGAGCCGGAGACGGCTCTGCTCGGCGCCGAGTATCCGGAAAGTCACGGTCCGGCAGGCGAGGAGTAGCCGAACTAGGGCTTGTTGCAGGCCTTCGGAGGCTTTGCTATACTTCGCGGCCGCTGCGCGGCCGGACGCGCTGTACGCGTATGCCTGCAAGGCGGCCGCGAACACCACAGCAAGAGAAGTAGACGAGGAGTATTTGTGCCGACGATCAATCAGTTGATCAGCAAAGGGCGACAGAGGCAGTCCAAGAGGACCAAGACCCCTGCCCTCAAAGGCGCGCCGCAGAAGCGGGGCGTCTGCACCCGTGTCTACACCACCACTCCCAAGAAGCCCAACTCGGCCCTGAGGAAGGTGGCGCGCGTGCGGCTGGTCAACGGGATGGAAGTAACTGCCTACATCCCGGGCATAGGACACAATCTCCAGGAGCACTCCGTCGTCCTTATTCGCGGCGGTAGGGTGAAAGATCTCCCGGGCGTGCGCTACAAGATCATCCGGGCCGCTCTGGACGCGGCCGGAGTGGCCAACCGCAGGCAAGGCCGCTCCAAGTACGGCGTCAAACTGAACGGCTAGGCACAGGAAGGCACACGCGGTCATGGCAAGAAGAGCTAGAGCGGCCAAGCGGGACATCCAGCCCGACCCGGTATACAGAAGCCGTCTGGTCACCCAGATGATCAATCGCATGATGCTCGACGGCAAGAAGTCGGTGTCCGAGCACATCATGTACGACGCGATGAACCTACTTCGCGAGCGCACCGGCAACGATCCCGCCGGCGTCCTCAAGGAAGCGGTCGAGAACGTGCGGCCGGCGCTCGAAGTGCGGTCCCGGCGGGTCGGGGGCGCCAACTACCAGGTGCCGGTCGAAGTCCCCACCCGTCGTTCGTACACGCTCGCGGTGCGGTGGATCATCACCCACAGCCGGGCTCGGCGGGAGCACAGCATGGCCGAGCGTCTGGCCGGCGAGTTGCTGGACGGGTACAACCGTACCGGCGTCACTATGAAGAAGAAGGAAGACCTCCTGCGGATGGCCGAGGCCAACAAGGCCTTTGCCCACTACCGCTGGTAATGAGGAAACGCTGACTCGGTCCGCGAGAAAGACATTGGCACAAGCGACTGCACATAGACCCGAAAGCAAGACGGCCCAGCGGCATCCGCTGGCGATGGTCCGCAACATCGGAATCATGGCCCACATCGATGCCGGCAAGACCACGACCACGGAGCGGATGCTCTACTACACCGGTCGTACCTACAAGATCGGTGAGGTGCACGACGGTGCCGCGGTCATGGACTGGATGGCCCAGGAGCAGGAGCGGGGCATCACGATCACTTCGGCGGCTACCACCTGTGCGTGGCGCGATCATCGCATCAACATCATAGACACACCCGGGCACGTGGACTTTACTATGGAAGTGGAGCGCTCCCTCCGAGTGCTTGATGGCGCTATAGCTCTTTTCTGCTCGGTCGCCGGGGTCGAACCTCAGTCGGAGACGGTGTGGCGGCAGGCCGATAAGTACCGGGTGCCCCGGATCGCCTTTGTCAACAAGATGGACCGGGTGGGAGCGGACTTCGCTCAAGGCGTGCAGATGATGGTCGACCGGCTTCATGCCCGTCCACTCGTCATCCAACTGCCTCTGGGCCGCGAGGAGAAGTTCAGAGGGATCATCGATCTGGTGCGGATGGTCGCCTACGTCTTCGAGGACGAGATGGGGGTGGAGTGGGACGAGGCCGCTATCCCCGAGGAGATGCTGGACCGCGCCCTGGCCGAGCGCGCTCATATGATCGAGACGCTGGCCGAGCGCGACGACCATCTGATGATGGACTATCTGGAGGGCGAAGAGATCGGTGAAGACCGTCTCAAGGCCGCTATCCGGCGGGCCACTTTGGATATCGCCCTCACCCCGGTGCTCTGTGGGTCCTCCTTCAAGAACAAGGGCGTGCAGATGCTGCTCGACGCCGTGATCGACTACCTCCCCTCGCCGATGGACGTTCCTCCGGTCGAGGGCGTCAATCCCCACAACGGTAAGGTGGTCGTCCGGCATGCCGACGACCAAGAGCCGTTCTCGGCCATCGCCTTCAAGATCATGTCCGACCCCTTCGTGGGCAAGCTCACCTACTTCCGCGTGTATTCCGGGAGCCTCAAGGCGGGATCCTATGTCTTCAACTCCAGCAAGCAGAAGAAGGAGCGGGTCGGGCGCATCCTCCAGATGCACGCCAACCACCGTGAGGACATCACCCAGGTGTTCGCCGGGGACATCGCCGCTGCGGTCGGCCTGAAGAGCACCACCACCGGCGATACCCTATGCGACGCGAGTGGGGCCGTCATCCTGGAGTCCATCGAGTTTCCCGAGCCCGTCATCTTCGTGGCCATCGAGCCCAAGACCAAGGCCGACCAGGACCGGCTCTCCGACAGCTTGATGAAGCTGGCGGACGAGGACCCCACCTTCCGGGTGCGTACCGACGAGGATACGGGTCAGACCATCATCGCCGGCATGGGCGAACTGCATCTGGAGATCATCGTCGATCGCCTGCTGCGCGAGTTCAAGGTCGACGCGAATGTCGGCCGGCCCCAGGTGGCCTACCGCGAGGGGGTCACCAAAGCGGTGGCCAAGGTCGAGGGGCGGTTTGTGCGCCAGACCGGCGGTCGGGGCCAGTACGGCCACGTGGTCATCAATATGGAGCCCAACGAATATGGGGCGGGGTTCGCGTTCGAGAACAAGATCGTCGGGGGCGCCGTTCCCAAGGAGTACGTCCCGGCCGTCCAGGCGGGCATTATCGAGGCCATGGAGACGGGGGTCTTGGCCGGGTTCCCCGTGGAGGACGTGAAGGTCGAGTTGGTGGACGGCTCCTACCACGATGTGGACTCCTCGGAGATGGCTTTCAAGATCGCGGGTTCCATGGCTTTCCGGGAAGCGGCCAAGAAGGCACACCCGGTGTTGCTCGAACCCGTGGAAGATGTGGAAGTGGTCGTGCCCGAGGAGTACATGGGCGACGTCATAGGCGATCTCAATAGTCGCCGTGGCCACATCGCGGGTATGGAACCCAGGGCGGGAGCACAGGTCATCCGGGCGGCCGTGCCGCTGGCGCAGATGTTCGGATATGCTACCGACCTCCGTTCCATGACCCAGGGACGGGCCACGTACACCATGCAGTTCAGCCACTACGCTGAGGTGCCCGGCGTCATCGCGCAGGAGATAATCGCCCAGCAGGGCGGCAGAGGCTTGAACAACTGAGTATGAGGATCACGGAGTAAGGAAACGGGCCGCCTGGCTGCGGCGGCTGCCTGAGTGACTCAGGAAGAAAGGGAGGAATCAATGGCGAAGCAGAAGTTTGCACGGACCAAGCCCCACGTCAACGTAGGCACCATCGGTCACATCGACCACGGCAAGACCACGTTGACCGCGGCTATCACTAAGTGTCTCAAAAACCTGAACCCCGACATCGAGTTCCGCAGCTTCGATTCGATCGACAACGCTCCCGAAGAGCGGGAGCGCGGCATCACCATCGCGACGGCGCACGTCGAGTACGAAACCGAGAAACGCCACTACGCTCACGTCGACTGCCCGGGCCACGCCGACTACATCAAGAACATGATCACCGGCGCTGCCCAGATGGACGGCGCGATCCTGGTGGTATCGGCGGCGGACGGGCCCATGCCCCAGACCCGCGAGCACATCCTGCTCGCCCGCCAGGTGGGCGTGCCCTACATCGTCGTCTACCTCAACAAGGCCGACATGGTCGACGACCCCGAGCTCCTCGAGTTGGTCGAGATGGAGGTACGCGAGCTGCTCACCGAGTACGAGTTCCCCGGCGACGACATCCCGGTCATCACCGGCTCGGCCCTGCAGGCTCTCGAGCACGGCTGCGGCGACCGCGAGTGCCCTTCCTGCAAGTCGATCTTCGAGCTGACCGACGCCATTGACAACTACATTCCCGAGCCCGTACGAGCCGTCGACAAGCCCTTCCTGATGCCTATCGAAGATGTGTTCAGCATCCAGGGGCGTGGCACTGTGGTCACCGGCCGGGTGGAGCGCGGTATCGTCAAGGTCGGCGACAATGTCGAGATGGTGGGTCTCCATCCGGAGAGCACCAAGACCGTCGCCACGGGCGTGGAGATGTTCCGCAAGCTGCTCGACGAAGGGCGCGCAGGCGACAACATCGGCGTCCTCTTGCGCGGTATAAAGCGGGAGGAAGTGGAGCGTGGTATGGTCCTCGCCCAGCCGGGCAGCATCACCCCGCACACCGAGTTCGAGGCCCAGGTCTACGTCCTGTCCCGGGAGGAAGGCGGCCGTCACACCCCGTTCTTCAACGGCTATCGGCCGCAGTTCTACTTCCGGACGACCGACGTGACCGGTGACGTGGCGCTGTCAGAGGGCGTGGAGATGGTCATGCCGGGCGACCACACCACCATCACCGCCAAGCTCATCACCCCCATCGCCATGGACGAAGGCCTCCGCTTCGCCATCCGCGAAGGCGGCCGCACTGTAGGCTCCGGCGCCGTTACCAAGATCATCAAGTAGGAGTCACGCGGTGGCGCAACAGAAGATACGTATCAGGCTCAAGGCCTACGACCACGAGCTGGTCGATAGGAGCGCGCGGAGCATCGTCGAGACGGCGGAGCGCACCGGCGCCACCATCTCCGGCCCTGTTCCGCTGCCGACGGAGAAGAACGTCTACTGCGTTATCAGGAGCCCGTTCAAGGACAAGGACTCGCGGGAGCACTTCGAGATCAGGACCCACAAACGTCTGATCGATATCCACCAGCCCACCCCCAAGACGGTGGACTCTCTGATGCGCATGGATCTGCCCGCGGGTGTGGACATAGAGATCAAACTGTGATGAAGACGCTGTTAGGCACAAAGCTGGGCATGACCCAGTTTTTCAACGAGGACGGCACCATCGTCCGCTGTACCGTCATCCAGGCTGGGCCCTGCGTGGTCACTCAGAAGAAGACGGTCGAGAAGGACGGCTACGCCGCCACCCAGATCGCCTTCGGCGATGTCAAGGCCAAGCGGTTGAACAAGCCCTTGCTCGGACATCTCAAGAAGGCGGGGGTGACCACTCCTAAACGCCATCTCGTCGAAGTGCGGGGTGAAGAGGATCTGGCGGTCGGGGATACCGTGACGGTGGACGTGTTCTCGCTCGGCGACCGGGTCAAGGTGACCGGAGTCAGCAAGGGCAAGGGCTTTCAGGGTGTCGTGAAGCGGCATGGGTTTGCCGGTGGTCCCGGCTACCACGGCGCTCACTTCCACCGCGCTCCGGGGTCCATCGGGGCTTCGGCCGACCCGGCCCGGGTGTTCCCGGGGAGCCGGCTTCCCGGACACATGGGGAGCGCGCGGGTCACACAGACGGGTCTCACCGTGGTCGGGACCGATCCGGAGAAGGACCTGGTACTGGTCAAAGGCTCGATCCCGGGGAGCAAGGGCTCCTTGGTCGTGATCAGAGGTTAACCCTATGCCATCCATCGACAGAATCGACGAGAACGGCGCGGTCATCGGCCGGCACGAGCTGGCCGGCGCGCTGGTGCAGGATGAGGTCAAGGTCGGTCTTCTCCACCAGGTGGTGACCGCCGAACTGGCCGGTCACCGACGGGGCACCGCATCGGCTAAGGGACGGAGCGAGGTCGCGGGTTCGGGGGGCAAGCAATGGCGGCAGAAGGGCACCGGCCGGGCCCGAGTGGGCTCGGGCAAGGTGTCGCAGTTCACCGGCGGAGGCATGGCTTTTCCGCCCATTCCGCGAAGCTACGCGAAGAAGGTGAACAAGAAAGTCAAAGTACAGGCCTTCCGCATGGCTCTTGGCGACCTCGTAGCCGGTGGGACGGTCCGGGTGCTGTCCGGCACCGTCTTCGACGAGCCCTCGACCAAACGCGCGGCCTCCATCCTCGACAAGACCGAGTTGGACAGGCCGCTGCTCGTCCTGGTGGGCGCTGAGGAGCTCTCCGCCCTCAAGAGCTTCCGCAACCTGGCCGGCACTCGCGCCCTAACCGTGGGCGAAGCCGAGGTGCAGGACTACGTGTGGGCCAAGAGCCTGCTGTTTACCGAAAGCGCCGTCTCCTTCCTGGAAGGTGGCTTGAGCGAAGGCGGTGAGTCGTAGTGGACGCACGGCAGATCATCATCCGCCCTATCATCTCTGAGAAGAGCTACCAGGCTGTTGATAACAACCGGTATTCGTTCGAAGTCAACTACCGGGCCACCAAGCCCCATATTCGTGCCGCCGTGGAGGAGATCTTCAACGTCAAGGTCATCGGCGTGCAGACCATCAACATGAAGCCGAAGCCCAAGCGCAGGGGTGCCCACGCCGGGGTGACCAAGCGTTGGAAGAAGGCAGTGGTGGAGCTTGCTCCGGGCAATCGGATCGAGTTCTTCGGCGCGACGTAGAGGAAGGGACGCGGGAACACACATGGCGATAAAGAGCTACAAGCCGACCTCTCCCGGACGCAGGTTCGCGACGACGCCTGCCTTCAACGAAGTCACCAAGAGCAAACCGGAAAAGGCTCTCACCCGCCCGCTGAAGCGGAACGGGGGTCGGAACAACAACGGTCGGATCACCACGCGCCACCAGGGTGGCGGTCACAAGCGCCGCTACCGGGTGATCGATTTCAAGCGCGACAAGGACGGCGTGCCCGGTCGGGTCGCTGCCATCGAGTACGATCCCAATCGCAACTGCCGCATCGCGTTGATCGTCTACAAGGACGGCGAAAAGCGCTATATCCTGGCGCCCGAACGCTTGGCGGTGGGAGCCACCGTCGAGGCCGGTCCCGGGGCCGATATCAGGGTAGGTTGCGCCCTCCCCCTGCGCAATATCCCTGTGGGGACCGTGGTGCACAACATCGAGCTCTACAAGGGCCGCGGAGGGCAGATCGCCCGATCGGCCGGCACTTCGGCCCAGGTCATGGCCAAGGAAGGGAACTACGCCATCCTGCGTCTCCCCTCAGGCGAGATGCGCATGCTGCGGATGGAGTGCCGGGCCACGGTGGGCGAGATCGGCAACGCCGAGTACGAAAACCTCACCACCGGCAAGGCGGGACGCAGGCGCTGGAAAGGGGTCCGACCCACAGTCCGTGGTACCACGATGAACCCGGTCGACCACCCGCACGGCGGAGGTGAAGGCTCTACGCCTCCAGGACGCAATCCCGTGACGCCCTGGGGCGTCCCCACGCTGGGTCACAAGACCCGCAAACGCAACAAACCCTCGACCAAGTACATCGTCAGGCGACGGGGGAAAGGGAGGTAGTAGGACATCGTGGCGCGTTCAAGCAAAAAAGCTCCCTTCGTTGAAGAACGGCTGATGAAGCGGGTCGAGGCCATGAACGAGACCGGCGAGAAGCGCATGCTCAAGACCTGGTCCCGGGCATCAACCATCTATCCGGAGATGATCGGACACACGATCGCCGTCCACGACGGACGGAAGCACGTCCCTATCTACATCACCGAGAGCATGGTGGGTCACCGGTTGGGCGAGTTCGCGCTGACCCGCACCTTCCGTGGGCACGGCGGCAACAAAGAGCGCCGCATGAGGAGGAAGTAGGGCATGGTCAACGCTACCGCCAAGTACGTCAGGGTCTCACCGCGCAAGGCCGGTGACGTGGCCCGGCTGATCAGGGGCAAGCCCGTGGCCGAAGCCAAGGCCATCCTGGCGCTGACCCCTCGGGCCGCGGCCAAGCTGGTGGGTAAGGTGCTCGACTCCGCCGTAGCAAACGCCGAGAACAATCACGATCTCGACGCCGACGACCTCTACGTGGTCCAGGCGTACGCGAACGGCGGCCCCATCATCAAGCGGTTCCGGCCGCGGGCCATGGGACGGGCCAGCCGCATACGCAAAAGGACCAGTCACATCACCGTGTGCGTCGACGAGATAAAGGAGTCGTAGCAGGTGGGTCAGAAAGTTCATCCGGGAGGCATGCGGCTCGGCATCATCCACGAGTGGAAGGCTCAGTGGTACACCGAGAAGCAGTTCGCCGGGTTCCTTCAGGAGGACCTGGCGATCCGTAAGCACATCCAGGAGAAGATGGGGCACGCCGGCCTCTCCACCATCATCATCCGGAAGGACACCAACAAGGTGGTGGTGGACATCCATACCGCCCGTCCGGGCATCGTCATCGGCAAGTCGGGCTCGGAAGTCGACGCGCTCAGGCGCGACCTGCACGAGATGACGGGCAAGGCCGTCCATGTCAACATCGTCGAGATCAAACGGCCGGAACTCGATGCCAATCTGGTCGCTCAGTCCATCGCTGAGCAGCTTGCGAACCGGGTGAGCTTCCGGAGGGCTATGAAGCGGGCTATCACCTCCGCCATGCGGTCGGGCGCTGTGGGCATCAAAGTCAGGTCGGGAGGGCGCCTGGGCGGCGCGGAGATGGCTCGCATCGAGGGCTACAGCGAGGGGCGGGTGCCGCTGCACACGCTCCGAGCCGATATCGACTACGGTTTCTGCGAGGCCGATACGACCTTCGGCAAGATCGGCGTCAAGGTTTGGATAAACAAGGGTGAGATCATGCCCGAGGGGTTCGAGCAAGGTTCCCGGGGGCAGGCGGAGGCCCGCATAGGGTGACGGTCGCCGGTCGGCTCGGCGTCCGGTCCAGGCTGGGAAACGCCCGGGCCCGTGGACGTCGGACGGGGGACCGGGAGGAAAAGGATAGAAGATGCTACTACCAAAACGGGTCAAGCACCGCAAACAACATCGGGGCCGCATGGCCGGGAAGTCGAAAGGCCAGACCTCGGTCCAGTTCGGCGAATACGGCCTGCAGGCCCTCGAGCCTGGGTGGATCACCGGCAGGCAGATCGAGGCTGCTCGTATCGCCATGACCCGGAAGATCAAGCGCGGGGGGAAGGTGTGGATCAACATCTTCCCGCAGAAGCCCATCACGAAGAAGCCCGCGGAGACCCGGATGGGCTCGGGCAAGGGCTCGCCCGATCAATGGGTGGCTGTGGTCAAGCCGGGCCGGGTGATGTTCGAACTGGCGGGGGTCAGCGAGGATCTCGCCAGAGAAGCCATCCGGTTGGCGGCTCACAAACTTCCCGTGAAATGCAGGTTCGCGACCAGGGAGGATGTAGGCATTGAAGGCTAAGGACTTGGTCGAACTCGCCGACGAGGAATTGGTCCAGCGTCTCAGGCAGTCGCGGGAAGAGCTGTTCAACCTGCGGTTCCAGCACGCTGCCGGTCAGCTGGAGAACACCAGCCGCCTTCGCCAGGTGCGCCAGGATATCGCCAGGATCATGACGGTGCAATCCGCGAGAGAACGGGCGAGGGAGTTCTGATGGCCGAGCAGCGAGCGACAAGGCAACGGGAGCGGCAGGGCGTGGTCGTCTCCGACAAGATGGACAAGACCATCGTCGTGCAGGTGAGCGCGGTGCGGCCGCACGCCCAGTACAAGAAGGTGGTGCGGACCAGCAGTCGCCTGAAGGCCCACGACGAGCAGAACGAGGCTCGGGTAGGAGACACGGTCCTCGTGCGTGAATGCCGGCCGCTCTCTCGTGACAAGACTTGGCGCCTCATCAAGGTGCTCACGCGGGCCGAATAGCCCCGCCGGTAGGAGATGGGTGAAACACGATGATACAGGTGGAGACAAGACTCAAAGTGGCCGACAATACCGGCGCGCGTGAGCTGCTCTGCATCCGCATCAAGGGCGGGTCGCAGCGACGCTACGCCGGGGTGGGTGACGTCATCGTCGGGGCGGTCAAGGAGGCCATCCCCGGCGGTTCGGTCAAGAAGGGTGATGTGGTGCAGGCAGTTGTCGTCCGTGTGAAGAAGGAATACGGCCGTCGGGACGGCACATACATCGGCTTCGACGAGAACGCGGCCGTGTTGATCGACCGGCAGATGAACCCTCGAGGCACCCGGATCTTCGGACCCGTGGGCCGGGAATTGCGCGAGAAGAACTTCGCGAAGATCGTCTCGCTGGCGCCGGAGGTGCTGTGATGGCCCGAGTGACGACGCAGAAGAAGAAGGTCCGCATCAAGAAGGGCGATACCGTGCAGGTCATGCAGGGCAAGGAAGCCGGCAAGCGCGGCAAGGTCCTGCGCGTGCTGACGGGCGAAGAGCGCGTGGTGGTGGAGAGAGTCAACTTCATCAAGCGGCACGTGCGTCCCTCGCAGAAGACCCCTCAAGGCGGGGTCATAGAGCGGGAAGCCAGTATGCACATCAGCAGTGTCAGGTTGGTCTGCCCCAGCTGTGGTCAGCCCGTCCGGGTGGGTGTCCGTATGGAGGGCGAGGACAAGGTGCGCTACTGCAAGAACTGTAACGTCCAGGTGGATAAGGGTTAGCGATGGCGGTACCCAGGCTCAAGGAGAAGTATCTGGCCGAGATCGTGCCCGCGATGCGGGAGGAGTTCGGCTACAAGAACGTCATGCAGGTACCCAAGGTCATGAAGCTGACCCTCAACATGGGGGTGGGTGAGGGTACGCACGACGCCAAAGCGATGGAAGAAGCTTCGCTTCAACTCGCCCAGATTACCGGACAGAAGCCGCAGGTGCGGCGCGCGCGCAGGTCGGTGGCCAACTTCAAGTTGCGGACCGGTATGCCGGTCGGGTTGCGGGTCACCCTGCGGGGCGACCGCATGTACGAGATGCTCGATCGGCTCGTCAGCGTCGCCTTGCCCCGTATCCGGGACTTCCGGGGAGTGGGGGTCGAGAGCTTCGACGGTCACGGCAACTACAACCTGGGCGTGAAAGAGCAGATCATCTTCCCGGAGATCGACTACGACAAGATCGATCGCATCCGGGGGCTCGACATCGCCATCACCACCACGGCCAAGACGGACGACGAGGGACGGGCGCTCCTCAGATTGATGGGCATGCCCTTCCGCGAGAGCTGAAGGATAGGAGCAACAGCGCATGGCAAAGAAGTCGATGATCGCTAAGGCGCGGCGCCCGCAGAAGTACGCCGTCAGGGCGCACAGCCGCTGCTTCCGCTGCGGTCGGCCGCGCGGCTACGTGCGCCGGTTCGGCGTGTGCCGTATCTGTCTGCGTGAACTGGCCCACCAGGGACTGATCCCTGGGATCACCAAGTCGAGCTGGTAGGAGGGGTCATGCCACACACCGATCCCATCGCCGATATGCTGACCCGCATCCGGAACGCCAACAAGGCGCTCCACGCTCAGGTCGAGATGCCTTCGTCAGGGCAGAAGGTCGAGTTGGCCCGGGTGCTCAAAGAAGAGGGCTATATCACAGGGTACTCGGTCGTCAAGGAAGGCAGTTTCGATAAGTTGGTGATCGAACTCAAATACACCGACGGCCGTCGCCGCGTGATCTCGCAGGTCAAGAGGGTCAGCAAGCCGGGCCGCCGCATCTACGCCAAGAAAGACAACCTCCCCAAGGTCTTGGGAGGCCTGGGCACGGCCGTCATCTCCACCTCGCGGGGTCTGATGACTGCTCGGGAGGCGCAGCGGCAGGGTGTGGGCGGCGAAGTCATTTGTTTCGTCTGGTAGCGATATGTCTAGGATAGGAAGAGCACCGATAACAGTACCCGGCGAAGTTCAGGTGACTATCGCCGGAAACAACGTCGCCGTCAAGGGTCCCAAAGGGGAACTGAGCCAGAAGATCCACGCCGACATGCGGGTCACCCTGGCCGACGGCGTGATGACCGTGTCCCGGCCCGACGACACCGCGCCGAACCGCGCTCTCCACGGTCTCACTCGTTCGCTGATCTTCAACATGGTCACGGGGGTGACCACGGGTTTCGAGAAGAAGCTCGAGATCGTGGGAGTCGGCTATCGGGCCTCCAAGAAAGGCTCGGACCTGGAGATCCTGGTCGGCTATTCCCATCCCGTGGTGGTATCGGCGCCGGAGAACATCGAGTTCGAAGTGCCCACTCCGACGCAGATCGTGGTCAAGGGCATCGACAAACAGCGCGTCGGCCAGGTAGCCGCCGAGATCCGTGCGCTCCGTAAGCCCGAGCCTTACAAAGGCAAAGGCATCCGCTACGAGGGCGAAGTGGTGCGGCGCAAAGTGGGTAAGCGGGCGTAGAGGAAGAGGTCTAAATGGCTTATCAAGACGACAAGAACCGGTCTCGGGAGAGGCGTTCGACCCGGGTGAGGGGCAAGGTGCGCGGCACCGCCGAGCGGCCGCGTCTCTCCGTGTTCCGATCCAATCGGTCCATCTGGGCCCAAGTCATCGACGACGGCGCCGGGCGGACGCTGGCCAGCGCCGGTAGCGTCCACGTCACCGATAAAGGCCTGTCGAAGAAGGACCAGGCGGCCAAGGTCGGGGCGATCCTGGCGGAGAGAGCGAAGGCCGCCGGGGTGCAGCGCGTGGTGTTCGATAGGGGACCCTACCTGTATCACGGTCGGGTGAAAGCTCTGGCTGACGGCGCCCGCGAGGGCGGCCTGGACTTCTGAGGGAGAGAGAGGTAGCACATTGGCGCAGATCAAGGCAGATTCGCTTAACCTTCAGGAGAGCGTGATCCACATCAACCGCGTGGCCAAAGTGGTCAAGGGCGGTCGGCGTTTCTCGTTCACGGCTCTGGTCGCGGTCGGAGATGGAGAGAGCACGGTGGGCATCGGCTACGGCAAGGCCAAAGAGGTGCCGCTGGCGATCCAGAAGGCTATAGAAGACGCACGCAAGAACCTGTTCGTCGTACCCAAGCACGGCACGACCATCACCCATGAGATCGTGGGTCGGCACGGCGCCGGGCGGGTTCTGTTGAGGCCGGCCTCAGCAGGGACGGGGGTCATAGCGGGCGGTGGGGTACGGGCGCTCCTCGAGTTGGGTGGGGTCCACGACGTACTCACCAAGTGTCTGGGCACCACGAACCCCATCAACATGGTACGGGCTGCCGAGCAGGGGCTGCGCGCCCTGCGCCGGCCTGAGGACATCGCCCTGCAGCGGGGCAAGACCGTGCGGGAGATCCTGGGCTTGGGCCCGGCCGAACCGGCGGCGGCCGAACAGGCGGCGACCGAGGAACCGGCGACTGCCACTACCGGCGGGGCTGGAGAGTGACCCGATGCTGAAGATCACCCAGGTCAAGAGCCGCATCAATCGTAAGAAGGACCACAAGGCCACGCTGGATGCTCTCGGCATCAGCCGTATGGGCCAGACCGTCTATCACGAAGACACGCCCGCCATCCGGGGCATGGTGCACAAGATCTCGTACATGCTCCAGGTGGACGTCGTCGAAATCGAGGACAAAGGATAAAGATGGGAGAGATCTTCCTACACAATCTGAGACCCGACCCTGGGGCCCGGCGTGACAGGAAACGCGTGGGCCGGGGCGAGGGCTCGGGCCTGGGGAAGACGTCGGGCCGGGGCCACAAAGGTTCGAAGCAGCGTTCCGGCGGGCGGATATCGCCCCGGTACGAAGGCGGTCAGATGCCTCTGCACATGAGGCTGCCGAAGCTGCGGGGCCCGCTGGCCAAGACGGCTATGCCCATCGGGCCGTTCCGCACTTGCACGACACCCGTCAATCTCTCCCGCCTGGCGGTCTTCGCTGAGGGTGAGGTGGTCTCGCCCGAGACGCTGCTGGAGCGGGGCATCATCAAGAAGGCGGATGCCCGGGTCAAGATCCTGGCGATGGGTGAACTGGCCCAGCCTCTCACCATAAGGGCCCACGGTTTCAGCGCGGCGGCGGTTGCTAAGATCGAGGCGGCCGGCGGCAAGGTGGAAGTCATCTGATGCTGCAGTCCCTGCTCAACGCCTGGCGGCTTCCGGATCTCCGGAAGAAGTTGCTCTTCACGGCGATGATCATCGCAATCTACCGGTTTGGTTGCTACATCCCCGTGCCGGGCGTCAGTGTGGATGCCATCCAGGAGATGTTCAACACCGGGGGCGTGTTCGACTTCTACAACCTCTTCGCCGGGGGCGGTCTTGAGCGGGTGGCCGTGTTCGCCATGGGCATCATGCCCTACATCACCGCGTCGATCATCATGCAGCTCCTGACCATGGTGATCCCCCGACTGGAAGCCCTCATGAAGGAAGGGGAGTCAGGCCAGAAGAAGGTCAATCAGTACACCCGGTACTTCACTGTGGTCCTTGCCCTCATCCAAGCGATCGGCTTTGTCTTTCTCTTCCGCAGCTACGGCGCATTTCCCCCGGATGCGCCCCTAACGCCGCTGCGCTTCTACCTCATCGTGCTCACCCTGACGGTCGGCACGGCGCTGGTCATGTGGATGGGGGAGCTCATCACCCAGCGGGGCATCGGGAACGGCATCTCGCTTATGATCTTTGCGAGCATCGTCTCCAGGCTCCCCAGCGGGATCCAGAAACTTTTCACCCTCAACCCCGGGTATTGGGTGCTCATGGGTGTCATCTCGGTCCTCGTGGTCGTGTTCATCATCTATGTGACGGAGGGCCAGCGGCGCATACCTGTGCAGTACGCGAAGCGCGTGGTAGGGCGCAAGGTTTACGGCGGGCAGAGCACCTACCTGCCGCTGCGTATCAACATGGCGGGGGTCATCCCCGTCATATTCGCGTCTTCGGTGCTCCTATTCCCGGTCACTCTTGCCCAGATGACTCCCTGGAGTTGGGCCAAGAGGCTGTCGGAGATCCTTGGCCCAGGCTCCTGGTGGTATTTGGTGGTCGAGGTCATCCTGATCGTCCTCTTCACCTACTTCTACACGGCCGTGCAGTTCAACCCCATCGATCAGGCCGACAACCTGAAGAAATACGGGGGATTCATACCCGGTATCCGCCCCGGGCGACCCACCGCGGTCTATCTCGACAGAGTGCTCACGCGGATCACGTTCCCGGGCGCTCTGTTCCTAGCGGCCATCGTGCTGCTGCCCACCCTGCTCATCCGGCTCTTGGGTGTACCCTTCTACTTCGGGGGGACGTCTCTGCTGATCGTCATCGGGGTGGCTCTGGACACGATGAAGCAGATGGAATCTCAGCTGCTGATGCGGCACTACGAGGGTTTTCTCAAGTAGAGCCGTGGGAGGCGACAAGGAAGTGATAGAGAGTTTGAGCCAGTTCAATCTCATCCTGCTCGGGCCCCCCGGGGCGGGCAAGGGCACCCAGGCGGGCCGCATAGTGGCCGAGTACGGCATCCCCCATATCTCTACCGGCGACATCCTGCGTGCGGCGGTCAAGAACCAGACGCCGATGGGTCTAGAGGCCAAGAGGTACATGGATGCAGGGGAGTTGGTGCCCGATAGCGTGGTGATCGGCATCGTCAAGGACCGGTTGCAGGAGCCCGACACAGCGAAGGGCTTCCTCATGGACGGCTTCCCTCGGACCATACCGCAGGCGGAGGCGCTGGACGCAACCTTGGACGGTCTGGATCGAGCAGTGACCAAGACCCTCGTTCTACTGGTGGACGAAGAGCTGCTCGTGCAGCGCCTGACTGGGCGCAGAGTCTGCCGAGCCTGCCAGACCCCTTTCCACGTGCTGTTCACCCCGCCCAAGCAGGAGGGTGTATGCGACAAGTGCGGGGGGGAGCTCTATCAGCGTGACGATGACTCTGAAGCCACAGTGCGCAACCGGCTTGAGGTCTATCGCAATCAGACGGAGCCCCTGATCGACTACTACGATCGGGCGGGAGTCGTCGCCCGCATAGATGGAGCCCAGTCCCCCGACCGGACGTATGAGGACATACGCGCGGCCCTTGGCCCCGCCGAGGGGTGACCGGGCGCGTCTGGAGCCCCTGAGGACGACGGCAAAGTGATCATCAGAAAATCGCAGGCGGAGTTGGAGAAGATGGCCCGGGCGGGCAAGGTGTTGCAGGGATGCTTGGATTTCCTAGCCGAGGAGATTAGGCCGGGCGTGACCACGAAGGAGTTGGATAGGTTGGCGGAGCGGTTCATACGCGCGAAGGGCGGTGTGCCCACGTTCAAGGGCTACCGGGGGTTCCCGGGGTCCATCTGCACCTCGCCCAACGACATGGTGGTCCACGGCATCCCGGACGGCACCCGGTTGCGGGAAGGCGACATTCTGGGAGTCGACGTGGGAGTGACCATGGAGGGCTATATAGCCGACGGCGCGCGAACCTTCGCAGTGGGCGATATCTCCGAGACCGCACGCGAGCTTCTGCAGGTCACCGAGGAATCGCTCCATGAGGGGATCGCCCAGTGTCGGGTCGGCAACCGGGTTGGGGATATCTCTCACGCTGTACAGACTCATGTCGAAGCTCATGGCTTCTCGGTGGTAAGGAGTATGGTGGGCCATGGCGTGGGCCGGGACATGCACGAAGACCCGCAGGTGCCGAACTTCGGCTCGCCGGAACAAGGGCCCGAGCTGAGGGACGGCATGGTCCTGGCGATCGAGCCCATGGTGAACGTGGGCGGCTTCGAAGTCGAGATAGGTGACGACTCCTGGGCCATATACACCAAAGACGGCAGTCTCTCCGCTCATTTCGAGCACACGGTGGCTATCACCCGGACCGGGCCTCGCATCCTTACCACGACTGAAGTTGCGGGAGCCTAGCAGGATGAAGCCTTGTGCTAAGATAAGCGGCCGACTTGCAGGCGGGGGTTGCTGGGTGGCGAGCCGTGTGTCCTAAAGAAGAAGCCATAGAGCTCGAGGGCGAGGTCATCGAGGCCCTGCCCAACACGATGTTCAAGGTCAAGCTCGACAACGAGCTGGAGATCCTTGCGCACATATCCGGGAAGATGCGTATGAACTACATACGGATACTGCCCGGTGACAGAGTCAAGGTGGAATTGTCACCATACGATCTGACCCGGGGTCGGATCACCTATCGTTTCAAGTAGAGGAAGGCGTCAGATGAAGGTCAGAGCGTCGGTGAAACCGATGTGCGAGAAGTGCAAGATAGTGCGGCGGCGGGGCGTGGTACTGGTCATCTGCCAGAACCCGCGCCATAAGCAGCGGCAAGGCTAGGCAGGAGAAGCGTATGGCTCGTATCGCTGGTGTCACTCTCCCTCGCGACAAACGGATCGAGATCGGTCTCACGTACGTGTACGGGATCGGCCGGTCTATGTCCAACAGGATCCTCTCCGCTGTGAGCATCGATCCGGACACGCACGTCAAGGACCTCACCGAGGACGAAGAGATGCGTCTGCGCGGCTACATCGAGGACCATGTACTGGTCGAAGGTGACCTGCGACGCGAGCGCGGCCAGAACATCAAGCGTTTGATGGAGATCGGCTGCTATCGGGGCATCAGACATCGGCGAGGTATGCCGGTCCATGGCCAGCGCACCAAGACGAACGCCCGGGTGCGCAAGGGACACAAGCCTACAGTGGGCGTCAAGAAGAAGGTGCGGGTCTAGCCGGCCAGGACGACCTCGCAGGGATATCTAGGGACGGAGTTAAGTAGACATGCCGAAACCCAAACGCACTGCAGCTGGTACTCGAGGGCGACGCCGCAAGGTGCGCAAGAGCATCGCGGTGGGCAACGCTTACATCAAGACGTCGTTCAACAACACCCTTGTGACGCTCACCGACAAAGAGGGCAACGTGATCGCGTGGGCAAGTGCCGGCTCGGCCGGGTTCAAAGGTTCACGCAAATCCACTCCGTTCGCGGCCCAGGTGACTGCGGAACGAGCGGCTCGGGCGGCTATGGAGCACGGCCTGCAGAAGGTCGACTGCTTCGTCAAAGGACCGGGTAGCGGCCGCGAGACCGCCATCCGCTCGCTTCAGGCCGCCGGGCTCGACGTGACCAGCGTCAAGGACGTCACTCCCATCCCCCACAACGGCTGCCGCCCCAAGAAGCGGCGCCGGGTCTGAGGTAGGCGGCGAGTATGGCGAGAGACAGGTCCCCCCAGTGCAAGCAGTGCCGTCGTGAAGGTGAGAAGCTCTTCCTCAAAGGAGAGCGTTGCCTGACCGACAAGTGCGGAGTCGACCGGCGGGCGTATCCTCCGGGCGAACACGGCCGCGGTCGTCGGCGCAAGCAGTCCGAGTATCTCACCCAGTTGCGCGAGAAGCAGAAGGCGCGCCGTTACTACGGGGTGCTCGAAGGGCAGTTCCGCAACTACTACAAGGTGGCCGCCCAGCAATCGGGCATCACGGGCGAGAATCTGCTCCGCCTCCTGGAGTTGCGCCTGGACAACGTGATCTATCGTCTTGGTTTCGGCGCTTCCCGCCGGCAATCCCGGCAGCTCATCCGGCACGGGCACTTCACGGTCAACGGCCGTCGGGTCAATATCCCTTCGTACCGGGTGAAGACGGACGATGTGATCACGGCGGTGCTCGACAGTGAGGGTCTGAAGACTGTCGTCGAGGACGCCACCGATCTCACCGCCTCCGTGCCTGCTTGGCTGCAGGCGGACCATGACAACATGGTGGGCAAGGTCCTTCGTCAGCCCGATCGGGCGGATATCGACATCCCCATCCAGGAGTCGCTCATCGTCGAGCTGTACTCCAAGTAGTTAGGAGGGTCGATTGTTAGATTTTGCCACCCCGCATAGCGCCTACGAACCGGTCGGTGAGAATCAAGGTCGCTTCGTGGTCGAGCCGCTGGCCCGTGGTTTCGGGTATACGTTCGGCAACTCCCTCCGGCGGGTGTTGCTCTCCTCGCTGGAAGGGGCCGCTATCTCGGCGGTCAAGGTCACCGGAGTAGAGCATGAGTTCTCGACCGTGCCCCATGTCAAGGAGGATGTCACGGACATCATCCTCAACCTCAAGAAGATAGTCTTCGTGTTACACGGCGAGGATGACGAGCATGAGGTCGAACTGGTCAAGGACGGCCCGGGGATCGTCACCGCCGGTGACATCCAACTCCCCGCCACCGTCGAGGTCGTGGACCCACTTGCGTACATCGGCACCTTGGAAGACGGGGGCCGGCTGGAGATGCAGTTGACGGTGCGTCGGGGCCGGGGATACGCGTCGGCCGACGACAACAAGCGCACCGACAACATCCTGGGAGTCATCCCTATAGACTCGATCTTCTCGCCGGTCACCAAGGTGGCCTACAGCGTGGAGCCGGCGCGGGTCGGCCAGCGGACCGATTTCGACAAGCTGACCCTGGAAGTGCAGACCAACGGCGCCATCGAACCGCGGGCGGCCCTGGCCAAAGCGGCAGCCCTCCTGCGCGACGACTTGTCGATCTTCCTGGAGGACGGGGCAGAGGACGAAGAAGAATCCGCTGCGGAGTCCGCAATGGGTGAGGCGGAGGCCCCGGCCGGCCGATCCACGGGCTTCGATGACACGCCCATCGAGGAATTGGAACTGGGAGTCCGCTCCTACAACTGTCTCAAGCGTGAGGGCATCGAGTCGGTCGGTGACCTCATAGCCAGGTCCGAGCAGGAGCTGATGTGCATCCCCAACCTTGGCCACAAGACCATAGAAGAGGTGCGGGAGCGCCTCGAGAAGAACAACCTGAAGCTCAAGGGAGAGTAGAGTGAGGCACCAGAGGAAAGGAAGACGGTTCGGCATGCAGCCGAGCCATCGCCGGCAGATGTTGGCGAATCTTGCCTGCTCTGTGCTCGAGCATGGACGCGTCAAGACAACAGAGGCCCGGGCCAAGGAAGTGCGGCCGATCGTGGAGAAGATGATCACCATGGGTAAGGCAGGCGATCTCAATTCCCGGCGTATGGCCATCAGCCAACTCCGTAACAAGCAGATATCGTACAAGCTGTTCAACGAGATCGCGCCTGTGTACGCGGATCGCGCGGGGGGCTACACCCGTATCGTGCATATCGGCCCTCGTCTGGGCGACGCC
Source organism: uncultured Gaiellales bacterium (assembly GCA_964497095.1). Lineage (GTDB taxonomy): Bacteria > Actinomycetota > Thermoleophilia > RBG-16-64-13 > RBG-16-64-13 > CAVPLM01. The sequence continues at coordinate 32,912 of CAZCCL010000005.1, read as the reverse complement.
GCCGAGATGGTGTATTTGGAGCTGGTGTAGCAAGGGGGAGTGGGGAGGCCTCTCGGGGACGGCGAGGCGATCCTGGATCGACGGCAGAGACGATGCCGGGGCCTGAAGGCCCCGGCATCTGTGCTTATGGAGTGAACACGTGGCGTTGGAGTGATGGGGGGCCCGTGGAGCGCAACTACCGCATGGAACTGCAGTACGACGGGACCGGCCTTCACGGTTGGGTGAGGCAGGAAGGACTGCCCACTGTGGAAGGTTGCCTGGGGGCCGCTCTTGCGACTGTGCTGGGCCACACTCCGGTGCTGCGGGTGGCCGGCCGGACGGATGCCGGCGTGCACGCGCGCCGGCAGGTGGTGAGTCTTCGACTGCCGGCGGAAACCGATGCGGCTCAGCTGGTCCGGTCAACCAACGCCCTCACTCCGGCGGGTATCGCCGTAACGAGACTGGTCCGCGCGCCTGTGACGTTTGACGCGCGGAAAGGCGCGGTCAGCAGGAGCTACCGGTACTTCTTGACCACCCCCGCTGGGGTGTCACGGTTGGGGGCGCCCTTGTGCTGGCCTCCCCCCGGGGGCCGGGACTGGGGGGCCTTCCGGGCGGCCGGGGCGAAGGTGCCCGGCCGCCACGACTTCACAGCCTTCACCCCCACCCAGACGGAGCACGCGTTCTTCCACAGGTCCGTGGTCCGTTGTGCCTGGGGGAAGGTGGGTGGGGGGCGGCCCGGGGGCTCCCGGTCCGGGGGCGCGGCGCGGCGCGCCGCGCCGGCCGGTGCCACGCCTCAGGCCGACCGCAGTCCCGATCTATTCGGTCTTACGAAGGGAGTGGTCTACCTCGAGATCGAAGCCGAGGCCTTCCTGCGACATATGGTCCGCACCCTGGTCGGCACTATGGTGGAGGTGGCGCAGGGCGAGCGGACGCTCGGAGATCTGGATCGGCTGCTGCACGGAGCCTCCCGAGAGGAAGCCGGTCCCACCGCGCCGGCCCAGGGGTTGTTCTTGTGGGACGTGCGCTACGGAGCCGCGCGGACCGGCTGAGGCGGCCGGAGCAAGATGACGAAGGGCGCCCTTGGGCGCCCTTCGAGCGAAGACGTGAAACAGCCCATCCCCTGATCTAGGAGTCGCCCTCCCACTTCTCCACCTGGACCAGGCAGGAGTTCGGGGCTTGGCCGGTGGAGGTCGGGGTGATGAAGCGCTTCGAGGTCAGCAGGTTGACACAGCCACCTTTGTCTGGGGACCTGCCCGGCGTACCCAGGGGCACGTACTCGGCGCAGGACTCGTAGGAATGAACGGTGCCAGGGGGCACCCGTTCCGTGATCTGAGTCGCCAGGATGACCGAAGCCCGCTCGTTGAAGGCGCGGACGAGGTCGCCGTCGGCGATGTTCCGGGCAGCCGCGTCCTCGGGATTGAGACGCATGATCCAGTAGTGGTGGCCATCCTCCTTGAGGATGCGGTGGTCCTTGATGTCGTTGCTCCACGACCCCTTCGCGTCTCCCATCGTATGAAAGCTATAACGCGGGTGCGGGGACACCATCTGCAGGGGGTACTTCTCGTAGAGTTCGGTGGTGTGGTGTCCTTCCCAGCTCTCTATGTACTGTGGACCCATGGCGGGGCGTTCAGGGTCGACCGGGTCTGTCTCGTAGAAGCGGCTAAGGCTGCTGGAGACGAACTCGATCTTGCCCGACTGGGTCTGTAGACCTTTCAGTCTCACCTGGTCCCAGAGAGGCGGACCCCAGTCCGGGGTATCCTTCTCCCGGTCTTCGGCGAACCAGCGCAGCGCCGGTGTGGGTTCGTGGTCTTCAGGGACCGGCACCATGTAGTAGCCCTTCTTCTCGAAGTCCTCCCAGGAGATCCGCTTCGGCAGGTCACTGGCGTGGAACATCCGCTTGACCCAGTCGAGGTCGGTGTGGCCGCCCTCGGTGTAGATGTGACCTACGCCCAGCCTGTCGGCAAGGAGGGAGAAGATCTCGTAGTCGGACTTGGACTCCCCGAGCGGCTCGATGCACTTCTTTTGCAGCACGATCAGGCGATGGTTGACCTGGTCGAACTTGTGCGTCCCATAGCCGGATGCGTATGCCCAGTCGCTGATGTCCCAGCGCTCGAAGTTGGTGCAGGCCGGCAGGATGACGTCGGCGAACTTGGTCTCGCCCTCCATCCACACCGCCTGGTTGACGACGAAGGGGACCTTGCCCTCGCGGTACGCGGTGACGTAGCGATTGGTCTCGGTCATCGTGCCGATGAAGGAGCCGCCGTAGCGGTAGTACATGCCCACGTGGGGATAGCCGCTGGCCGGGTATTGGCGCTTGTGGAACTGCATCTCGATCGAGGCTCCACAGAAGCCGCGGGCGTACCACTGCAGCTTCTCGTGCCGCATCACCTCGGGGATCCTCAGCCGTGAGACCGTCTGGCCCTCCGCCGAGTGTTGGATATTGGAGAATGTGCCCCCGTTGGGCCACATGCGGTGAGCAAGACGGTAGCCGGCAGCCGTATTGGCGATGTCGCCGGAGATCCCGCCCTCGGAGTAGCCGGGGAAGTAGAAGGACTTGTCGAACGGCACGCCGGAGGTGGTCGACCAGATATTGCTCCCCGGCTTGCCAAGGCCCTGCATGGCGGCCAGGGCTATCATGGAGCGGGCCCATTCGTTACCGGTGGCGGCGCGGCACGCGCCGCCCCATCCGCCCATCGCGCCGGCCGAGAGCATGGTCTTCTTGGCTCCCCATTCCCGGGCGAGGGCCCTGATCTCCCTGGCGGGGACCCCACTCTCGACCTCGGCCCATTTGGGGGTCTTGGGTACGCCGTCGCTCTCGCCCAGGACGTAGGCCTTCCATACGTCGAAATCCTTGGTCCGGGACCCTACGTACTCCTTGTCGTAGGTGCCTTCCGTGAGCCAGGTAAAGGCGATAGCCAAGGCCAGGGCCACGTCGGTCCCCAGCCGGGGTGCGAACCACTTGTCGGCGAAGACACCGGCGGTGTGATTGAAGTAGGGGTCGATGAACACCATCTTGACCCCTAGCTCCTTGAGCCAGAAGCGGCGGGAGGTGGCCTCGAACGACCCATAGACCCCGCCGGTGGTCTCCGGGTCGGCCGACCAGAACACGACCATCTCCGTGTTCTTGAGGGCGTCCTCCAGGAGGTCGTACTGCTCGGGGATGCCGAGCCGATGGCTGAAGCCCCACATGTGCACTCCGCCCCAGTGCCAGCCTTCCCAGCTGTCGGGGTTGTGTTCGGCATAGGTATGGCCGATCAGGTTGATGAAGCGGTTGTAGGCGCTGAAGCGGTAGCCGATATTGCCCCAGAGATGGTGGGATCCCGCGGTGGTGAGCATACCCGCCGGTCCAAGCTCTCGCTTCACGCGCACGATCTCGTCGGCCACGATGTCCAGGGCCTCATCCCAGCCGATGGGCTCATAGCCGGACTCACCACGTTTGTCGATGTTTCGCTCGCCGTTCGGGTCGAAGTCGACCCGCTTGAGCGGAGTCAGGATGCGTTTGGGGGAGTAGATGGTGGACTTATGGGCCACAGTCCACGGTGAGAGGGTCGTCTTTCGGGGCGGCGTGAAAGACCGGCCCCTAGCCTGTATGGTCCACGACGGCCCGTCGCTTTTGTCGAGTTCGAGGGGGAAGATGCGCAGGATCTTGCCGTCTTGAACGTCGACGTGAACGGGTCCGCCGGTGGTGAGATTGGTGAGTCGACGCGTCTTCGCCATCTTTCCGCCCCTCGGTCCCCTCTGACACAGAGTCTCGTATATCCGTCACGGACCAAGGCCGCAGTCTGAGCCGTCCGCGCGTAAACTACCGTACGACCGGTTGTTGCAGACGCTAAACTACCTGTTGTACCCTAGCTTGTCAACCTTAACGGGCTAACCGACCGCCCAGTCTCCGGTTTGGGAAAGGAAGCAGAGCAGTGGCTGTGGAACGCCAGCGAATGCCGGCCGAGGCAAGAAAGCGGCAAATCGTCGAGATCACTCTCGATCTGATCGGGAAGTACGGATTGCGCGGAGCGACCATGTCTCGTATTGCTGAGGGCGCCGGGATCAGGCAGGCTTCGCTCTACACCCACTTCGATAGCAGACGGGATATCCTGCTTGCGGCCCTGGATGTGGTCTACGAGAAGATCTACGCTTCTCGGGAGACCACCACCGACGAGAACTCATTCGGGCGGCTGCGAGAGATGTGTGATCATCACTTGGAGCTGTGGGCGGCTGAGGGAGAACGACATCACGCCCATCTTCTGCTTGAGTTCATCGCCGGGGCTCGTAGCGAAGGCCTTGCTGAGGTGCTGGCCGAGAAACACCTTCGCTCTTTGGATCAGTTCACACAAGTGGTCGAGGACGGCAAGAAAGAAGGGAAGATCCCCGACTACGTGGACCCGGTACAGGTATCCTGGCTCATCACTGGGTGGGCGTTCGCAGGGGACGTCGCTCACCAGATGGGTTTCGAGTCTTTCTTCGACCCGAACATCGTCGTCCATTGGCTCGACGTGATATTCGAGAGCTTCGCGGCCCCGCCTCCCGTGGAGGCGGTGGCGAGAGCGACGACGGGCGCTGCGCGCGCTTGACACCGGCTGCCTCTCTCCATTATTATCTGCGGTCGCGTTCCAAGGAGGCAGTGTGAAGACCTATACAGCGAAACCCGGCGAAGTGCCCCGAAAATGGTGGGTCGTCGATGCTGAGGGCAAGAATCTCGGCAGGCTTGCGTCGGAGATCGCGATAGTCCTGCGGGGCAAGAACAAACCCCAATACACCCCTCATGTCGATACCGGGGACTTCGTGGTCGTGGTCAACGCCCAGAAGATCGCAGTGACCGGCAACAAGCTCGAGGGCAAGATCTACTACCGGCACTCGGGGTACCCCGGGGGCCTGAAGAGCCGCACCTTGGGTGAGATGCTCGAACGTCGGCCCAACGAAGTCCTGCGGAAGGCCGTCAAGGGCATGTTGCCGAAGAACAGGCTGGCCGCCAGGCAGATAACCAAGCTCAAGATATATGCCGGGCCGGAGCACCCGCACGCAGCCCAGAAGCCAGAGGAGTTGCCATGGCAGCAGCAGTAGTCTATTCGGCGACAGGCAAGCGAAAGACCTCGGTCGCTCGCGTGCGTCTCATGCCGGGTACGGGCAGCATGATCGTGAACGGCCAGGACGTGAAAGACTATTTCAACCGTCAGACTCTGACGCTATTGGTGCGTTCGCCCCTGGTCGAGACCGGTACCGACTCCAGATATGACGTGATCGCTCAGATCCACGGCGGTGGCAAGTCCGGTCAGGCGGGAGCTTTGAAGCATGGCGTCGCTCGCGCTTTGGTGGAGGCAGACCCTTCCCTGAAGACCGAGGTCAAGCGCGCCGGGCACCTGTCCCGCGATGCCCGGATGGTGGAACGTAAGAAGGCGGGTCTCAAGAAGGCCCGCAAGCGCCCGCAGTTCTCGAAACGCTAGTCGCTTCACCTTCTAGGGATTCGGGGGGCGAGGGAGAAATCTCCCTCGCCTCTTTCTTTTTGGCGCAGCCCCTCCGAAGAGTCACGGAAGGAGCGGTACGGACCGACGATGGCCGAGTTGCTTATAGACACGGAAGCCATAGGCAGGAACGCCGAAACCGTGGCTGCTCTGCTGCGGCGGCACGGTCTGGACCTGGTAGGGGTGACCAAGGGCTGTCTGGGCGAACCTCGGGTGGGCAGGGCCATGCTCGAAGGTGGGGCCTCGGCGCTCGCCGACACGCGCGATCCGAACCTCCGCCGGCTGCGGATGGCGCTGCCCGGTGTAGAGCTTCATCGGATCCACCTGCCCTCGCTGGTCGGGCCTTTCGAGCCGGGGGACATAACCTACGTCTCTTCTTGGGCGGGCGCGGAAGCCGTGGCCGCGCTGGGCGGGTCGAGCGATCCACGACGGGTGATGGTGCACGTAGAGACAGGGGACGAGCGGGAGGGTGCCCCGTTGGAGCTTCTGCCCGATCTGGCCGGGGCGATCGCCGCCCATCCACGTCTCGAGCTCACGGGCGTCGCCACGAACTACGCCTGCTTTCGGGGCGACCCGGCCGGCATCAGGGCGTCGGTCGCCGCGGTGGCCCAGGCGGCGGCCGCGCTGCGCGCGGCCGGCCTACTCACACCTCGCGTGTCCGGAGGTAATTCCAGCGTGGTCTGGCTCCTCGCCCAGGGGGAAAGTCTGCCTCCACAGGTGACGGAACTCCGGTGTGGAGAGGCCTTGCTACTGGGGCAGGACGCGCTCGTCTATCAGGCTATTCCCGGCTGCCGGACCGACGCCTGCCTGCTGCGGGCCGAAGTGCTCGAGGAGTATACTAGGCCGACTCTGGACGGCGGAACCCGTAGGCTGCTACTGGGTGTCGGCCGACAGGATCTTTCCTCGGGCGGGGTGAGGTTCGTACGGCCGGGCCTGAAGGAGCTCGGGCGTTCGGCCGATTATTTGGTGCTGGAGGCGACACCGGATTTTGAAGGAGTCTCCATAGGGCAGACCTTGGAGATGATCCCGGCCTACGAGGCTCTTGTGGCTGCCTGGACCTCTCCGTACGTAGAGCTGAGGCTTCTTTAGGAGGGTAGCTATGACGGAGGTTTCTTTCTGATGTGTGGAATCGTCGGCTATGTCGGGGATCGACCCTGCCGTGACATCCTGTTTCGGGGGCTACGCAAGCTCGAATACCGAGGCTATGACTCTGCCGGTATCTCCATCATCAGCGACGGCCGCTTCGAGTTGCTTCATTCGGTAGGGAATCTTGACAATCTGGAAGCGATCCTGGACCAGATGGCTGAAGCCGGGACCTTGGGTCTGGCCCACACCCGCTGGGCCACCCACGGCCGCCCCTCCAACGAGAACGCCCACCCCCACACCGACTGCACCGGGCGTTTCGCCATCGTGCTCAACGGCATCGTCGAGAACTACCTTGCCCTGAGGGCGGCGCTACAGGCCGAAGGCCACGAGTTCACCTCGGACACCGACGCGGAAGTGGCGGCGCATCTGATCGAACGGGCCTTCCGGGGCTCGCTGCAGGAGGCGGTGGCGGAGGCCTATCGGCAGATGGAAGGCCATTTCACTTGCTGCGCCATCGCGGTCGACGAGCCTGACGTGATCGTGGGCATCCGCAAAGAGACCCCCCTCGTGGTCGGGCTGGGCGAAGGGGAGAACTACCTTGCTTCGGCCATCCCCGCGTTTCTGGCCGAGACCCGCTCAGCAATCTTCCCCGAGGACGGGGAGGTGGTGGTCGTGAGACGGGAGTCCGTACGCCTTTATGATCTGGAGGGCCTTCCGGTCGACCGCGAGGTCCAGACGATCGACTGGGACGAAGAGGCGGCGGAGAAGAGCGGCTACGAGACCTTCATGCTCAAAGAGATCCACGAGCAGCCCACCGCTCTCGCGGATACTCTGGCCGAGCGCATCGGCCAGGACGGTGAGGTGGTCCTCGACGGCTTGGGGCTCACTCCGGAGTCGATCAAGGAGATCCGGCAGATCATTGTCGTGGCCTGCGGCACCTCATACCATGCCGGTCTGGTAGGCAAATACGCGCTGGAGCGTTGGGCGCGGGTGCCCGTGGAGGTGGAGGTGGCCTCCGAATTCCGCTACCGGGATCCGGTCATCGGGCCCGATTGCCTGTGCATAGCCGTCACTCAATCGGGAGAGACGGCCGACACCCTGGCGGCGATGCGCCTGGCCCGTCAGGCCGGGGCGCGGGTGCTGGCGGTGACCAACATCGTCGGTTCGCAGGCCACTCGGGAGGCGGACGGGGTCCTGTTCACCAGGGCGGGCCTAGAGATAGGAGTAGCGGCGACCAAGACCTTTCTCACCCAGGTGCTCGTCATGCTTCTCCTTGGCCTCTATTTCGCCGAGGTGCGGGGCCATCTCACCCGGAAGCAAGTGCGTTCGTACTCGGACGAGCTCCGTAACATCCCTCGGCTCCTCGGCGACTATCTGGCCGACGGTGCGGCCGAGCACGTGGACGAGGTGGCGCGTGACTACGCCTTCAACCGTTTCTTCATGTGTCTGGGGAGGAACTTGAGCGTGCCGGTCGCCATGGAGGGCGCCCTGAAGCTCAAGGAGATCTCTTACATCCCCACCGACGCGTATGCGGCCGGAGAGATGAAGCACGGCCCCATCGCCCTGCTCGAGGAAGGTTCGCCGGTACTGGTCGTGGCCACGGACAGCTTCGTCTACGACAAGCTCATCTCCAACGTGCAAGAGGTGAGGGCTCGAGGTGCCCGCGTCATCGCCGTTGCCTCCGAGGGGAACGAAGCGTTGAAGGAGATGGTGGACGAGGTCTTCTACGTCCCCCGCACGGACGAGATGCTGGCTCCGCTGCTCGCAGTGGTCCCCCTGCAACTCTTCGCCTACTATGTGGCTAAGAACAAGGGGGAGAAAGTGGATCAACCGAGGAACCTGGCCAAGACCGTCACGGTTGAATAGCGAGCGGTAGGAGCTCTGAGGGCATCGGCCGGCGCGGGCACGCGCGTGAAGCCGTGAGAAGCGGAGGCGTAGTGGGTACCTGGGGAAGCTGTGGCTTCGATCTGGTGGAGGTCCGGCGTTTCGAGGAGGCCCTTGGTCGGCACCCTCGACTCGAAGAGCGGCTTTTCACTTCGGCGGAGATAGCCTACTGTCGGTCCCGGGGGAGACCGTCGCTGCACTTCGCCGGCCGTTTCGCCGCCAAGGAGGCGATTGGTAAACTGCTGGGAAGCGGAGTGCTGTCCTGGCAGGAGATCGAGGTGGGCGCCGGCCCCCGGCCCGAAGTCACCTTGAGCGGCCGCAGCGCCGAACTGGCCGAGGCTCGAGGGATGGGGGGGCTGCAGGTCTCGCTCTCGCACGTGGACTCGCTCGCGGGTGCGTGTGTGGCGGTGGTCGCCCGGTCGGCGGGAGGAGCGGACGTGGGATATCTGGACGACGAGCTTGCAGGCGAGGATACCGACAGCGGGCTTCTCGCCCCTCACCCTCTGTCGGAGCGGCCGGCGGCCTTCACACCGTCGCAGGTGCGCGAGTTGGACCGAGCCACCATCGATGACATTGGAATACCGGGCCCGGTGCTCATGGAGCGCGCGGCCCTGGGGGTGAGCGCACTGGTCCAATCCCGATATCCCGATCATCACACCCTTATCGTGTGCGGGCCCGGCAACAATGGCGGAGACGGACTGGCGGCCGCTCGGCAGCTGCACCTGGCCGGGCATCCGGTCGCCTGCGTCGTAGCGGTGGACGCCGTCACCGAACTCAGTCCTGATGCCGCCCTCAATTTCAGGGCGGCGGAGAAGGCGGGCGTGAATCTGCGGTTGGGCTCGGTGCCGGACTATCTCTGGGATGAGACCGATCTGGTGGTCGATTGCCTGCTGGGGACGGGGGCCAAAGGGGAAATCAAAGCTCCCCTGGCCGAGTGGGCCCGGAGGATCACCACCGTGGGTGCCTGCGGTGTACCGGTACTGGCGGTGGATGTGCCTTCGGGGGTGGATGCCACCACCGGTAGCATCGCCGGGGATGCAGTGGCGGCCGATACCACCATCACCTTTCACGCCGCCAAGAGTGGCCTGGTATGTCCTCCCGGCTCGGAAGCCGCGGGCGAGGTGCTGGTTTGGGACATCGGCCTCCCCGCCTTTCTCGAGCCGGAACCCGACCTGTGGGTGGTGACGGCCGACGATGTCAACATTCCCGGACGTCGGGTGGACGACCACAAGTATCGCGCCGGCTTTGTCGCGGTGCTGGCCGGCTCGGCCGCGTATCCGGGTGCAGCGTGGCTGACCGCGCAGGCGGCCTATCGGACCGGGGCGGGTTACGTGCGCCTGCTCATGAACGCCGGCGCTGCCGAGGGCGTCCGGAGCCGGCTGGTAGAGACCGTCCTTCAGGAGATAGGGCCCGGCGATTGCCTGGTGAAAGCAGAACCGGTACTCCTGGCTCTCTCCGACGAGCGCCTGGGCTCGATGGTGGTCGGGCCGGGACTCGGGCGTGATCCCGCCACGCTCCTCGCGGTGAGGGAGGTAGTCCTTCAGAGCACGGTCCCCGGGGTGCTGGACGCCGACGGGTTGTTTGCTTTTGCAGGGGCTGCAGCGTCCCTCAAAGAGCGGCCCGGACTGGTCTTGACCCCGCACGTGGGCGAACTGGCCGCCTTGCTCGACACGTCGGTCGCCGAACTGTCCGTTTCGGCGCTGGCCGCCGCCCGGCGCGCGGCTGAGATCACCGGGCAGGTGGTGCTCCTCAAGGGATCGTCGACCGTGGTCGTCGCGCCGTCCGGGCAGACCCGGGCGGTCGTGCAGGGACCCCCGCAGCTCGCCTCGGCGGGCACGGGCGACGTCCTCGCGGGAGTGATTGGGACCCTCCTCGCCAAAGGTGTGGAGCCCTTTGAGGCGGCGTACGCCGGAGCTTGGATACATGCCGAGGCCGGCCGGCTGGGGGCGGAGACCGACCCCCAGGGTGTGCTCGCAGGTGATCTGGTGGAACTACTGCCCGACGTTATTGCAGGCCGCATCTATGACAGGAGGCCTTCGTGGACGAGCTGACAGTCGGCGACATCATGCAGACCGAGGTCATCACGGTCAGACCATCCACCACCGTGCGGGAGCTCGCCAACATCCTGGCCGAGCGCAGTATCAGCGGCCTACCGGTCGTCGACGACGAGGATCGGGTGGTGGGCATGGTGAGTGAGGCGGACATCATCGTCCAGGATGCCGAGCTTCACTTCCCCTATTACATCCCGCTTCTTGATTCGGTCATCTATCTTCAGAGCTTCCACAAGTTCGAGGAACGTCTGCACAAGATGTTCGGCTCACAGGTCCAGGAGATCATGAGCAAGGAGGTGATGGCCATCTCTCCCGAGGCGTCCGTGCGCGACGCGGCCACGCTCATGACCGACCGCGAGATCAACCGGCTGCCCGTGGTGGCCGATGGCAAGCTGGTGGGTATCGTCACCCGGCACGACATCGTCCGGGCCATCGCCGAAACGACGGCCTAGCCCGTCACGACGGAGGATCATGTCCAAGAAGGAGACGCGCAGGGCGGCCCGGCAGGCTTTCCCCAAAGCTCCGACCAGCAGCAAGAGCTCGAGGACGACCGTCAGATCGACGGGTGGGGCCAAGAGTAAGTCCGCGGCCAAACCGGCCCTCAGGCCTCCCACGCTCAAGCGGGCGGCGATCCAGGGGGCGATTTTGGCCGCCCTCTACCTGATTCTGATCCGTTTCCTCTGGAAACAGGAGAACACCAGCACCATCACCTACGTGATCCTCCCGCTGGCGGGCTTCTTCATCTATACCGGCATCGCGTACGCGATCGACCGCTTCACTTATCAGCGGCGCCTCCGAAAACTGAAGGGCTCGTCGAAGTAACGCCCCTCAAGGGGCACTATCTGAGAGGCACCAGATGATGTTGGAGGCAGTGACCGGCACGTTGCGCCACCGTCGGAGCGAGGGCTGGCTGGTGGGGGGCACGGTGCGCGACCGGGAGTGCGGACATCACTCGCCCGACCTGGATCTCGTCGTAGCCGACGATCCGGCTGCGGTCGCCCGGGAGATCGCCGACCGGTTGGCCTCTCCCTGGTTCGCCCTCTCCGCTGGTCATGGGGCGTATCGGGTGATGGGAGACAGAGGTCACGTCGACGTGGCGGCTATCCGGGGTACCGGCATCCTCGACGATCTGGTCCAGCGCGATTTCACGATGAACGCGATGGCTATCCCCGTGGACGGCGGCGACCTCGTGGATCCTTTCGGAGGTCGCATGCATCTACGGGAGAAGCGTCTGGTGGCGGTGTCGGAAGGGATATTCCTCGACGATCCCCTGCGCCTCGTGCGGGCCGCCCGCTTCTGCCACGTGCTGGGCTTACGCTTGGATCCTCCGTTGGAGACCCTGCTGCGCTCCCAGGTCTCGGAGCTCACCCGTGTCGCCCCGGAGCGGATCGCGACCGAGTTGACCCTCACCCTGGCCAAGAGTCCCTCGGCGGAGGTGATACGGCTTTGGGATGGGCTCGGCCTGCTCGAGCCCATTCTGCCGAAGGTGGCCTCGTCTTGGGGTGACGCCGCCGAAGGTGAGGTTGCACGCAGCGCGATCGAGATGGCGCTGGAGCGGCTCGACCACGCATGTGCGCACCTCTCCTCCTGGTTTCCGCGGTCCGCAGGGGCCGTCTCGGTGCGGCTGGCCGATCCCGTCGATGGAGCCTGGACGCGGACGGTAGCCCTGCGACTGGCTGTGATCACGCACCGCCTTCCTCCCGAGCGGGCCTCGGCGGCCGCTCGCAGGCTGCGATTGTCGGCCGCGATGCTTTCTCTACTGCGGTCCGTCAGTGCGTGTTTTAACGAGAGGCGATGCAGCTCAGACATGTTTCAGGAGGCGGTCCGGTCCCCCCGTGCGGCGGTGCTGTTCTTGTGGGACTCGGCGCCCTGGGAGCCGGAGTCGATCATCCTGGCTGCCTGCACCAGTGGTCTGCCTGTCGGCGCGGCGGCCGCTGATGCGCTACCTCCACCGGGAGTCTTGGAGCCCGGTCGGAAGCTGATGGCCCTATGGGCGGACCGAGCGTTCGGTCGACCCTCGCGCTTGCCGGTCAACGGGGATACGCTCATGCGGGAGCTCGATCTGGCTCCGGGCCCTCGACTGGGCGAGATCCTGCATGAGGTCAGACTGGCGTGGGAGGCGGAGGAAGTGACGACGGCCGGCGAGGCCGTGGGGCTGGCGAAGACGCTTCTCAAGAGACTCTAGAGCCCGGCTTGGGCGGAAGGTCCTCCCCGGTCGGTCCGCGGTGCGCGACCCGCTTCGGGTGCCTCGTGCTATCATATCTTGCCTTTTCGGGCTTACTTTCCTGCGGGACGTGTCATCGGAGGCACCTTGAAGGACGACATACATCCTGAATACGTTGAGAGCAAGGTCACTTGCTCTTGCGGCGAAACATTCATGACTCACTCGACCCTTCCGGAGATCAAGGTCGAGGTGTGCTCAGCCTGTCATCCCTTCTATACCGGCAAGCAGAAACTGGTGGACACCGCCGGCCGGGTGGAGAGGTTCAACAAGAAGTACCGCCGCGCCGAGAAGAAGACTTAACCCTCTTCGGCCGTGACCGCCGAGCTCAATGTAGCGCTTCTCCAGCACACTCCTCGGCCGGAGCGGGCGGTGGCCTCTGCGGGAAGGCTTTGCTATGCGCCGGTCGGTGCCGCCGAACTGAAGGACGCCATGAGCGACGACGAGGTCCGGCGTCTCGTGCGCGGACTGGTGCAATCCGGTCACATGAGCGCTCTGGAGCATGCCGCCTTCACTTTCGCCGTCGAGGGGATATCGAGGGCCTGCTCCCACCAACTGGTCCGACATCGGGTCGCTTCCTACAGTCAACAGTCCCAACGGTACGTGCGTTTCGACTCCTCGGGAGATTTCGTGATACCCCCGAGCATCGAGGCGTCTCCCGAGGCCCGGGCCGTCTTCTACGAGGCCATGGAGAACGCCCGTCGCTCCTATGAGCGTCTGGTGGCGCTCGGTCTGGCTGAGGGACGGGGCAACGAGTCCGTTTTCGAGGATGCCCGCTTCGTGTTGCCCAATGCGGCCGAGACGAAGATCGTGGTGACCATGAACGCGCGTGAGCTCAGGCATTTCTTCGCTTTGCGTTGCTGTCGTCGAGCGCAGTGGGAGATAAACCGGCTGGCTTGGACCATACGTCATCTGGCCTGTTCGGTGGCACCCCTGCTCTTCGACGATACGGGTCCGGGCTGCATGACGGGCGGGTGCCCCGAAGGCAAGATGTCGTGTGGCTCGCCTTATTCGGAGGAAGAGGTCCTGGCTATGGACCTCGTCGGGTCTATCTCGGACTAGGATCTAGGTTGGCGATCACTACCTCGACGGCGAACGAGTCCGGAGCGGGGGATCAGAGCGCAGCCTCCTGTTCCCACGATCACACCTTTGGTGGCCAGGCGGTCATCGAAGGGGTCATGATGCGCGGCGCTCACTCGTGGGGGGTAGCGGTGCGCCGACCTTCCGGAGGGATCGCGCGGGTCGGCTATCCCCTGGAAGCGGCGAGCTCGCGCCATCGTGTACTGAGGCTGCCCATCGTGCGGGGAGTGGCCGCTCTCTGGGAGTCTCTGAGCCTGGGGATAAAGGCCCTGGGGATCTCGGCGAACATCGGTCTCGAAGACCCCGCCACGGACTCCGCCGAATCATCCACCGGTCATGGCGCTTCCACCGAGGCTTCGTCCGAAGGAGTGCCCGCAACCACCGAGGGGGAACGGGTCTCCACCTCGGCAGCGGAGGCACCGGCTCGCGCCGGCTCGGACAAGCCGCCGCTTTCGTTCGGCTGGAAAGAGCTGGCCGTGACCGTGACCGTGGCTGTGGCCATGGCGGTGGCGTTCTTCGTGGTGATCCCGCTCTTCGTGGTGAAGCAGTTCGAGTCCACCTTCGCGAACCCCTTCCTGTTCAATCTGGTGGAAGGGCTCATCCGTATCGCCATCTTCATCCTCTACATCGTGGGGATCTCGCTCATTCCCGATCTCCGCAGAGTGTTCCAGTATCACGGGGCCGAGCACAAGGTGATCCATGCCTACGAATCGTGCGGCAGGCCCGATGCCGAGCAGGCCGGCAACTACTCCACGCTCCATCCTCGCTGTGGGACCGGGTTCTTGCTGCTGGTGATGGTCATCTCCGTCTTCTTTTTCGCCATCATCGGGAAGCCCTCTCTTCCTTGGTTGGTCCTGTCGCGTCTCATCGGCATACCCATCATCGTGGGCATCGCCTACGAGATAGGCATAAAATGGGCGGGTAAGCACTCCAACGGGTTCTTTGCCCGGATAGTGCTGTGGCCTGGGATCCAGCTCCAGCGGTTGACCACTCGCGAACCTACCCACGACCAGCTCGAGGTGGCCGCTGCCGCTCTGGACGAGGTCATGCGCCTGGACGAGGCCGACCGGCCCACCCTCGCCGAGCCCGCGGTGTAGGCACAGGGCGGGGAGCCCCGGCCCGGAGACGATAGATATGATCGAACGCCTGGTGACAGAGATCGAAGACAAGTACGCCGCCCTCATGGAGGAGCTGGCCGACCCCGAAGTGCTGAGGGACCCGGGTCGCTATGCCGAGATATCGAAGGCCCACTCCGACCTCGAGCCCGCGTACCGTTTGGCGGTCGCCTATCGGGAGACACGGGCGTCTCTGGAAGAAGCTGAAGCCATGCTCGACGAGGGTGGTCTGGATCCCGAGATGAAGGAGTTCATCGCAGAGGAGAAGGCAGGCGCTCGGGAGAAGCTGGATGCGCTCGAGCAGGAGCTGCGCGCCGCGGTCTTGGAGAAGGACCCGCGCGACGAGAAGAACGCCATCGTGGAAGTGCGCGCCGGTGCGGGGGGAGACGAGGCGGCTCTGTTCGCCGCCGAGATCCAGCGCATGTTGGTCCGCTATGCGGAGCGCATGCGCTTCAAAACCGAGATCCTCTCCACCACCGAAGCCTCCCTGGGGGGGCTCAAGGAGATCATCTTCGAGGTCAAGGGCCGGGGGGCCTATGGTGCCCTCAAATACGAGTCCGGCGTACATAGGGTGCAGCGGGTGCCGGTGACCGAGTCCACCGGGCGGATACACACGTCCACAGCCACCGTCGCCGTGCTCCCCGAGGTGGAAGACGTCGAGATCCACGTCGACCCCAACGACGTGCGGGTCGATGTGTACCGCTCGACCGGTCCGGGCGGACAGTCGGTCAACACGACCGACTCGGCGGTCAGGCTCACCCACATCCCCACAGGGCTGGTGGTCTCCTGCCAAGATGAGAAGTCGCAGCTTCAGAACAAGGAACGGGCCTTCCGCATCCTGCGGGCGCGCCTGTACGACCTGGCGCAGGCGGAGCAAGACGCCCAGCTGGCCGCGCAACGCCGCAGCCAGGTGGGCACCGGTGACCGGGCCCAGAAGGTCCGCACCTACAATTTCCCACAGGGACGGGTCACCGACCACCGCATCGGACTGACCTCGCACCGCTTAGAAGCCGTGCTGCAGGGCGAACTCGAGGAGTTCACCGAAGCCCTAAAGGCCAACGAGCGGGCCGAGCAACTCGCCGCGGCCGCCTTCTGACCGCCCGAGCGGGGACAGGGTCTCTATGGACCGCTGGACCATAGGCGCAGTGCTCGATGCGACGACCGGGTATTTGAGGGATAAGGGCTCCGGCTCGCCGCGGCTCGATGCCGAGCTGCTCCTGGCGGAGACGCTCGGGATGGAACGCATCGAACTCTACACCGAGTACGATCGCCCCCTCACGTCTCGCGAGTTGGACCGCTATCGCGCTCTGGTCAGACGACGGGCCCGGCACGAGCCGGTCGCCTACATCCTGGGGCGCGCATACTTCCGGCGGCTGTGTCTGGAGGTGTCCCCGGCGGTACTGATCCCGAGGCCCGAGACGGAGGAGCTGGTCGACGTGGCCCTGGAGTTGCTGCGCCTGAGACCGGCCTGGGAGGCTTGCGCGGCCACGGCTGGGGAGATGCCCCCCACCTTGATCGCCGACGTGGGGACCGGTTCCGGAGCGATCGCCCTCAGCCTTGCCCATGAGACGGGACTACGGGTGCTTGCTACAGATGCAAGCGCGGAGGCCCTGCGGGTCGCCGGCCGGAATCGAGCGGCGCTGGGGCTGGAGAGGCTGGTCGAGCTCAGCCATGCCGACCTCCTGACCGGAATGGGCGACGACAGCCTCCACTTGGTGGTCAGCAATCCCCCCTATGTGACCTCGGGAGACATGGGAGAGCTGGCACCCGATATCCGCCTCTACGAGCCGGCCTCCGCCCTGGAGGCCGGTGAGGACGGGCTGGCGGTCTTCCGCCTGCTCGTGCCGGAGGCGGCGAGGGTGCTTCGGCCCGGCGGGAGCGTCCTTCTGGAAGTGGGGGATGGGCAGGCTCCGGCTGTCGGCGGTCTCGCCCGCGAAGCCGGCTTCGCCTCGGTCGCCGTGCACAAGGACCTCTCCGGCAAGGAGCGCATCGTGGCTGCGGCCCTGCCCGGCACCACACTGGTGCCTCTGGGCAGTCCGGACGAGACGCAGAGAGCGGCCTTGGTCGACGCCCTCGGGGTAGGGGCGGTGATCGGGGTACCGACCGACACCGTCTACGGCATCGCCGCGCGATGGGACTCGCGGTCGGGGGTCAACCGGTTGTCAGTAGCCAAAGGCCGGGGCTCGGACCAGCCGATGGCCGTGCTGTTCCCCTCGGTAGCGGCCATCGAAGCTACGCTGCCCGACTTGGATGAGCGGTCTCTCAAGGTCCTGAAAGCGCTGCTGCCGGGTCCTTTGACGTTCGTGGTGGAGACCACCGTCGTCCGGCCTCCCCTGGTCGGCACGGCCGACTCTCTTGGAGTGCGGGTCCCGGATCAACCGGCCCTCCTGGAGTTCTTGGCCTCCCTGGAGGCGCCTTTGGCGGCGACGAGCGCCAACCTGAGTGGCGGGAAGGAGGCATTGCTGCCTTCCGATGTCGAGCCGTCGGTGCTCGCCCACTGCTCGGTCGCCTTCACGAGCCCTGGGTCGCCTTCCGGTGCCGAGCCTCCGGCAGCCTCCACTGTGGTGGACCTGCGGCCTCTGGCGAGCGGTGGCGCTCCTCTCATCCTGAGAGAAGGCGCGGCGGGCGGAGCCGAGACGTTGGAGCGCATCGGCGCGGTCCTCTGAGGCGCGGTTCTCTGAGGCGCAGTCCCCCGATCCCATCGGCCGGTACGCAACCCCGGCCGGGAGGCAGCGCGTTCCTCCCTCCCCCGCCGGGACGGTCGCCGTCATCTGGTATGCTTGGGCCAGCGGACCTCGCCTGGCAGGATCCCACCTGGCAGGACCCCATCCAGCAGGAGACCGACTTTGGCTGTGGACCCCCGTTCCGATGGCTATGCAGACCTGGCGCTCAGGGAGGCCGACCCCATGCTCAGCTCTCTCATCACGCGAGAGCTAAGCCGGCAGCAGCGCAACATCGAGCTCATCGCCTCGGAGAACTTCACGCCTCTCCCTGTGCTGCAGGCCACCGGTAGCGTCCTTACCAACAAGTACGCGGAAGGCTACCCGGGAAGCCGCTACTACGGGGGCTGTGAGGTGGTCGACGACATCGAGGCCCTGGCCATCGAACGGGCGAAAGCCCTGTATGGGGCGGAGCATGCCAACGTGCAGCCCCACTCCGGGTCCACCGCCAACCAAGCCGTCTACTGGGCGGCCCTCGAGCCGGGAGACCGGGTGCTGGCCATGAGCCTGGCCCATGGCGGGCACCTGACGCACGGGCACCCGGTCAATTTCTCCGGCATGGGATATACCTTCTTCCACTACGGGGTCGGCCGCGAGACCGGTCGGGTGGACATGGACGAGGTGCGGGCTTTGGCCCTGAAACACAAGCCGAAGCTCATCGTGGCCGGCGCCAGTGCCTATCCCCGAGCGCTCGACTTCGCCGCCTTTCGCGCAGTGGCAGACGAAGCGGGTGCGGAGCTGATGGTCGACATGGCCCATATCGCCGGGCTGGTCGCGGGAGGGGTGCATCAGTCCCCGTTCCCGTTCGCCGATTGGGTCAGCACGACGACGCACAAGACCCTGGCGGGGCCGCGGGGCGGTGCCTGCTTCTGCCGGATCGACGACGCCGCCCGTCTCGATCACGCCGTCTTTCCCGGCCTGCAGGGAGGGCCCTTGGAACACATCATCGCCGGCAAGGCGGTGTGCTTCTTCTTGGCCATGACCGACGACTTCAAGGGGAAACAACGGCGCACCGTGGAGAACGCCGCCGCTCTGGCGGAGGGACTTCTTGAGGGGGGGCTGAAGCTCGTTTCTGGGGGGACCGACAACCATCTGATGTTGGTCGACTTCAGCGGTACCGAGATGACGGGCAAGCGGGCCCAGGAGCTTCTCGACCGGGTGGGGATTACCACCAACAAGAACAGCGTCCCCTACGACGAGCGGCCGCCGACGATCACGTCCGGTATCCGGCTGGGCACGCCCGCCATGACCACTCGGGGCTTCGGTCCAGACGAGATGCGGGAGGTGGCGAAGATCATCCTGGACACGCTGACGGTGGAGCCGACCGAGGCCGCCCTCGACCGGCTGTTGCAGCGTAGCCGGGCCCTCACCGACGCCTTCCCTCTCTATCACTCCCTGGGCCGCTGATGACCTATCCGGGAAAGAGACCGGAGCCGCTGGCCCGCCCGGATTGGGAGGACTACTTCATGGAGATCGCCCGGGTGGTCTCCACCCGTTCCAGTTGTCTGCGCCGTCGGGTGGGGGCGGTATTGGTGAAGAACCGGCAGATCCTCGCGACCGGTTATAACGGGGTCCCTCGAGGTCTACGCCACTGCGCCGAGCGCGGCTGCCTGCGGGAAGAGCTGGGGGTCCCCTCGGGAGAGCGTCACGAGTTGTGCCGGGGCCTTCATGCCGAGCAGAACGCGATCATCCAGGCTGCCTATCACGGAGTGGCTATACGCGGAGCCGAGCTCTTCTGCACGCATCAGCCCTGTGTGGTGTGCGCCAAGATGCTGGTCAACGCCGAAGTAGTGGCGGTGTACTTCGAAGGCGCTTACCCGGATACACTGGCCATGGAAGTGTTCGAGGAGGCGGGTACGCGGCTCGTGCACATGCACTGAGGCTCCGTGAGCCGGGCCCGACGCCCCGTGGGCGGGGTCCGCGGCTCGGAGGCACGGGCCGGAGCAGCCGTCCCGTTTCTTGCGGTCGGGGAGGCCGCTGCTCTATAATGCGACCGTTGTCCCACGAGGAAGGATCGGCGGCCAGATCCGGCGCAGGCGGGGGGTCTTGGATTCACGCATGTTGCACTGGTTCCGTTTTCCACCCCTATCGGTTACCTGCCGGACAGTCGAATGCCTGCCCGGTCCCTGCTCTACCCCCCTGGAGTGTCCGCCGGTCTCGTCACGCGCGTCGCTCCCTCGGTCTGGGCGAGGTTCGTCCGCTTCCTCAGGTAGCTCGTGAAAAGGCCGGGGATCGACATGCAGGCGCAAGGCTGGATGGTCGCTCCTGATGAGAGGTCGAACGTGTCGTTCGGGAGGGTGATCTGGCGGTAACGTTGATATCGGTGGCGATCGGTCTCGGCTTGGCGGTCGTGTACTACGCGGTCTCGCTGCGCTTCCAACTACTGGTGACCAGGCGGTCCGGCTCGCTGGTGCCGGCGTTGACTGCGCTGGGACTGGTGGTGCGGCTCACCGTCTTCGCGGTGATCCTCGTTCTGCTCGCGCTGTTCACCGAACTCAACATCCTGGCTGTGGCGATAGCCTTCTTGGGGCTGTTCACCGTGCTCCAGGCTGTGGGGATGCATCGTTACGTAGTCAAGGCCAAGCGCGGTCGCTCCTCCGAAGGCAACGGCCCGGAAGGCGGCGTGGTTGGCGGCTGAGTCCTCCAGCAAGGTCGTTGAGACTCTCCACGAGCTCAACATCCAGACCGTTGTCCCGATCCCCAAGATCGGTCCATTCGACTTCTCCATCACCAACGCGGTGATCTACCTCTGGGTCTCGGCGGTCGTGGTGTTCCTCTTCTTCTTCATAGTGAGCAAACGGCTGCGCAAGGAACCGGACACGATGCAGACGTTCGCGGAGACGCTCATCGGGTTCGCCACCGGTCACCTGTGCGGCCAGATCGGGGAGAAGGGCCGCAAGTATTACTATCTGATCCTCACCATCTTCGTGTTCATCCTCACCACCAACTTGATCGGGCTGATCCCCAAGCCG
Organism: uncultured Gaiellales bacterium; assembly: GCA_964497095.1. Lineage (GTDB taxonomy): Bacteria > Actinomycetota > Thermoleophilia > RBG-16-64-13 > RBG-16-64-13 > CAVPLM01. Next base: position 12,348 of record CAZCCL010000005.1, on the reverse strand, counting down.
ATCGCGTTGAAACCCTATACGCCCACGGCCAACGTCAATGTCACGTTCGGCATGGCCATCGTGGTCTTCGTGATGACCCAATACCAGGGTTTCCATCGTCACGGGGTACGTGGCTATGTGCGCTCCTGGCTGTTGCCTCCCGGGGTGCCAAAGGCCTTGGCTGTGCCCCTCAACGGGATATCGTTCGTGGTCCATATCATGGGTGAGTTCTTCCGCCCGCTGTCGCTGTCGGTCCGGCTTTTCGGCAATACCATCGCCGGGCACCTGGTCATATTGGTCATGCTGGGGTTGATCCTGGAGTTCGGTTCGGCCATAGTCTTCATCCCGGCGGGCCTGTTCATAGTGATAATGACCGCTTTCGAGATCTTCGTGGCCTTGATCCAGGCATACATCTTCTCGCTGCTGTCGGTCATATACATAGAAGGGGCAATCTACGCAGGGCATTAGGTCTTTCTCGGCGTAATCGGAGTCTAAGGAGGTCGCTTTGGACGCGGAAACTGCAAAGAATCTGGCTGCTGGACTGGGCATGGGGATCGCCACCCTGGGTCCCGGCATCGGGATAGGCTACATGACGGGGCGAGCGGCAGAGGCGATCGCCCGCCAGCCGGAAGCTTCCGGCGACATCCGCTCGGCCATGATCATCGGCGCCGGGATGACCGAGGCCCTTGCTCTGTACGCCTTCGTCATCGCCATCATTCTGCTGTTCGTGGCCTAACACGGGGACGGTTGCCGGCGAACGGCGGCCCTCCGCCCCGAATGGAGGATTGACAGATTCGGCATGGAGATATTCGAGATCAGCCCAGGGCTGTTCGTGTGGTCCGCGATCACGTTCTTGATCCTGGTCGGGCTTCTCTACAAGTTCGCTTTCAATCCGATCATGGGGATGCAGAAGCGACGGCAGAACGAGATCCACGAGGCTATTCACGAAGCCGAGAGGCTCCGCGACGAGGCCCAAGAGCTGCTGGCCGACTACAAGCGTCAGCTGGCCGAGGCTCGCCAGGAAGCGGAAGTCATCGTCGACCGGGCGCGGAAGGCGGGAGAGTCCACCAAGGCTGAGGTCCTGGAAGAGGCGCGGGTGCAGTCTGAAGCCACCCTGGCCAAAGCCCGACAACAGATCGAACGGGACACCAATCAGGCGCTTCAGAGGATCCGGGAAGAGGTGGCCGACCTGACCATCGCCGCCACCGAAAAAGTCGCGCGCACCGGCCTGTCCGGCGACGACCAGCTTCGCTTGATCCAGGAGGCCATCAACGAGCTCGACCTGCACACGATCAGCGAGAACTAGAAGAACGCCGTGAACGAGGGCAAGATCGCACGAGTGTACGCAACGGCGCTGTACCAGGCGGCGGAAGAGGAAGGCCGGGTGGCCGAGGTCCGCCGTGACCTGGGCGAGTTCGTCGAAGCTGTGGAGTCGTCTGAGGACCTGCGTCGGTTCCTCGTGGCCGAGGAGATCTCCGATTCGCACAAGAGAGAGGCACTCCTGGAGCTCACCGCGGGCGGGGACGAGTTGGTGCGCAACCTCTTGCTCCTCATGGTCGACAAGAGCCGGGAAGCCGAGTTGGAGGGGACCTACCGGGCGTTCGTGGGTCTGGTGGAGGAGGCGCAGGGGCTGGTCCGCGTCGAGGTGGTGAGCGCCGTGCCCCTTACCGCCTCCCTGCAGGAGGCTCTTCGGGCCAAGATCGAATCTTCGCTCGACAAGACCGTCGAACTCACTCTCACGGTGGACGAGGAGATCCTGGGTGGACTTCGACTGCGCATCGGCGACCGGATCGCCGATGCCACCGTGCGTCACCGGTTGGACCGGCTCCGTGAAGTACTAGTCAGCCCTATCGCTCACTTGGAGGGTTCAGTTGAAGCTACGTCCTGAGGAGATCACCAGCGTCCTTAAATCGCGCATCCAGCGCTATGAGACCGGTGTCGAGGTGCAGGAGGTGGGCACCATCGTGCAGGTGGGCGATGGAGTGGCGCGCATCCAGGGACTCGAGAACGCGGTGGCTTCGGAGATGCTCGAACTGCCACACGGCGTCATGGGGTTGGTGCTCAACCTCGAGGAAGACAGTATCGGCGCCGTGCTGATGGGCGAGGACACCCTCATAAAAGAGGGAGATCAGGCCAAGCGGACCGGCAAGGTGATCCAGGTGCCGGTGGGGGAGGCCCTGATCGGGCGGGTGGTCAACTCACTCGGGGCTCCTCTCGATGATAAAGGTCCCATCGACACCACCGAGTTCCGCCCGGTGGAATTCAAGGCTCCCGGAGTGGTCCGGAGGCAGCCGGTCAAGGAGCCGCTTCAGACCGGCATCAAGGCCATCGATTCCATGATCCCGATCGGGCGGGGCCAACGAGAGCTCATCATCGGTGACCGAGGGACCGGCAAGACCGCCATCGCCCTGGACACCATCATCAACCAGAAGGGCCAAGACGTCATCTGCATCTATGTGGCCATCGGCCAGAGGGCCTCCACGGTCGCGAGTCTCGTGGCTCGACTCGAAGAACACGGAGCTATGGACTACACCATCGTCATCATGGCTCCGGCGTCGACGTCGGCACCCATGCGCTACATCGCTCCGTATGCGGGAGCGGCCATGGGGGAGTACTTCACCTACTCGGGCCGGCACGCCCTCTGCATCTACGACGACCTCACCAAGCACGCCGACGCCTACCGACAGATGTCGCTGCTTCTGCGGCGGCCGCCGGGCCGTGAAGCCTTCCCGGGTGACATCTTCTACCTGCACAGCCGCCTACTCGAGCGGGCCTGCAAGCTGAGAGACGAGGAAGGCGGAGGCTCGCTCACCGCGCTGCCGGTGATCGAGACCCAGGCCGGGGACGTCTCCGCATACATCCCCACGAACGTGATCTCCATCACCGATGGTCAGATATTCTTGGAGGGCGACCTCTTCTACTCGGGCATCCGCCCGGCCATCAACGTGGGTATCTCGGTATCACGGGTAGGGGGCAACGCCCAGATCAAGGCCATGAAGAAGGTAGCCGGGTCCCTGCGCCTCGATCTCTCCCAGTTCCGGGAACTCGAGGCCTTCGCCAAGTTCGGGTCTGAGCTAGACCAAGAGACCCAGCGGAGCCTGGCCCGGGGAGAGCGCCTGGTCGCCACCCTCAATCAGCCCCAGTTCGTGCCCTGGCCGGTGCAGGACCAGGTGATGGTCATATTCGCGGCCACTCAGGGCTACGCGGACGACGTTCCGGTGCCCGACGTCTCGCAGTTCAATGCTTCGCTGCTCGATCACTTGAAGAGGGAACAGCCCGAGATCGGGGCGGAGATCGCCAGGACCGGCGATCTGAGTGCGGACACTGAAGCCGGGCTGCGCCGGGCAGTCGAGGATTTCAAGAGAACCTGGTCGGCGGAAGTAGCTGCCGCTTAGGAGTCCAATGGCATCGCAACGCGACATAAAGCGCCGGATCCTTTCGGTCCGGAATACCAGGAAGATCACCAAGGCCATGGAGATGGTGGCGGCCGCGCGCCTGCGTCGTGCCCAGCAGAGGATCGAGGCCACTCGTCCCTATGCCCTACACATGCATGAGTTCATCGGCCAACTGGTCCGCTACCTCCAGGTGGACGTGACTACCTACCCGTTGCTCAAAAAGCACGCTCAGATCAAGAGGGTGGCGGTGATCGCTCTTACGGCCGACCGCGGGATGTGTGGGGCGTTCAACTCGAACATCGTCCGCCGGGCTTTGGACCGGGTGGACGCGTACGCAGCCGACGGCATCGAGAGCGACCTCGTGGTCATGGGCAGGAAGGGGATCAGCACGGTCCGGTTCCACGGGTACGATCCGGTGGGGACGTACACCGACGTCACCGAGCGGTCCGCCTTTCTCGAGGCTCAGGCCATCACCAACAAGGTGATAACCCGCTACACGAGCGAGCAGATCGACCGGGTGCACCTGGTCTTCAACCGCTTCAAGAGTCCGATGGAGCAGTACGTCACCGACCAGGTGATACTACCCATCCAAGAAGAGCTTACGAGCCTCTACTGTCCCCCGGACGCCTGCGAGCACCTGGACTTCTTGTTCGAGCCTTCGGCCGAGGTGATCCTGGACGATATCCTGCCCTCCTATATCGAGATCAGCGTGTATCGGGCGATATTGGAGGGTATGGCGAGTGAGCACGGGGCCCGGATGACGGCGATGCGGAACGCCTCCGAAGCCGCGGATGAGATGATCGACGAGCTGACCCTAGCCATGAACAGGGCCAGGCAGGCGTCCATCACCCAGGAGATCTTGGAAGTGGTGGCAGGTGCCGACGCCCTGACCGGATAAGAAAGGACACGCCAGGCGATGAACAAGGGCAAGATCGTAGAGATCATCGGGCCTGTGGTCGATGTGGAGTTCCCCGAGGTACTTCCGGCGATCTACAACGCGCTGGAGATAGATTTCGATACCGCGTCGGGCCCCATGCACCTCGTCGCCGAGGTCCAGCAGCATCTCGGAGACAACAAAGTGCGGGCCGTGGCCATGGATTCCACCGACGGTCTTGCTCGAGGCGTGGAGGTGATCGATACGGAGAAGGCGATCGCCGTCCCGGTCGGACAGGCCACGCTCGGTCGCCTGTTCAATCTCTTGGGTGAACCCATCGATGAGGGTGACGCCCTGCCTGCCGATGTGGAGCGGTGGCCCATCCACCGGCCGGCTCCCGAGTTCGAGGATTTGGAGCCCAGCGCGGAGATCCTGGAGACCGGGATCAAAGTCGTCGATCTACTGGCTCCGTACGTCAAGGGGGGCAAGGTCGGCCTGTTCGGCGGCGCCGGGGTGGGCAAGACCGTCATCATCCTGGAACTCATCCACAGCATCGCCACCCATCACGGGGGCATCTCGGTGTTCAGCGGCGTGGGGGAGCGCACGCGGGAAGGCAACGACCTGTACCTGGAGATGAAAGAGTCGGGCGTGATAGACAAGACCGCGATGGTGTTCGGGCAGATGAACGAGCCTCCGGGTGCCCGCCTACGGGTGGGGCTTTCCGGGCTCACCATGGCGGAGTACTTCCGGGACGTCATGGGCCAAGACGTACTTCTCTTCATCGACAACATCTTCCGCTTCGTGCAGGCCGGCTCCGAGGTGTCGGCTCTCCTCGGGCGGATGCCTTCGGCCGTGGGGTATCAGCCCACCCTCACCTCCGAGATGGGTGAGTTGCAGGAGCGGATCACCTCCACCAAGCGGGGCTCCGTGACCTCGGTGCAGGCCATCTATGTACCGGCCGACGACCTCACCGACCCGGCTCCGGCCACCACCTTCGCCCACCTCGACGCCACCACGGTGCTCAGCCGCGCGATCTCCGAGATGGGCATCTACCCGGCGGTCGATCCTCTGGACTCCACCAGCCGGGCCCTGGACCGGCAGATAGTGGGAGACGAGCACTACGAAGTGGCCACCAAGGTCCAGGAGATCCTGCAGAGGTACAAGGACCTGCGCGATATCATCGCCATCTTGGGCATGGACGAGTTGTCCGACGAAGACAAGGTGACGGTGCGCCGGGCCCGCAAGATCCAGCAATTCTTGTCCCAGCCCTTCTTCGTGGCCGAGCAGTTCACCGGCACCGCCGGCAAGTTCGTGCCTCTCAAAGAGACCGTGCGCAGTTTCAAGGAGATCCTCGAGGGCAAGCACGATAGCCTACCCGAGCAGGCCTTCCGTATGCAGGGCGGCATCGATGACGTGGTGGCAGCGGCGCGGGCCGCCCAAGCGCCCGAGCCGGGCGCGGCTCCCGCAGCCGACGCGGCCGCGTCCGCGGAGGAGACCCAGGTGCCCGAAGCTGCGGCCGTGGCCTAGACGGGGTGTAACGTGGCCCAGGAGGATAGCGCCTACTTGCGCCTGGAACTGGTGGCCCCTGCCGGCTTAGTCTTCGAGGGGGACGTGGAGATGGTCGTGGTCCCGTCGGTCACCGGGGAGCTGGGCATCCTGACCAGGCACGCGCCTATAGTCGTCCAACTCGCGGTCGGCCGCTTGCGGGCCCTCACCGCCGACGGGACGTGGTTGGTCTTCGCCGTGGCGGAAGGCTTTGTCAAGGTCCAGTTCAACAAGGTGATCGTGCTGGCCGACGCGGCGGAAGAGGCCTCGAAGATCGACACGCACAGGGCCGAGGAGGCCATCGAACGAGCGACCGAACGGCTGCAGATGCACCGCGACGGCACCGTGCCGGAGGGTGAGCACGTGGACGTCTACCGCGAGCAGATGGCACTACGTCGGGCCCGCAACCGGCTCAAAGTCGCTCAGCAGGCCTGATCGATGGCGGTGGGGTCTGTAGAGCCGCGTCTCATCATCCGCGGCGGGCGGCGCCTGTCGGGCACGATCGCCGTGTCCGGAGCAAAGAACTCGGCTCTCAAACTTATGGCCGCCTCCTTGCTCACGTCGGGCGTCGGCGTGCTCCACAACGTCCCCGACATCCAGGATGTCCGCACCATGCAGGAGGTGCTCGAGTATCTGGGTGCCGCGGTGACGTTCGAAGAAGGCACCATGCAGGTGGACACGACCGAAGTGCAGTCCCACGTGGCCCCGTACGATCTGGTACAGCGCATGCGGGCTTCCATTCAGATAATGGGGCCGCTCGTGGCCCGCTTCGGGCGGGCAAGGGTGGCGATGCCGGGTGGCTGCAATCTGGGACCGCGCAAGATCGACATACATCTGCGCGGGCTGGCGGAGATGGGCGGGGTGGTCCGTTCCGACCACGGTTTCGTGGAGGTCACGGCGGAGAAGCTTCGTGCGACCAACATCTTCCTGGACTATCCGAGCGTGGGCGCGACCGAGAACCTGCTCATGGCTGCCGTGTTGGCCGAAGGGACCACCGTCCTGGAGAACGCCGCCAGGGAACCGGAGATCGTCGACCTGTGCAAGTTCCTGGTGAGCATGGGGGCGGACATCGAGGGAGCGGGGAGCTCCACCCTTCGCGTCAACGGCGTCGAAGAGATGCGCCCGGCCGAGCATACGGTGCTGGGAGACCGGATAGAGGCGGGAACGTTCCTCATCGCAGGGGCCGTCACAGGCGGGGACGTCGAAGTGATCGGTATCGGCCCCCACGTTCTCGAGCTTTTCTTGTTCAAACTTCGATCGGTCGGGGTGCAGGTGCAGGAGAATTCGCGCAGTATCAGGGCGAGTGGGGATCCAAGCTCGTACACGGCGGCGGATGTCGCCACTCTCCCCTACCCGGGGTTCCCCACAGATCTGCAGGCCCAGATGATGGTCCTGCTCTCCATCGCCAAAGGGGTCTCGGTGGTCACCGAAAACGTCTTCGAGAGCCGCTTCGGATTCGTGGACGAGTTGATCCGTCTGGGCGCGGAGATCAGAGTGGACGGCAACCACGCGGTGATCACCGGGGACCGGTCGCTCACCGGAGCGATCGTCCGTTGCCCCGATCTGCGCGCGGCGGCCGCGTTGGCCACGGCCGGTCTGGCCGCGGAGGGCTGTACCGAACTGCGGGAGGTCCAACACCTCGACCGTGGCTACGAACGTTTTGAGGAGAAGCTCCAGAGCTTAGGCGCTGAAGTGGAGAGGACGGGCGTGCGGCCGGGGACCTGCGGGTCGCTTTGACCTTGGCTACGGGCTGGGCTGCACGCTAGAATCCGTTGTCCAGCGGCGAACGGAGCGCATCACTGAACAGTAAGCCCTACACCGTCTACACGGTCGAGCACCTGCAGAAGCGGCGAAAGCGCCGCATCATCCTGTGGTCTGTCGTGAGCTTCGTGGTGGTGGTCTTGGCGGTGGCCGGAGGCTCCTACCTGTGGTTCTACCTTCAGGTGCGCAGCAGCCACCCGACCGACCCGGGGATCGCCGAAGCCGTCGGGGCTACGTCGGAGGGCGCTATCGGCACACCGACGGGGATGGACATCATCCTCATCGGTTCCGACAAGCGGCCGACGAACGACGGGGAGGAGACCCGCTCCGACACGGTGATCCTCGTCCACGCTGATCCCGATGTGAACTACCTGTCGATGCTCTCCCTTCCCCGAGACCTGCGCGTTGAGGTGCCGGGCCACGGCGTCGAGAAGCTCAATGCGGCCTATGCCCAAGGGGGGCCGGAACTCAGCATAAAGACCGTGGAGCAGGTGACCGGGGTAGACGTAGACGAGTACGTAGAGGTCGATTTCCAGGCCTTCAGCGACATAGTCGAGTCGGTCGGCGGGGTCTATCTGGACATCGACCGGCGCTACTACAACGACAATCCCGAGTTCGAGCCGATCAAGATCTCTCCCGGTTACCAGCTTCTCAACGGTGCTAACGCCCTGGACTATGTGCGCTTCCGGAGCGATCTCAACTACGACTTCGGCCGCATGGACCGGCAGCAGCGTTTCATAACCGCGATACGGGAACAGGCCCTGGGATGGAACCTGGCCCTCGATCTCCCCGGGGTGATCGGCGCGCTCTTCGACAACCTCGTCACCACCTTGGACACGAACGATATCCTCAACCTGGCCTACTGGGGCGCCCGCCTCGACAGCGCCCGCATAAGGCAGGTGACCATAATCGGGGACATCCAGGAGATCGACGGCGCCTCCTACGTGATCCTGGAGGAGGGGGTGATGGAGGAGGCGGTCCAGAAGCTGATGAATGCGCCCGAGGCTTCTGCAGACGGCCAGACGGCGGCTTCCGGTGACTCCGAGAGCAGCGGAACGGGAACCTCGTCGGCGACCTCGGCGGGTTCCGCCACCGATACGTCCACGTCCTTCATCACCGATCCCGACGAGATACCCAACTCCAAGCTGTGGCGCCAGATCGCCTCGGCTGCCCCTTTCCAGGTGCTTGCCCCTGGGTACCTTCCCGAGGGCTACGCCTACGTGGATAGGATGCCGGTGACGGGGGGCGCCTACGACATCGTGACGGGAGACGACACCGAGCCTGCCATCAAGATGGTCTACCGGTTGACCAATGTCGAGGGAGTGGAGACCGACCAGTACATGGGGATCATGGAGACCCCCTGGCTCGATGCTCCGGCGGCAGGCGCCGGCCAGGAAGTGGAGCGCAACGGGACAACGTACACGTTCGTGGGAACCGATCAGCGGACCGAGCGCATCTGGTGGGTGAAGGAGGACGTCTTGTACTGGGTCTCGAACACCCTTTCCTACGTACTGAACAGGACGGAGCTCCTCAAAGTGGCCGAGTCGATGATCGTCATACCGAGTGGAGCCGAAACTGACTGACAAGCCGTACACCGTGTATCCGGTGGAGGGCCGCAGGAGAGGAGGGTGGAAGCGTATCCTCCTCTGGACCCTTGTCGGCCTGATAGTCCTTGCTCTGGCTGTGAGCGGGGGATCGTATCTGTGGTTCCGGCAGCAGGTCGCTGGAGCAAACCAGCGAGTGTCCCCCGAAGTGAAGACCGCGCTGGCGGAGAAGCCCAGTACCACCACCGTCTCCGTATCCGAGCCCCAGGCTGAGGCGCAGCCCGATTCTGAGCCCAGGCTACCTGAGGCCCCCACGGGGATGAACCTCCTCGTCCTGGGATCCGATCGCCGGGAGAGCGAAGAGGGGGATCCCGGCCGTTCCGACACCATCATCCTCGTACACGTAGATCCCGACCGGGATTTCCTCTCCGTCCTTTCGCTGCCGCGTGACCTCAGGGTGGAGGTCCCCGGTCACGGACTGGCGAAGATCAATGCCGCTTATGCGTACGGAGGTCCTGCTCTCACGATCAGGACGGTCCAGCAGGTGACCGGCATCGACCTCGACCACTACCTGGAGATCGACTTTGCCGCCTTCAGAGACATCACCAACTCCCTGGGCGGGGTGTACCTGGACGTCGACCGCCGCTACTACAACGACAACGCCGAATGGGAGCTGATCAAGCTCGCCCCCGGCTATCAGCTGCTGAACGGTGACCAGGCCCTCGACTACGTGCGCTTCAGGCACGACCAGAACCTGGACTTCGGTCGTATGGAGCGACAGCAACGTTTCCTGGGCGCGGTGCGGGAGCAGGCGATGGGCTGGGATCTGCCCTTCAAGCTGCCGAGGCTGGTCACCGCTCTTTTCAAGAACGTGGATACCGATCTGGGAGCCAATGACATCCTCAAGCTCGCCTATTGGGGAATAGGGCTCGATGGTGGCCGCATCCGCCAGCTCAGTGTGGTCGGGGCGACCGACACCATCGGGGGCGCCTCGTACGTCCTCGTCGATGAGGACGTCATCGCCGAAGCGGTGAGCAGCTTCCTCATGCCGCCCGATCCGGGGCAGACGGTCTCCGGCACCGTTTCGTCGACGACTACGACAGCGACGGGCGCCGGTTCCTCTCGGAGCAGCGCCGGTAATGAAGCCGTCCTCAACGGCACGGAGGTCGACGTGCTGAACGCGAACGGCCGCGCAGGAACAGCCGCGGCGGCCGGGGAATGGCTGAGCAGCTTGGGAGCGACGGTCCGCACCGTGGGGAACGCCGACCGCTCCGTCCAGACGGCCACTTCCGTCGAGTATCCCTCTGGTATGTGGGCGGAAGCCGAACAGGTGGGTGCGGTGGTCGAAGCCGAATCGGTCAAGAAGAACAGCGCCGTGGAGCGCGTCACCGTCTTCCTCGGCGAGGACTTCTCCCTTCCGGCGGAATACGCCCCGCCCCCCGACCCGAGCAACATCCCCGACGCGGGCGGTTGGAAGACGATCGCCCGGATGGTCCCCTTCGCAGTAAGGGCGCCGGCCTATCTTCCCGACGGCTACCGATTCGTGGAGCGGATGCCACCCGAGGGCGCGACCTACGATATCGACACGGGTGGCGGCACCGCCCCCGCCTTCAAGATGCTGTACCGCCTGATCGAAGACGGTGAGTACACCGACCAGTACATGGGCATCACCGAGACCACCTGGCTGGACGCCCCCGCTGCCGGGAAAGGCGTGGAGGTCGATGATGCCGGGACCACTTTCACCATCGTCGGCACCAACCAGAAGGTGGAGCGTGTCTGGTGGAGGGCCGACGGGGTGCTGTACTGGGTGTCCAACACCCTCTCGTATCTCCTCAGCAAGGAGGAGTTGCTGGCAGTGGCCCAGTCCCTGCTGCCCATTCCCCCCGAATGAGAGTGCTGATTGGTCCGCTGGCCGAAGTGCGCCTGCAGAGGCTCGCCTCAGGCGTCGCCGAGCGCCTGGCCGGTCCGGGCGGCACGGTGGTCTCTCTGCGAAGCGCCGGCGTGTCCGACCTGTCTCGCCTCCTAAGCGAGGCGGAGGTCGTCCGGCTGAGAGAAGCTATGCTGGGATCGGTCTCTCAGCACTCGCGTGTGACTGCGGATGAGCGGAAGCATGCGGTCGGCTATGTCTGCGCCGGGTCGCTGCTCACAGGGGCGGTCGATGTCCCTGCATCCGGCGCATCCACCCTGGTGGCAGTGACCGACCATGCCGACCTCACCTGGCGCTCTCCGCTGACCGGGCCCAGCAACGACCTGGTGGGTCCCCGCTTCCCCAGCATGACCGGGGTCTACGCCCCCGAACTCGTGACGTCAAGATCGATGCCGGCCGAGGATGCATCGGGCCTGCCCATCGCCGGGGAAGGTATGATAGTGGTCCCCGGGATAGTGGCCGGGGTGGGGGATGACGGCTGTCTGAGCGACCACGAGGCGAAGATAGCCGCCATCCTAGGCTGTGCGGGGGCGAGTTCTGAACTGGCGCCTATGGTGGTCGTGGCGGCCCATCTGGGGTTGCGGGTGGCCGCGGCTGTGTTGACGAGTTCCGAGGGAAGGGAGACGCCTGGTGGTGGATCATGACGTCAAGGACAAGAGCCTGGCGAAAGCGGGAGCGCTGCGGATCGAATGGGCGGAGAAGGAGATGCCGGTCCTCGCTTTCATACGCGAGCGCTTCGCAAGAGAGAAGCCTCTCGCGGGAGTGCGCATCGGCGCATGCCTGCATGTGACCAGCGAGACCGCCAGTCTTATGCGGACGCTGGCCGCCGGAGGGGCCGAACTGGCGCTCTGCGCTTCCAACCCCCTATCGACCCAGGATGACGTGGCGGCGGCCCTCGTGGTCGAACAAGGGGTCTCGACGTACGCCATCAAGGGCGAAGACCGCGATACCTACTACCGGCACATCCAGAGCGTGATCGACTTCCATCCCCAGATCACGATGGACGATGGGGCCGATGTGGTGGGTCTTCTTCATGGCGAGCGTACCGACGCGGCGGCGGGGGTGATCGGGGGCACGGAAGAGACCACCACCGGGGTCATCCGGCTGAAATCGATGGAGCGTGACGGCGTGCTGCGCTACCCGATCGTGGCCGTCAACGAAGCGATGACCAAGCACATGTTCGACAACCGCTACGGTACGGGCCAATCGACGCTGGACGGCATCATCAGAGCCACGAACCGGATGATAGCCGGCAAGATCGTGGTGATGGCCGGCTACGGCTGGTGTGGCCGAGGAGTGGCCACCCGGGCCAAGGGACACGGC
>CAZCCL010000004.1:13278-54354 GCA_964497095.1 uncultured Gaiellales bacterium | reverse complement strand
CCCGTGCATCCCACCCTGCCCGATCGAAGGCGCCATCTACAAGAGGGACGACGGCCTAGTCATCATCGACTCGGTCAAGTGCACCGGGTGCAGGCTGTGCGTGGACGCCTGCCCATACGACGCCATCTACTTCAACGACGACCTCAACCTGGCGCAGAAGTGCACCGGGTGCGCTCACCTGCTGGACGGCGGTGAGTGGACCATCCCTAGGTGCGCCGACGCCTGCCCCACCCTCGCCATCAAATTCGGCGAGGAGAGCGAGTTGGCCGCCGAGATCGCCAAGGCCGAGGTGTTGAAGCCCGAACTGGGCGCCAAGCCCCGGGTCTACTATCTGAACATCCCCAAGAAGTTCGTCGCGGGCACGGTTCACGACCCGGTGGAAAAGGAGGTGCTGGTCGGAGCCACCTGCACCCTCACCCCTGCAGACGGAGGAGCGGCGCAGACCGCCACCACCGACGGCTTCGGCGATTTCTGGTTCAGGGGGTTGGCCGAGGGCGCCTACAAGCTGACCATCTCGGCCCCGGGCTTCGCCGCCATGACCTTCGACGAGATCAGCACGGAGAAAGACGTCAACCTGGGCGACATAGCGTTGACGAAATAGCCACCGCCTCGGAGCTGCAGGTGACGCCGGAGCCCGAGGAGGTCACAGAGACATTCGGGGCCCCGCCGCGTATCGCGGCGGGGCCCCGGTCTTTCTTGCCTGCGAAGGGGGGCAGACCCTCCCGGGCCCGGGGGGCGGATCGCCTCTGCGCCCCACGAGAGCCAAGTCCGAGCCCTGCCCGCGCCCCCGTCCGAATCCGAGCCCCGCCCCTACCCCCAAGCGGCCCCCAGATGGCCCACCCCCGCGGCGAACGCGTCGATGATGTGGATGCCGCCGTCGGCGAGCACCGTGGAGCCGGTCATGAAGCGTGAGTCGTCACCGGCCAGGAAGACGAACACTCCGGCAAGGTCCGGCGGGCTGGCGATACGGTGCAGGGGGACGTTCTGACGTACCTTTTCGAAGACCCCGTCCATATCGGTGTTCAGAAGCTCCGCCAGGGGTCTGAAATTCATCTCGAGCATGCTGGTCCGCACGGGACCCGGGCAGATGACGTTACAGCGCACATTGTGCTTGCCGTAGTCGAGCGCCACCTGCCTGCTGAGATGGATTATCCCGGCCTTGGTGGTGCAGTAAGCGGGCGCGCCCGGCACAGCTACAACGCCCGCCAGGGAGGACACGTTGATGATCGATCCTCCGCCCCCTTCGATCATTCTCGGGATGGCCGCCTTTATCATGAGGAAGGGCCCGGTGAGGTTGACCTCCAGCTGCTGCCGCCAGATCGCCGGATCCATATCGACGACGTTCTCGTTCATCTCGATCGCGGCATTGTTCACCAAGATGTCCAGCCGGCCGCCAATGCCCAGGGCGGCCTCGACCATCTTCTGCGCATTGCCCTCCTCGCAGACATCCCCGCAGAAGACGGTGACGCTTCCGGCGGGCAGGGAACCCGCTACCTCGTCGAGCATCTCCCGCCTCCGACCGGTGATACACACCTTCGCGCCCTCCGCCACGAAGCGCTCGGCGACCGCCGCGCCGATGCCCGTGCCGCCGCCGGTGATGAGCGCCACCCTACCTTCAAGCTGCATCGCTTTGCTCCCCTCCTCGTTTGCTGACCTCGATCTGCTTAGGGATGTGGTCGACGGGTCTCTCTTGGGGCCCTTGCAGTCTATTCCTTGGGTGGATCGCCGTCGTATCCGCCGCTGGGATTGAGGAAGATCTTCCCGGGCTCGCCCGGCAACGGAGTGAACCAGTCGGGGCAACTGTGGGGGAAGAGCAGTCGCGCCTGCCAGTGGAGGGCGAAGTCCTCGGCCTTCACATCCCCGTAGTACTTGTTCATGCCCTCGACCAGCTCGACGCCGTTCGTAGCCGTGTCGTAGACCTCGTCGTAAACATCCAGATACCGGAGCGACCAATCGACGCAGTCCGTGTACGTGCGGGAACCGTCCTCCTGGACCTCCTCGAGCATCCGCAACTTCGCCTCGTCGTGGTGGCCGGGGATGATGATCCGGGGGTCGAAAGCCTTGAGCTGGCTGATCGAGGCCCTCCACTTCACTCGCCGCTCGACGTTGCTCTCGATAGGCCACAGGTTGCAGTCGTGAAAAGCCACGTCCGTCGCGCAGACCACCCCCATCGACGGGACCCAGACCACGGAGTTGTTGATGCTGTCTCCCTCCCAGCCGTCCGAGAACAGCAGTTCCTCGCCCTCCAACTCGAGGCGAGGTTCGTGAAGCGGCATGGGTATGGTGGTCTTGCTCGGGATGTCCGGACCGAAGCGATCGATGGCCCACATGTCCACTTTGTCGCTGGAAGTGAAGACCACGTCCTTGACGACGCTGGGAAGGGCCACGATCTTTGCCTCCGGGAAGGCGCTCCGGAGCACGCACAGCCCAAAATGGTGGTCGGGGTGGAAGTGGGAGACATAGATATGAGTGAGGTTCTTCCTCATGGGGATGATCTCGGCGACCATCTTGTGGGCGTCGCTCAGGAGCTGGGACGCATCGATCAGGATCGCGTCCTTCTCCCCATAGAACAACGTGGAGTTACTGTTGAAGCCTAGATAGCTGTGGAGAAACACCTTGTACTTCAGTGACACGTTCGCTCCCTTCTTGGTGACGGGTCGCAGCCTCTCGACTCCGAAAGGAGGTTACCTCCCTGGCGCTCAACCGTCCGCCACAGCGTGGCCGGACGGCGGGCACGCTGTGGCGCGGCGAGCAAGGTCGGCCTTCAGGCCCGCTGGAACTCCTTGAGCACCTCGATCATGATCTCGGTGGCCTTCATGGCGTAGTCCCTGGGGATGGTGAGCGGCGGCATGAAGCGGAACACGTTGCCGTAGCGCCCGCAGGGGGTGATGAGGATCCCTCGGTTAAGGAGCTTCATGGCCAGCTCCCCCACCCGGGCGGGCGTCGGCGGCTCCTTGGTCTTCTGGTCGGCCACGATCTCACAGCCGATCATGAGCCCCCGTCCGCGCACGTCCCCGATGGCCTCCACCGATTTCTGGGCCTCCTTGAGCACGCCCTGGATCTCGTCCCCCAGCGCGCTTGCCCGGCCCATGAGGTCCGTCTCCGGGTCGGTGAGAAGGTCGATGTTGGTCATACACACCTCGCAGCCCAGAGCGTTACCGGCAAAGGTCGAGGGCTGCGATCCCTCGGCGAGGCTCTCCTCGATATCCGCCCGGTAGGTGATGCCGGCCATGGGAAGATCGCCCCCCATGCCTTTTCCCCAGGTAAGTATGTCCGGCACCACCCCGGAGTGCTCGATGGCCCACATCTTGCCGGTGCGGCCCGCTCCGGACTGCACCTCGTCGGCCACATAGAGGCAGCCGTACTTGTCGCAGGCCTCCTTTATGATCTGAAAGAACTCCGGCGGGGGAGCCACATAGCCCCCTTCGCCCTGCTCGGATTCCACGATGACGGCCGCCACGTCGTCGGCGGCGGTATACGGGGTGTTAAGGACGTAGTCCACGTATTTCGCGCACTGCACCTCGCAGGCCGGGTAGGTCATGTCGAAGGGGCAGCGGTAGCAGTAGGCATAGGGGAGGTGCTGGACCCCGGCGATAAGCGGGCCCCAGCCATGGCGGTAGTTGTAGCCGGTGGTAAGGGCGCTGGTGCCGCACCACACCCCGTGGTAGGCCCCTTGGAAGGCCAGGATCTGGGTGCGGCCGGTGTGGCGGCGGGAGAACTTGATGGCCGTCTCCACCGCATCAGATCCGGCCTGGAAGAAAGAGGTGTGACAGTTTCTCTTGAGGCCTTCGGGCATGATCCCGGAGACCTTCTTGGCGAGCTCGATGCGCTTGGGGTTGGTGATGTCGGTGGTGTGCATGATGACGCTCGCCTGGCGTCGGATGGCCTCCAGGATCTGGGGGTGCCCCCGCCCCACGGCGTTCACCGCCACCCCGGCGGCCATGTCGATGTAGAGGTTGCCGTCGGCGTCTTTGACCGTGGCCCCTTTGCCGTGTTCCAGGATGACAGGGAATCCCCCGCCCCCCCGGGTGAAGGCTTCGTACTTGTGGGATTCGGCCATGAGGGCCGCCACCTTGGGCCCAGGCACCTCGCACACCATCTGGGGGGCCCCGTCGAAGGAGAGTTCTTTCAGTTCGGCTTCAGAGATCATGGCTTTCATCGGTCCTTTCTGGTCGGACGCACCGGGGCCCCTCGCCCGGGGCTGGCCGCCCGGCCGTCGCACCCTTAGGCAGCATCTTCCTCATAGGGGGAGTAGCTAAGGCCGGTCCCCTCGGCCACCACCCGGCTCACCAATGTGCCCTTGTGCACGTTCAGGCCCGTGGCCAGAGCCGGATCGGCCTTGAGCGCCTCCTTGTAGCCCCGGCCGGCCAAGAGGCGCACGTAGGGGAAGGTGGCGTTGGTAAGAGCGAAGGTGGAGGTGCGGGATACGCAACCGGGCAGGTTTGCCACACAGTACATGGTCACCCCGTCCTGGGTATAGACGGGGTCGTCATGAGAGGTGGGCCGGGCCCCTTCCACACAGCCCCCCTGGTCGATGGCCACGTCCACGACGACCGAGCCTTTCCTCATCTTGGCGATCATCTCCCGGCTGACCACCTTCTTGGCTTTGGCCCCAGGTATGAGAAGAGCCCCGATTACCAGATCCGCGGCGATCACCGCCCGCTCCACGCTGTAGACGTCGGAGGAAAGCACGGTGAGGCGCCCCTCCAAGACGTCGGACAGGTAGCGGAGCCGGTCCAGGCTGATGTCGAGGATGGTGACGTTGGCTCCCATGCCCAGGGCCACCTTGGCGGCGTTGGTCCCCACCACCCCGCCCCCGATGATGGCCACACCACCGGGTGAGGTCCCGGGCACCCCGGCCAAGAGCACGCCCGAGCCCCCGTTCTCTTTTTCCAGCCAGTGGGCCCCCACCTGGATGGAGAGCTTGCCGGCGACCTCGCTCATGGGGGTAAGGAGAGGCAGAGAACCGTTTGCCAGCTGCACGGTCTCATAGGCGATGCCCACGATCCTTCGGTCAAGGAGGGCTTGGGTCAGCTCCGGGGCGGGAGCCAGGTGGAGATAGGTGAAGAGCACCTGGTCTTCTTTGAGGAGCGGGTACTCCTGGGGCAAGGGCTCTTTGACCTTGACGATCATCTCCGCTTCGGCGTAGACCGCTTCGGCTGTGGGGCGGATCCGGGCCCCGGCCTCGGCGTACTCCGCGTCTGAGATGCCGGAGCCTTCCCCGGCTCCGGCCTGGATAAGGACGGTGTGACCGTCATCCACCAGGGTGCGCACTCCGGCCGGGACCAGGGCCACCCGGTACTCCTGGTTCTTCACTTCGGTAGGTACACCAACGATCATGCCGCTTCCTTCCCTCGGGGCCGCTCAACTGCGGACCCGGCGAGCGCGACTCTCGATCCCTCCGGGCTCACCACTGAGCCGTTCATGCCGAAACGCCTGGCGGCTCAGGCCACCAGTGACGCGTCTATACCCAGATCGGCGAGCGTTTCCGCCAGGGCCCCACCGGTCTGTGGATCCCAACCCATAGTCTCGAAGTACTTCTCCCGTAGGTAGGCGAACGGGATGTCTTGCCCTGCCGCCGGTCCGACACTCAGCGGCGTCTCGAATCTCTTGGGCAGGCGGAACGCCTCGGGAGTGAGGCCTTCGCGATAGTTGAAAGCCTGCCGCAAGGTCAGTATCCGCCTTCCCGCCTTCAGCCCTTCGCTCCAGTCCATGTCCCAACCCGTGACCGGCCGCAGGAGCTCCACCACGGGAGGAGTGTAGAACTGGGCGTAGAGGGCGCAGAGCCCGGCGGAGCTGAGCAGCTGGATGTAGGCGGCCCCGCGGGCGTAGATATCACCCTTCTTGTCGTAGTCCCCAAAGAGCTCGCCCGAATCACCCGGCTGCAGCAGGGGATCCTCTCCCAGGGGCGCCCCCTGCTCGAGCACCGCCATGCCCTGAGGTCCCAGATGCTGGGCGGGCTGGGCGTCGCCGATATAGAAGGTGCCGCTGCTGGGGGCGAGGCGGGGGTCGTGATATGGGACCGCCCGGCCGGCCACGTGCATGGCGTACTCCGCGCTGCCCCGGCCTATCTGCTCGGCCGCCACCTTGGACCCGTCGGCCAGCGCCGCGCCGAGGCCCTCCCTTCTCGCTATCTGCTCGGTGAGGGCGACCAGGGCTTCCGGGTTTCCCCACGTGAGCTCCAGGCCCCCGATCTCGCTCGAACTGATGAGACCGTTCTCGTAGCACTCCATCGCGAACGAGACGCTGTTCCCCACGCCCATGGTGTCGAGACCGAAGCGATTGCAGATCTCGTTGGCCCGGATGACCGCCTCCACATTGTCGTTCCGGCAACAGGCTCCAAGGGCGGCCAGGGTCTCGTATTCGGGCCGGTGGAGCTCGTCCTGGCTGGCGAACGGGCCTTCCTTGATCTGAATGAGCGCCCCGCAACGGATGGGGCAGGCATGACAGCCGTAGGGCTTCAGCTTGAAGACGTCCATGTTGGCGCCGTCGAGGTTGCCGCACCCGGGCAGCGCGTCACTGCCGGTGCGGGCCCAGTTGTCCGCGGGGCAGTCGCCGATGGAGAGGAGAAAGCTCGTGCCTCCTCCCGTGCCCGCGGCGGTCAGCCCCTGGTGAAAGGGGCTGGCCTTGAGGGCCTCGCTGTAGCCCTTCTGGACCTCCTTGAGTCCGGCCTTGTCGGCCACGCCGATGCGGGCGCCCTTGCCGGCTCGGACCGCGATCGCTTTGAGTTTCTTCGAGCCCATCACCGCGCCTACCCCCGACCGAGCGGCGATCCTCCCCTTCTCGTTGACGATCCCGGCGAGAAGGGAGCACTGCTCGCCCGACGGGCCGATGCAGGAGATCTTCCAGCTACCCGTATCCCCTAATTCAGCCTGGAGGGCATCTTCGGTCTCATAGGTGTCTTTCCCCCAGACTTGCTCGGCTCCGATGAGCCGTGCCTGTCCGGCATCCACCACCAGGCAGACCGGGCGCTCGGCGGCGCCGGTGAAGAATATCCCGTCGAAGCCGGCATTCTTCAGTTCCGGCCCGAAGTAGCCCCCGGAGTTGGAGTCGGCCCAGGCTCCCGTCAGGGGTGACTTGGTCGTGACCGTATATCTTCCCCCCCCGTAGACGCCGGTCGCGGTCAGCGGTCCCGTCGTGAAAGAGAGTAGGTTATCCGATCCCAGAGGATCGATCCCGGGTTTGGTGCGCTCCATGGTCACCCTGACCCCCAGCCCGGTCCCACCGATCCACTGCCGATAGAAGCTCTCTTCCGGAGTCTCTTCATTGATGGTACCGTTGGTCAGGTCGACAAACAGCAGTCTTCCCGCGTAGCCATATGCCATTGGAGAGCACCCCCGTCTCAGGAATCGAGCCCACTTTGCCCTCAAAGACGTGCCGCACGCCTTCATCCTAGCTTTTCCGGAGGCGCCGCGCAAACATCTCCGGCCGGCCCAGCCAGGGTTTTTCCAGCCCTCCGGCCCCTTCAGAAACGCATACAAACGGTATTGTGATTAACGTTGTGCATTATAGCGATATCATCAACTGTGCTACAATCCTTCTGGTTCGATCCATATAGCGCACTGGGAGACCCCCCTTGAGCGCGGTCTCGGGGCGGGCACTTGCAGACAGAAGCCTAGCGAGACATAGGAGGGGCCGATGGCGAGATGGGGAATGGTTATCAACCTCGCGAAGTGCGTCCGATGTCATGCGTGCGTAGCCGCATGCAGGATCGAGCACTTCCTGCCGCTCAGGGTGACTTGGCCCAGACTCATCGCCCTCGAGGTCGATGATGGGATCAGCGTCGACGTGACCACGTACCCGGTCAGGTGCAACCAATGCAAAGAGGCACCGTGCGTCGACGCCTGCCCCACCGAGGCGTCCCACAAGCGCGAGGACGGTATCGTCGCGATCGATCCCGACAAGTGCTTCGGCTGCCGGTACTGCGTCATCGCCTGCCCATACCAAAACCGTACCTATCTATCCCGGAAGAGAAGCGTCAATTACTTCCCAGATCACGCTTTGACCGGCTTTGAGAAGAAGGGGCAAGAGCTCTATCCACATCAGAAGGGCACGACACAGAAATGCAACTTCTGCCTCGAGCGGATCGACGCCGGTCTTGAGAAGGGTCTAGTTCCGGGTGTTGACCGGGAGGCCACTCCGGCGTGTGTGAACGTCTGCCAAGCCGGGGCCCTGACCTTCGGCGACCTCGAAGACCCCAACAGCAACGTGTCCAAACTGATCCGAGAACGGAACGGATTCGTGCTGCACCCCGAATACGGCACCGAGCCGTCCGTCTACTACATCGACTACAAGCTTGGGGGAGCTCCTTCGAACAAGGCGCCCATCGAAGCTCAAACGGGTAGCCACATCCAGCACTTGAGCACCGTCTATGCTCCGGTCAAGGAGAAACTCGCCAAGAAGAACGCGGACTAGGTAGGGGAGTGGCCACATGAACGCAAGAACAGCCCGTCAATGGATGGTCACCCACGAGTGGATGGTCAAGCCCATGGCTCAGACCGAGTGGATCGAGGGCAAGGGATTGCTCGTCTGGATAGCAGAGGTCTTCTCGGCCCTCGGTTCCGGTCTCTATCTGGTGTCGCTGTTCTTCAGCGAGACTGCCGCCAAGACCGCTTGGTGGGGAGCGCTTTTCGGCTGGATCATGATCGTGCTCTTCAAGCTGCCCTTGCATTTCGCCTACCTCGGAAAGCCTCTGCGGTTCTGGAAGACCTTCCCACCCTTCAGCAAGGCTTGGAAGACTTCGTGGTTCGCCCGGGGGATAGTCTTCACCGTGATCTTCGTGGTCTTCGGAGCCATTCAGTTGGTGCTGCTGTACCTACTTGCCTACGACGTGGTCTCTGGTGGGGCTTACGACGCCGTCTACGTGGTCAATTGGGTCTTCATGATCCTGGCCGGTATCTTCGTGGTCTTGACCGGGATCTACTGCGGATTCGCCATGAGCTACTGTAAGAGCGTGCCCTTCTGGAACACGGGGCTGCTGCCCATCGTGTTCCTTCTCATGGGCATCGCGGACGGCTTGGCTCTGATCATGGGCGTAGGGTTGGTCACCGGCGAAGACGTGATAGGACCGGCAGAGTCGGTCACCCGGTTCATGCTGATCATAAACGCCCTGCTGATCGTTGCGTACCTAATCAACGCGAACTATCAGTCGACCACGGCCGAGCTGTCGGTGAAAGAGCTCACCCGGGGGAAACTGGCCTGGGTGTTCTGGCCGGGCATCGTGGCGCTGGGTATCGTCATCCCCTTCGTGATATCGATCGTCAGCTGGTTCGCCGGAGAGGCGTCGGCGGGGTTGCTGGTCTTCGCGATCGTGTGTCATACGATCGGGGCGTTCTCGCTGAAGTACGGGGTGCTCAAGGTCGGCATCTACAGGCCCATCCTGCCCAAATCCGCTGCCTACTAGGCACTCGGTCTGTGCTGAGGAGACACTTATGGCAAAAAGAGAAATCGTATATTCAACCTGCAAGAGCTGCCACGGTGGTTGCGGCGTCAAAGTGACAAAGGAGGACGGCGTCGTCATCCACATCGAGGGCAACCCCCATTCCATGACCGGTGGCACGATGTGCTCCAAGGGCCTGTCGAGCATCCAGCACATCGATAATCCCTACCGCCTCAAGTACCCTATGAAACAGGTGGGACGCAAGGGCCAAGGCAAGTGGAAGAGGATCTCCTGGGACGAGGCCCTCGACACCATAGCGGAGAAGATGCGCGATGCCATCGACAACCATGGTGCGCACACCATCGCCATCTCCCAGGGTACCGGCCGCGGCTACAACCGGTACACCCACCGTTTAGCCCGTTCCCTCGGCACCGCCAACATCATCACACCCGGGTATGTCTGCCACAGCCCCAGGCTCGGTCTTTACGGACTGGTGACAGGATACGGCAGACTCTACTGCGACTACCACGGCTGGGGCGGGGAATTCCCCAAGACCCAGATCATGTGGGCCAAACAGCTCGAGATCTCGAGCGCCGACTCCGAGATGGGCTATTGGTTCATGCGCTCGGTGGACTACTGCAAGAACCTCATCATCATCGATCCGCGGGCCAGTGCTTACGCCACCCGCGCCACCCTCTGGATCCAGCCGCGTCCAGGCACCGACTGCGCTCTCGCCATGGGCATGGCGAACGTGATCTTCGAAGAGGAGCTTTGGGACAAGGAGTTCGTCGAAAACTGGACCTATGGATTCGATGAGCTCCGGGAAAGGGTCAAGGACTTCACTCCGGAGAAGGTCTCCGACATCTGCTGGATTCCCAAGGAACACGTCACCGACGCGGCCCGCATGTTCGCCATCGACACCCCCGGCACCATCCAGGTGGGCAGCTCCCTCGAGCGGCAGGCCAACTGCGGTTACACCATAAGGGCCATCACCTGTCTTATGGGTCTCGCGGGAAACATCGAGCGGCCCGGGAGCATGATCAGTTGGGTGCTCCCCGAGACCGGCCTGATCGAAGACTTCTTCCTGGAGCTTCCTCTCACCGACGAGATGAAGAGCCATATCATAGGCATCGATAAGTACAAGATGGGCGCAGCCCGGACCTGCAACCCCGATACCATGGTCAAGGCCATCAATTCCGGTGAGGCTCCCATCAAGGTATGGTTCAGCGTGGGCGGACAGCAGATAGTGCACATGGCCAACACCAAGGAAGTGGTGGAGGCCATCGAGAATGTTGAGTTCATGGCGCACTGCGACCTGTTCATGGGCCCGATGTGCGAAGCATCCGACATCATCCTGCCGGCGACGCACTGGTTGGAGATGGACGACCTCTACGATATGCACCCGCGGTTCATGATAGAAGCTCATAACAAGGTCGTCGATCCGCCGGGAGAGGCCAAGCCGGACGTCTGGATCTTCAACGAGATAGGCAAGAGGGTTGTTCCGGATCTCTGGTTCGAAGACACGGAGAAGTGCTTGGACCATCAGGTTCGCAAGGGGAACATGAAGTGGAAGGACTTCAGCGCGCGTTTGGTCAGTTGCTGCACCGGCCCCGACCAGGTGTACTACAAGTACAAGACCGACTACTGGCGAGAAGGCGGGGGTTTCCCCAGTCCCACGGGCAAGTTCGAGTTCTATTCGAAACACCTGGAGTCGCTGGGCTACGATCCGTTGCCGGTCTACAACGAGCCCGGAGAAAGCCCGGTTTCCACGCCGGAGCTCTTCAAGGAGTATCCGATCGTCATGACGACCGGCTATCGCCAGCCCTACTTCTTCCTAAGCCAGTACCGCAATCTCCCTTGGCTGCGCAGCTTCACGGAGTTCCCCACGGCTCAGCTTCATCCGGACACGGCCAAGCTCTACGGCGTGGAGGACGGCGACATCGTCTGGATAGAGTCCCCGCGGGGTCGGGTAAGACAGAAGCTGCGGGCCTTCCCGGGTATCAAGAGGGGTGTCCTGATGGCCACAGCCAACTGCTTCTATCCGGAGGAACCGGCCGAGGGATACCACGGACTGACGATATCCAACCCCAACGTGCTTACGGGCAACGACCACCTCGATCCCATGTATGGCTCGCCCGACCTCACGTGCCTTCTGTGTAAGGTCTATAAGGCCACGGACGAGGACTTGAAGGAGGAGGTCTTCCGCAGCGAGGAGTACGGCTTCGTGCCCCACGCCCAAGAGGAAACGTACTAGTGGACACCGTCACTGCTCGACGAGAGTCCTAGCGGTACGAAGCCCCGGGGCCGGCGAAAGCCGGCCCCGGGGCTTCTTCGTCATTGCCGGGTACCGCCCGAGTCGGCTGTGCTACTCCTCTCGATTCGAGTAGCCAAGGAAGGCAGAGAGAGACGTGGCGGCAGCCTTAGTGGCCTGCACGAACCGCAGTCTCTCCTCGTCCCCGAACCGGCCCGTGGGGACGATCAGCGAGATAGACGCGATCACCTTCCCCAGCTGGTCGCGCACCGGCGCGGCCACGGCACAGGTACCGGTATTCCTCTCCTCCAGGTCGAAGGCGATGCCCTCCCGCTCCACCCGCTCCAGCTCGGCGGCCAGCGTCGCGGGATCGGTGATCGTGTGGGGCGTGGTCTGCGCACGCGGGAGAGCGAGGATCTCGGCCTTTTCCCCCTCGGACTTGAAAGCAGCGAAGACCTTGCCGTGCGCGTTGGCCGTGTCCCCGATGATCCGGCCTTGGGCCACCTCCCGTCGGAAAGGACGGGTGGTGTCGACCGTGTCCACGCTGACCGCCACTCCGTCCACCTCAACGGCGAGAGTGGCCGACTCCCCCGTCTCCGCAGCCAGGTCACGGAGGTAGGGCCGCGCGATGGCCACGAGTTCGGAGTACGTCTCCGAGATATACGTGGTCGCAAGGAGCGCCGGACCGAGGTGGTAACGGCTGGTCACAGGGTCCCGGACCAGGTAGCTTGCCTGCTCCATGGTACGGATCATGCGGTAGGCGGTCATTCTCGGAAGACCAGTCCCCTCGGCGATCTCGTCTAGGGTCCACTCCCGGTTCTCGGCATCGAACAGCCCCAGCACGGCCAAGCCTTTCGCCAGGGCCCGTACCAGGAAGGCGCCCTCGCCGGCGTTCGCCGGCTTGTCACTCTGCTCGATACTCACTCGCGGTCTTGGCATGGTCGTTCTCGACACTCTAGGGGGATCGAGGATCGACGGCAGATTCCGGCCGATCAGACGAACGCCATCGTCCCGCCGTCGGGATACAGAATCGTCCCGGTGACGAAATCAGAGGCCGCCGAGGCCAGGAAGACCGCCGGTCCCACGAGGTCGGCCACAGTGCCCATACGGTTCATGGGGACGTTGACCAGCATCTTCTCGTAGCGGTCGGCCTCCCGCTTGACCCGCTCCTCGGTCATGGGAGTGATGGTGATGATCGGCGCGATCGCGTTCACCAGCACCTTCTTTGCCGCCAGCTCGACGGCCAACTGCCTGGTCATCATGTCCACGGCGCCCTTGCTGGCGCAATAGGCGAGATTGCCGCCCAGTGCCGCTCTGGCTCCGCGTATCGACGACAAGTTGATGATCTTGCCGCCTCCTTGCTCGACCATGTGCGCCGCGAAATGCTTGCAGCAGATCATGACCCCCCGGACGTTCACCGAGAAAAGCCTGTCCCAGTCCTCGATGGGGAACTCGGTGGCCGGCGCCTTGATGTTGAAACCCTGAGCGTTGACGAGCACGTGGACCCGCCCCATGTCGCCCACCACTTTGGCCACCAGTTCCTGGACCTTGCTTTCCTGGCCGGTGTCGACCGGATAGGCCCTGATCTTCTGGCCGGTAGCGGCCTCGATATCCGCGGCCGCTTTCTCCAAGCCGTTCAGATTAATGTCGGCGATGGCCACCTGGGCGCCGTAGCGAACGAACCCTTCCGCCAGTCCGCTCCCTATACCTCCGGCTCCACCCACGATGACGACGTTCTTTCCCTTCAAGGAGAACAGGTCGTCCATGATGCCGCAACCGTCCTTTCCTGTCGGCGTGTTCTATCAGCCTTGCCCGTCGGTCCCGCCCGTCAGCGCTTGACGATACCCAGGATCTCCCGGGCTTCGGCGGGCGTGGCGGGCTCGATGTTCAGTTCCCGGGCGACGCGGGCCGAACGCTCGACCAATTGGGCGTTGCTCAAGGCCAGCACGCCTTTCGAGTAGTAGATGTTGTCCTCGAGCCCCACCCGGACGCATCCGCCCATGATCATCGCCATGGTGGTCACGGGGAGCTGGGCAGCCGAAGTGGCGGTGCAGTTGAAGTAGCAGTTCTCGGGTAAGAAATCGTACATCGACCACAAGGTCTCCGGGGTCGCCTCGATGGCGCCCTGGTATACCATCCCGAGCACGAAGTTCACGTAGTAGGGAGGCTTGATCAGCTCCTTTTTGATCAGGTTGTTCACGTCTCGGTACATGCTCTGTGAGTAGCACTCCATCTCGGGCTTGATGTCGAGTTCCTTCATCTTGGCCGCCCAGGCCTCGATGTCCTTGGTCATGTTGGAGAACGGGGTGCCGGCAAAAGCCCCGGTCTGACGCATCAAGGTGCCCATGTTGAGCGAGGCCGACTCCGGCTTGGCATCGAGGCAGCGGACGCGTTCCTCGATGGTCAGGTTCGCTCCCCCCCCCGTGGAGAATTGGACGATGATCTCGCTGCATTTGCCCCGTACGGCCGCCATGATCTCTTCGAACTTCTCTTTGGTGCCGGTGGGCTGGCCCTTTTCGTCGCGGGCGTGGATGTGCACGATGGCAGCCCCTGCGTTGTAGCACTCCAGTGCGGCCTGGGCGATCTCGTCAGGTTGTTCTGGGACGTTGGGATTCATCTCCTTGGTGACGAACGCACCGTTGAGAGAAGCTGTGATGATGACTTTGCCTGCAGGTAGCTTCATGCTGACTCCCCTGAATCCTATACCTGTTTGTAGATTAGGTCTTTGACGTCTTCGAACACCTTGATGAGCGCGACGTCCCGCTCTCTGAGAACCTGCTCCAGGGGACGGTCGCTATAGTCGAAGAAGCCTTTGCCGGTCTTCACCCCCAGGTCGCCCTGCTCCATCAGTTCGCGCAGGCTGCGGGGGTCGTTGTCGACCGGTGGCTCTATGAAATCCGGGTTCTGGAGGTTGCCGTAGCTGAGATCGATCCCGGTGAAGTCGTAGCGCTGGACGAAGCCCAAGACCATCGCCCGGGGGATGAGGCTGGCCTTGACCGCCAGATCGAGCTGGTCCGGAGTCATGTAGCCGTTGTCGAGCAGGAAGAAGATCTCGCGGCCGAGGATGCGCAGGAAGCGGTTGATGCAGAACCCCGGCACAAACTTCTCCATGACGATGGGCACGCGGTCCACTTTCTTGAGCAGTTCCACCACGAATTCGACCGTTTCCCGGCTGGTCTCCGGTCCTTTGACGACCTCGACCAGGGGAACGATGTGGGGAGGCGCGAACCAGTGGGCTATGACCGTCTGGGGCAGCCGAGCGGCCGGCATGATCTCGTAGATGTTGAGGTACGAGGTGTTGCTGCTGATGATGGTGCCCTGGGGGCAGATGCGGTCCAGTTCCTCGTAGAGGACCTGCTTGGCGTCCATCTTCTCGGCGATGCTCTCTATGACGAAGTCGGCGCCCGTCGCAGCTTCCTCCACCGAGCGGGTGGTCTTGATGCGAGCGTCGATGCCCGGGGCCGCCTCCTCGGAGAGGAGACCGCACTCGACGAAGGTGCCGATGTTGGCTCGGGCCACAGACATCGCCTTGTCGAGGGTCTCGGCTTTCCGCGAGTACATCGTGACGTCGTAGCCGGCGGTGGCAAACACCTGGGCCAAGCCCGGCCCCATGGTCCCGGCCCCGAATACCGCGATCTTCTTGATGTCTTCGATCTTCACGAGCGGCCCCCTTGCGTCGTGCGTCTTCGAGGGAAGTGTGTGCGGCGTTGTTGGTATTACTATACCACGATATATACCGGCTATTTCGCGCCGGTACCGCCGGTGGAGCCGGACAGTGGGGCGGCCAGGCCGGTCTGTGAGGGATGGGTCAAGGAAGAGCGGGGGCTTCACGCCCAGCGTGAAGCCCCCGCCTCGGTGCTCGGCCCTGATCGCTCAGGACTGTGCTGGATCTACTCCAGCACGCCCAGAAGGACGTTCTCGTAGGTCTTGACCGGTACCCAGGTCCAGGCCTCGCCCACCTTCTGGACCTCCAGCATGTAGAAGTTGCGCTGCCCGAGATAGACGGTCTCGTAGGGGACCATGGTCAGAGTGCCGGTCGGGGCGTCGACGCTCATGGTCGACATGGCTTCGATCACCTTGGCCGGCGTGGTGTCGCCGTTGGTGGCCTCCAAGCCCGCCGCGTAGAGCATGACGCCTTGCCACGCGCCATAGGCCTGCGGAGTCGGCGGCTGACCATCGTACAGCTCCTTGTGGGCGGCAACGAACTCCGCGTTCATCGGGTTGTCGATGGTGTAGGCGTAGTAGTCGCAGGCAAGCATGCCCAGCCCCAGATCGCCCAGTTCCGCCAACTGCTCGTCGCTGAAGTTGTTGGACATGGGCACGGCGAGTGGAGCAGTGAGACCGTAGTCGTTGTATTGCTTGACGAAGGGGACGGCCCCGTTGCCGAAGATCCAGAACAGGGTGACATCGGCGGGCTTCATGGCCGACAGATAAGCGCTGAAATCGACCGCGTCCAAAGGCAGGTAGTTGGTGCTCAGCACCTCGCCGCCGCCTTCGGTCACGAACGCCTTCTCAAAACCGGCCTGAAGCGCATAGGCCGGCGTGTCGTCGTAGTGGATGCAGTTGGCCGTCTTGTAACCCTTCTCCGCCAGGAACTTGCCGAAGTAGTACCCGTGAGAGTCGAAAAAGCCGGTGTGGATGAAGGCCAGGTTGTTGCCTGTCTCCAGGTTGTCCGTCGGCTGTCCCACGATGGACATCTGCGGTATGCCTGTGGACTTGCCCAGGTAGTCGGCCACGGCCTTGGCCGAAGGCGAGAAGATCGGGCCGATCATGACGTTGATGCCGTCGCTCTCCACCTGTTTCCGGGCCTTGTCGACCGCCTGGACGGGGTCGGACCCGTTATCCTCGGCGAAGTACTCGATGGGCCGGCCCATGATCTGGTTATCAAGCATGGCAAACGCCGTCTTGATCCCTCTCTCGGCGAGTTCGACGTCATAGGCCATGAAACTGGTGAATCCCGCGTTGTACCCGATCTTGACCGGCTCGCCACTGGGCGCCGCAGTGGTCTCGGTGCCGCCGGCTGTGGTCTCGGTGCCACCGGCCGTGGTCTCGGTGGTCTCGTCTCCGCCGCAGGCCACAGCCAACGCGCTGACCCCAAGCACTAGGACCAGAACCAGGATCAGAAGTCTCTTGTTCATACCCTCACCCCTCCTTCTGCGTTTGCCTTCCCTCTTCGTTCTACCGCACTTCCCTCGTTTCAAGTCCCATCTCACTCACCCACACCGAGGTATGCGCTCTTGACGCTTTCGTTGTTGATGAGTTCGTCCGGCGCGGATTCGTAGACGATGGTCCCCTTGCTCATTATATACGCATAGTCCGCAACGCTCATGGCCATGCCGAAGTCCTGCTCCACCAAGAGGATGGACTGTCCGGCCGCTCTCAGCTGCTCGATCACCCGAAAGACCTCTTCCACCACCACGGGAGCAAGCCCCTCAGACGGCTCGTCGAACAGGACGAGATCGGGATTGGTCATGAGCGCCCGGGCTATGGTCAGCATCTGCTGCTCGCCCCCAGAGAGGAGATTGCCTTTGTTCTTGCGCCTCTCTTCCAGTTTGGGAAAGAGGGAGAACACCTTCTCCAGAGTCCAGGGGTCTTGCTTGTCACCTACCCGGGCGGCCATCTTCAGGTTCTCGGTCACCGAAAGGGAGGAGAAGATCATCCGGCCCTGGGGAACCAGCCCGATACCCAGCCGGGCGATCTTGTAGGGACTCAGGCCCACGATGTTCTGGCCGTTGTAGCTGATGCTGCCCTTGCGTGGGGGGGTGAGCCCCATGATCGAGCGGATGGTCGTGGTCTTACCCATGCCGTTCCGGCCCAAGAGAGCAACGATGGCCCCAGCCTTCACCTCCAGGGACACGCCCTGCAGGATGTAGCTGTCCCCGTACCAGGTGTGGATGTCGTCTATCTGGAGCACCGAACGCTCACTCGCTGCGCGAGAGCGATTTGCGGGAGCCCATGTAGATCTCTTTCACCATCTCGTTGGAGCGGATCTCGTCGCAGGTGCCCTCGCAGGCGATCTCCCCGTAGTGTAGGAGTATGACCCTTTCTGCCACCCCAAAGACCAGGTCCATGTCGTGGGCGATCATGAGGACCGTGATCTTGGAGCCCAGATCCCGGATGCGCGAGGTGATGTCCGCGCTTTCGGTGGTGGTGAGTCCGCAGCTGGGCTCGTCTAGGAGCAGTAGCTCCGGATCGCTGGCCAGGCTGAGGGCTATCTCCAGCTTCCGTTGCTGCCCATAGGCAAGCGAGCTCACTATTTCGGCCCTCAGCTCCCACAGATCCATGGACTCGAGCAGCTCCTGGGCTGTCGACCGCAGAGCCTTGTCCTTGAGGAAGTAGCGGAGGACGCCGTACCGGCTCTTCTGCATGCCCTGAAGAGCGATGAGGGCGTTGACCTCCACCGTCTGGTAAAGGAACAGGCTGGTGATCTGGAAGGAGCGGGCCATGCCCATGTGCGTGCGGGAATAGACCGAGTAGTCGGTGATGTCCTTTTCTTTGAAATACACCTTGCCCGCCGAGGGTTTCAGCTGGCCGCTGAGCACGTTAAAGAGCGTGGTCTTGCCGGCTCCGTTGGGACCGATAAGGGCCAGTCTTTCCCCCGGCTCGACGGCGAAGCTCACGTCTTGGACCGCAGCCAGACCCCCGAAATACACGAACAGTCCTTTGGTCTCAAGCAGCGCCACGGATGAGCCTCCTCCATACCTTGAGGATCCCCACGCCCAATCCCTGGGGGATGAGCATGATCGTCACCACGAACAACGCTCCGAAGATGAGGGGCCAGCGGGCGGGCAGGTAAAGACTGGCGATGTACTCGATGCCCACGTAGACGATACTGGCCACGATCGGTCCGAAGAAGACGGTGGTGCTCCCCAGGATGACGATCAAGAAAGCGACATCGCTCGTGATCATGGCCAGGTTGTTCGGGACCATGGTGCCGCCGAAGTAGGCGAAGAGGACCCCGGCTATCCCCCCGAACACTCCGGCAAGGATCCAGGACGTGTACTTGTAGAGCCAAGTGTTGTAACCCAGAGCCTGCATGCGCCGCTCGTTGTCGTGTATGCCCCGCAGAGCGTAACCGTAGTGCGAGTTCACGATCCGGTATATCAGGTACGTGCAGATGACCAGGATGACAAAGACTAGGTAGTAGTAGTTGCTTGAGTTGATATCGATGCCAAAGCCCAAGTTGGGCTCGGGGATCCCGGATATGCCGGTGGATCCCCCCGTGATGGGACGTAGCGCGATAGCTCCCCGGGAGAGAAGCTCTCCAAAGGCGATGGTGGCGAGTAGGAAGTAGATGGGGTTGGAAGCCCCCGCCCCCACCCCGAACACCCGGAAGGCCGGGACGCCGAGGATGGCAGCCACCACCGCGGTCACGATGATGGCGAGTAGTAGGTTGAGCCAGAAGTTCTCGATGCCGGCCCTGAGGATCAGTATCCCGGTGGCATATCCCCCCACCCCGAAGAAGGCGGCGTGGCCGAAACTGGGGATGCCGGCGTATCCCCATATGATGTTGAGCGACAGACCGAAGAGGGCGTAGATCATCATCTTGGTGACCAGGCTGGAGACGAAGGAGGGAAGGAAGAAGGGAAGCACCAGCACCACGACGCCGATAACCAGGATGGGCAGGGTGACGGCGATGAAGGGGCGCGAGGCCCTCGCGGTCGAAGCCGCGGTCCCTTCGGCGATCCGAGCCCTCACTTCCGGAGACTTTTCCGGCCACTCGTCCATCTAGAACACCTTCCGGCCGATGAGCCCGCTGGGCCTCACCAGCAAGACCACCAGGAAGACGATGTAGGAGAAGAACAGAGCCGCCTCCGGGATATAGGCCTTGCCGAAGGTGTCCAAGAGCCCGATGACGAGCGCCCCCAACATGGTGCCCTGGATGTATCCGGTGCCACCGACCACGACCACGATCAGGGTCAGCAGCAGGAGGTTGTCGCCCATCGAAGGATAGGCGCCTATGACCGGGGCGCCGATGACACCGGCGAGACCGGCCAGCGCCATCCCTACGAGAAACACGAGGGTACTGACGAGACCATAGTTGATGCCGAGGCTGACCGTCATCTCCTTATTGTCCATCCCGGCTCGGATGATGGCCCCAATGCGGGTCTTGTCCTGCATCCACCAGAGAAAAGCCAGTATCACCAGGCCCACACCGATGATGAACAGCCGGTAGATGGGGAAGCTCAGTTCGCCGACCTTGATCACTCCCTGCAGCCAGTCGGGCGTCTGCCCGATCCGGGCTCTGGGGCCCCAGATCCACAGGACGACGTTGGCCACCATGTAACTGATGCCGATGGTCAGTACCGCCTGTTCCGGCACCTTGTTGTAGAGATGCTTGAGGAAGAAGAAGTAGAGGCCAAACCCTATGATGGCCAGACAAACAGCGGCGATAACGTAGGCCACCCAGTAAGCCCCGGTCCAGGTGATGACCTGGAGACCTACATAGGCACCGAACATGTAGAGGGCGCCGTGGCTGAGGTTGAGCACCCCCATGACCCCGAAGGTGAGTGAGAAACCGGCGGCCAACAGGAAAAGGATGAAAGAATAAGAGAGCCCGTTCAGTCCCGTGACTATCCCTTGACTCATCCTTCCCCCTGGCGATGTGCGCTGGTTCCCGATCCGTGCGGCCGGTGGCAAGACCGTGCTCACGCGGCGCCTGACTAACCATGTCGGTACCACGCCCGCCGACGCACCGGCCCAGACGGTCCCGCGGCCGGCCTGCGCCGGGAGCTGCCCTCGTCTTCCTCCAATCTACCTCGACGGCCATGATATCAAGACAACGACCGTGTTTGGCGGCCCCCCCTCGGGCACGCGCGACCCAAACGGGGCGCGCCGGCCTTCCTCACCGCTTCGGCCGACGCCGTCAGGTGTCCCGTTCCACAAACTCCACGAGATTGCCCGAGTTGCCGCGGACGAACGCGCACGCGACTCCGTCGTGCACGCGGGTGTCCCACACCACATCGACGCCCTTCCGCTTCAGCTCGTCCATCAATGCGTCGATATCGGCCACGGCGTAGGCCACGTCCTTCACTCCCTGCGTACGGATGTCGCTCCACGGGTAGCGCCGCTCGTCCGGCAGGGGGGCCGCCCCGGGGATGCAGAAGAGTTCGAGGATGAAATCGCCGTGGCGGATCAGGGCTACCTTACCCGTATCCTCGGGCACGTCCACTACCCGGTCCAACTCGAACCCGAGCATGTCTCGGTACCAAGCGATCGACGCCTCCAGGTCGCCCACGCTGACCCCGACGTGATGGGGCCGGAGTCCACTGGGTGAGCCGTCCGTCATCTTGCACCCCTCATGTCGATTCCCTCATGTGCGATGCTCGCACGGCTTAGAGGGAGTCTACGCGGATGACGGTTGCTGGACGGCTCCGGCTCCCATCCCCAGACGGAAGGCCTTGAGGTTCACTTCGATGGTCTTGGGCGGCACCGCCCCGCGAATGACCTCCTCCCAGGTGTCGGTGGCAAAGGGAAGAGCAGGCGACACGGCTCCCAGCATGACCACGTTGGCCGCCTTCACAGTGCCGGCCTCCTGGGCGAGATCGTTCGCGTTGACCCGCCGCACGTGCGGATGAGCCTCTGCGATCAGAGCGTCGATATCCTCGGGATAGGTGGCCAGGCCGGCCGAGACGGGGCTGGGATTGATGCGCAGGCTGTTGTAGATGAGCATACCGTCGGGCTTGAGCCAGTTCGCGTAGCGGAGACCCTCCAGGGCTTCGAACGCCAGCAGGATGTCGGCGGTCCCCTGGACGACCAGAGGCTCCCACACCTTGTCCCCGAATCGGAAGTGGCTGGTGACGCTGCCTCCCCGCTGGCTCATGCCGTGGACTTCGCTCTGCTTGACGTCGTAACCCTCCGCGAGAGCCACCTGGCTGAGCACGTAGCTCGCCAACACCACCCCTTGGCCGCCCACGCCGGAGAGGAGCAGGTTCACGGTCGGACGGGCGCTCATCAGGCCCCCTTCCCTTTGGCGGACTTGTCCGAGTCGGCGGCGCCGCCGGCCGCGGGTTCCGGCCGGACGATGGCGTGCTCTCTGCACAGCTGAGAGCAGATTCCGCAGCCGTTGCACTGATCGGGACTGATCTCCACTTTGCGCTCCCCCGCTGCGTCCACCAGCAGGTTGAGGGCCATGCAACCGGCTTGGAGACAGCGCTTGCAGCCGGTGCACAGCTCCGCATCCACGTGGTAGACGGGGCGCCGGATCTTGTATTCGAGGATACAAGGCGCTTTGGCGATCACTACGGAAGGCTCATCCGCGGCCAGTTCCTCTCGCAGCACCCGCTCGACCTCTTCGAGGTCGTACGGATCGATGGTGGTCACCCTATTGATGCCCAGCGCCTTACAGAGAGCGGGGACGTCGACAGTGGCCGACGGCTCGCCCAAGAGGGTCTTCCCGGTGCCCGGGTTCTGTTGGCCGCCGGTCATGGCCGTCGTCGAGTTGTCGACGATGATGTTCAGAGTGTTGCCTTGATTGTAGGCCACGTCCATGAGAGAGGTGACCCCGGAGTGGAAGAAGGTGCTGTCGCCGATGATGCCCACAGGCTTCTGGCGGAAGTCCAGCGGTGCCCCTTCCGCGGGGAGCTCGATGACCTTGCTCATGCCGTGGGCCATGCTGATGCTGGCTCCCATGCAGGTGCTGCAGTGCACCGCGTTGAACGGCTCGAGCGCACCCAGCGTGTAGCAGCCGATGTCACCGCTCACGAACACCCGCAGTTTTTTGAGGACCACGAAGATGCCGCGATGGGAGCACCCGGGGCAGAACGTGGGCGGACGGCCGGGCAGACCTTCGGCTCCGGGCCGGAGATCGGCCAGCAGATCCTCGTCGACGCCGGGCGCCCCGGCCGCAGCCAGGTTGCGGGCGATCATGCCGGGGTCGATCTCGCCGAGGAGGGTGTTCAGCTCCTTGCCCCCGTCGATCTCGATGCCCATGAGGCGGATGTTCTCTTCGAGGAAGGGGTCGAGCTCCTCCACCACGTAGAGCTTCTCTACCTTTGCCCGGAACTCGGCGATGAGCTTGGCCGGAAGCGGGTAAGTGAGACCCAGCTTGAGATAGCTCGCTTCGGGGAAGGCCTCGCGGGAGTAGCCGTAGGCCGTGCCCGAGGTGATGATGCCGATGCGCGGGTCGCCCATCTCGATGCGGTTGAACGGGCAGGTCTCCGCGTACTCGGCCAGGTCGCGCACCCGCTGTTCGATCAGCGGGTGCCGCGCGATGGCATTGGCCGGCATCATGGTGTACTTATGGTAGTCACGGTTCAGCTTGACGATGGGCTCCGTCGCCACCCGCTCTCCCAAGGTCACGATGCTCTTGGAGTGAGAAGTGCGGGTGGTGGTGCGGAAGAGTACCGGGGTATCGAAGCGCTCGGAGAGCTCGAACGCGGTGATGAGGAACTCCCTGGCTTCGCCGCTGTCGGAGGGCTCCAGAAGAGGCGTGCGGGTGAACTTGGCGAAGTTCCGGTTGTCCTGCTCGTTCTGGGAGCTGTGCATGCCCGGATCGTCGGCGGAGACCACCACCAGGCCGCCCTCCACGCCCACATACGCGGCGGAGAAGAACGGATCGGCGGCCACGTTCAGACCCACGTGCTTCATGCAGACCAAGGCCCTCGCTCCGGCCATAGATGCGCCTATGCCCACCTCCATGGCCACCTTCTCATTGGGCGACCACTCGCAATAGACCTCGGCGAACTTGGCGAGCTCTTCCAAGATCTCGGTGCTGGGCGTGCCCGGATAGGCGGCGGCCAGCTTGACCCCGGCCTCCCAGGCCCCGCGGGCGATGGCCTCGTTCCCGGAAAGGATCACCGTGTTTTCCACTTCCACTGCTTCTGCCGTCTCAACCACAGGTGTCATATCTCCTCCACCCGGTAGCTAGGTTTGTGTTCCTGCCCTGCGCCGAAAGGCACCATACCATTCCATCCTATCCAGAGCACGCACGGCCGCCTGAGGTGACGGCAGCACGATGGGACTGTAGCGCTTCCCCCGATCGAAAAGCGAGCCGCGGATGGGGGTATCGGGCACGTTGATGATGGGCTTCCCCGTCGACTCCATGAGCTCCGCGACCAGGTCGACAAAGGCGGTTTCCCAGGGACTGAGCCCGGCATACTCGCCGGTCTCCGATCTTTCCCGGACCTCACTGCCGCTGCTGGGCACCCCCAGTACGGAGAGCACGATGACGGCGTCGACTGTATCGCATTCCGCAACCAGCTTGAGCACGCGCGGACCTACGTCGCCACCTGCAGTGGCAACCATGTCCAGGGGATTGTGCTTGCTCCAAAACGGGGGAAGGATCTCGTCCAGGGCGGCGTAGAGCTCGGGCGGGAACTCCGCCAGCGCGAGACCATGCCGGGCCACCTCGTCCGCCGCGAGAACGCCCGCCCCGCCTCCATTGGTCACCACCGCTATCCGCCTGCCCTGGGGCAACGGATTGTAGGTGAGGCAGCTCCCCAGATCCACGACTTCCTGGGTGGTGGTGCAGGTGATGACCCCTGCCTGCCGGGCCGCCGCCTCCCAGACAGCCGCCGAGCCGGCCATCGCTCCGGTGTGAGACGCGGCCGCCCTGACGCCGTACTCCGTCAGGCCGGCGCGCACCACCACAACAGGCTTCACCGCCGTGGTGCGCCGGGCCACTTCGAAGAAGCGCCGTCCGTCGTCGAGGCCCTCGATATACATCATGACGCCGGTGGTATTCGGGTCGTCCCGGAGGTAGTCGAGCACGTCCACGGCCCCGATCTGGGCTTCGTTCCCCACGCTGGCGAACTTGTCGATACCAATACCGCGAAGCTGGCAACTGTCGGTGATCTGAACACCGATGTTGCCCGACTGCGAGACGAGGCTCAGCGTGCCCCGAGGCGGGTGAAGGACGACGAAGCCGATGGCATGCAATTGGACCTCGTTGGAGATCATCCCCATGCAGTTCGGCCCCATCAGCGTGACCCCGCCTTCGCCGGCGATCCGGGCGATCTCCCGCTCGGCCTCGGCTCCAAGGTCCCCGGTCTCGGAGAAGCCCGCGGCGATCGCGATCGCCGCCGGGATGCCCTTACGGCCGCACTGCTCCAGCAGGGGAGCGACCTGGTGGCCGCCCACGGCCAGCAGGGCAAGGTCGGGGGCCTCGGGCAACTCCTCCAGGCTGGTGTAGGCCTTGAGACCGAAGAACTCCCCGCCCTTGGGATTCACCGGGTAGACCTTGCCCGCATAGCCGCCTTCGATGATGGTGCGAAGGGCAGAGCCGCCCCACTTGGTGATGTCGCCCGAGGCGCCCACCAACGCCATTGACCGGGGAGCCAGCAAAGCCTTCAGGTTGGGGACGAACGCGCCACGGTCCCGGCTCGGCTCGGGTGGTCCCTCCGCCGACAGCACGACGAGAGCGTCGGCCGCCACCGGCCGATCACCTTCGATCAGCACGGGATTGACGTCTATTTCGCTGACTTGGGGATGGTCGAGCCCTATTCGCCCTATCGCCTGAATGATCTGCGCCAGGGCCGCCTGGTCGACCGGCGGATAGCCTCGAAACGTACCCAACAGGCGTTTGGCGCGGATCAAGCCGGGAAGTTCGGCAGCGTCGTCATCGTCGACAGGCGCCAGGGCCAAGACCACGTCACCCAGGGCTTCGGTCAGCACTCCGCCCAGGCCGAAGGCCACCACGGGACCGAACAGGGGATCACGGTTCATGCCCACCATGAACTCCCGGTTTCCAGGCACCATCCGCTCCATGAGCACCCCTTCGAGCGCATCTCCGGCCCGCTCTATCAGCAGTCGGTAGCTCTCCGCGGCTGCTTCCGGGCCCTCGACGCCCAGTAGCACCAGACCCAGTTCGGTCTTGTGCTGGATCTCTCCGCCCACGGCCTTCATGGCCAACTTGCCCCCCAGACGAGTGGCGGTCTCGGCAGCCTCGGCTTCGCTCCCTACCAAGGCACCCTCCGGCACCGGGATCCCATAGGCCGCGAACAGGGCCTTGGACTGGTGTTCGTCGAGAGCCGACCTTCCGGCTGCCAGGGCATCCGCGATGATCCCCGCCCCGTCGTCCAAGTCCATGGGGTGAGATAGCCGGTACATGATGTCGTCGGTCCTCCTTTGAGGCGAAGGAGTTTCCGCCCGAGGCGGCCAAGGGGCTCGAGACCGCCCATGGTCCCCGCCGAGCGGTCTATATGATAGGTGTTTATACCATTTTTGGCAAGTGGGTTTTCGCCATAACCCCCGTGCTACACTCCGTCCGGCCCCATCATCCGCGCTAAGGAACGTTCGCTGGGGTCAGGCAGGCATAAGGCGGGGGGCCCTAAGTGCGCACTTACTACTACTGGCTCGACTTGGGACCAAGCACGGCCCGCGACTGCGCCGAACTCTCGATCAAGTCCATGATCTTCTCCGGCGAGCTGGGGCCAGGGGATAAGCTTCCACCCGAACGCATCTTGTCGCAGCAGCTCGGAGTGTCCCGGGTACCTCTGCGCGAAGCCCTCAAATCGCTGGAGAGCACGGGGTTCATCCGCACCACGGTAGGGGCGAAGGGAGGCTCCCGGGTCAGCGATGCTTCCACCCTCGTCCACTGTTGGCACGAATGGCTGCGGCTCAACGCCCACAGACTCGCGAGTCTCCTGGAGTTCCGCAGGACCATCGACATGCAGATCGCCTCGCTGGCGGCGGAACGGCGCACCGATGAGGACCTCCGCGAGCTCCAGACGCTGACCGACTCCATGGACCACAGCCCCACGTGGATGAACCTGTGGCACACCCAGTTCCACCGGGCCTTGTGCCGGGCGGCGCACAACGAGTACTTCGAGCGGGCCACGAACGCGATACAGGCCGAGTTGTTCGCACCGGTGCAGACCGACCTCGAGGACCTCACCGTGCCCACGCTGCGGACCCTACATGAAGACATCCTTGCCGCAGTGCTGGACCAGGACTCCGCACGCGCCGCCGAGGCGATGCAGGTCCATCTCGAGTTCACGGAGAGGTTGTTCTCCCATCGCATGGAAGAACTCGGGCTCAACCCGAACGGGTCGGCCGCAGGGGCTTGAACCGACGCCGGGGAGCCCCGGGGCCGGCCCTCCTCATCCTCGCGCGAAGGACCTCACACGGTGCAGCGCAGTACGTACAACCCGTCGTGGAAAGTATCGACGAAGATGTTGCCCCGGTTGTCTACGAGAATGTCTTCGGTGGTCGCGATCCGTGGTCCGGGCCACAGGTCCCCGGTCTCGTTGTTGAACAGCCATTGTGAGGGATCGGCGGGGATGAAGTAGGCGATCTCCCGGGGGACGAAAGGATCGCTGATGTCGTAAACGCGCAGCCCGGCGTGGAAGTAGCAGCAATAGACGCGGTCGTTGCGGTCTTCCAGCGCCGGGTGGTAGTGAGGCTCGTGCAGGTTGTGCGGTCCGAAGGGACCCGCCCCCACCCCCGGGATCTCGTTGAAGTTCCTATAGGGCCAATCCTCGGGGATCTCCGGATAGGGGAAGACGGAGACGAGGGTGGGATCCGCCGGGTCGGATACGTCCACCATGCCGATGAAGTTGAGGGGCTGCGCTCCAGAACGGCGCGTGATCTCCTCGTCGAACACCGGATAGCGCTCCCCCTCGCTGGTCATGACCGCGTAGGGCCGCTTGGAGAGCGGGAGCACCGTGTGACAGCGGGCCCCGGACAGCTTGCCGGCGAAGGGCGGGTGATGCCGCAACTGCCCCACCAGTTTGGGCAGGGTGATGTCGGAGATATCGAGGATCATCATGCCGGCGCCGCCCCAGCTCACATAAGCCAGATCTCCCTTGGGATACGCGGGACCGTGCATCATGGGACCATCGAGCAGGGCTTCGATGTTCGCAGCTTTGTCCTCGATGTACCCTGCCGCCCACTGCTCGGGTGCCCACCACCGACCTACTTCCACGGGGTTCGTGGGGTCGACGATGTCGAGTATCCGATAGATGAACCCGGCGAATCCTTTGTAGGAAGCAGACAGATGAACGTAGCGGCCCCCGGAGTAGAAGAACCGATGTACGCCCAGCGGGCCGCCCGTCGGCCAGTGAGACAGACGCTTCGGATTGACCGGGTCCTTGACGTCCCAGATGTAGACGCCTTCCTCGTAGGGGTCGGTCATCTTGGTCCCGTGGAGCATGGGCAGAGACCCGCCGAGGGCGGTGATCATGAGGCCGTCGGCCACCTGAAGCTTGGGCGTGGTCTGGCCGGCGAGATCCGGCCCGGAGACGAACTTCAGATACTCGGGCTTCGCCGGGTCGGTCACGTCGACGATGGCCCAGCCCGAGGTCTTGAAGTGCGAGGCGTAAAGATAGTAGCGTCCGCCGACCTCCTGCATCGCCATCTGGAACCACGGCTTACCGTCGATATCGTGGTACGCGAGGACATCGATGTTCTTTGCAAACGCCTGCTTACCGGCCATGGTTACCCTGCCTTTGCGGTGATAGTAGGAGACGGGCTTGCATCCAGCCTGAACTTGGTCTATATAGTAGGTGTTTATACCTTGTTGTCAAGGTCTTTGGATCCAGAACAGTGGGCCACGCCGAGCGCCCAGAACACGGAGTCGCGATGCACGCCGACCTTCCGAACGTCCAGATGGGCCACACCGTATCCCTCATCCCCGAGACGGCCAGCGACAGCGCCGTCCACTTCCTTCGGGCGATGATCTTCTCGGGCGAGTTGGGGCCAGGGGACAGACTCCCTCCAGAAAGGGACCTGGGCGCCCGTCTTGGGATCTCCCGCATGACCCTACGCCTTGCCTTGAAGGCCCTCGAAAGCACAGGATACATCGTCACCACCCGGGGTTCGCGCGGCGGTTCGCGGGTGACCGACGCCGCTTCTCTGCTCGAGTGCTGGAACCAATGGATGCGGCAACACTCCGGGGAGCTCGACGATATCTTCGAGTTCCGCATGACCGTGGAGACCAGACTGGCCTTCCTGGCCGCCGAGAGACGCACGGACAAAGATCTGGAGACGATCACGAACGCAGCCGCCGGAGAACTGGGCCCGAAGGATTGGTCTTCGCTCTTCAGAGCCGACATGGACATACACAGGAGCATAGCTCGAGCGGCCCGCAGCCCCCGCCTGGAACAGGCCATGATGGACGCCCGGGGCGAGCTGTTCATCCCCGTCGACCTGGCCCGGCTCGAGGAACGGCCCCACCAGGTCCACGACAGCCACGGCGCCATCCTGGAGGCCATCCGCGACCGCGACCCGGTGCGGGCGGCTGAAGAGATGCGGCTGCACATCGATCTCGTGAGAAACCTGGTCGACAAGGCCCTTGACGCAGCGGGCATACGCCCTTCCGGCCCCTGATCGCAGGCGGGAGGCGCGGGCGCCCTGCTCGCCGGTCGCGAAGCGGTCCCGCGCTCCTTCTCGATGCCGGCCGTCGGTCGCATCGGTCGGCTCCTAGCCGTATAGGTCCTTGTCCCATCCCGGGACGTTCCAGCCCGAGTAGCCCTGCTTGTCGACCTCGTGCTCGAGGGTGCCGGGGATCAACACGGACGCTTTGGGCGAGAGGTGACCCGGGGTCATGAAGTCATAGATGACCCGCTCGGTAGTTACCATGGAGAAGGTGTCATCGGCGTCGACGAAGGTCCCGTAGCTCGCCCGCAGCGCCTCGTACAGGGAAGGATCGCGGCGCAGTCTGGCCACGTCTTCCACGTTACGGAACCAGATCTCCTCCACTCCGGCGTAGTGGCCTACGTTGCCGAACTCGAACAACGTGCCCTTGAACACGGCGGGGTCCATCGGTACGTGCTTGTCGATGACCAGCCTGCGGATGAGCCCTTCCGGGGCGATCTCCACCATCTTCCTGCCGTGCTCGCGCCACTTGGCGTTGAACTCCTCGTTCGACAGCTCCGGCCGCTTACGCAGCCAGTGGATCAGCTTGACCCCGCCGGCATAGAAGCCCTCCTCTTCGTAGAGCGTCTCCCAGTCGAGCAACTCGACGGCGAACTCGTCGCCGCCGAACTTGTGGGGCTGCATACGGTTGGGATAGTCCTGGTCCTTGAAGGGGATGCCGATGGCCTCGTAGTCGTCGACCACGTGGTCGGCCATGTTGTCCCACTCCATGGGCGACAAGGGGTAGATGAGCATGTCGTCGTCGATCCCGCCGATAGAATAATGCTGCACGTAGCGGCGGAAGCTGTCCATCACAGAGGGGGTCTGGAGCATCAAGGAGACGTGGATGATGCCCCATTCGTAGAAGTACCGCTGCTGGGTATCTTCCCGCTTGCGCCTCGAGGCGAGCATGAACTTGAGCATGGTCTCTCCTTGTCCGGGTGCCGATCAGATCTAAAGGATCTGGTAGACGTCGTAGGTTACGCCCATGGCCTCCTGCTTGCCCACGCTGACCGCGATTATGTTGTTCAGCCAACTGTAGGGAGTGTCGACCGCGGTCTCGAACATGGGCTGGCCGCGCAGGTAGTACTCGGCCGAGTCGACATCCTCGCCGCGATGCAGCCGTTCCCAGATCTCGGCCGGGATGTTGAGGATACCCCGGTAGCTGACGTAGATGATGTGGCCGTCATGAGTGCGATAGGTGTCGCGCACGTCGCCCTCGGCCACCCCGCCCGGGCGCATGACGAACCAGTCCCCCGTGCCCTGAAGGATATCGCCCTTCACCTTGGGCCCTTCGAACCATCCTCCCTTGACCCGCACGATGTTCCTGTGCCCCCGGAAGGTCTCGCCCACTTCGTAGAAGCCCTCGACATCGATGTGGGCTCGATAGAGAAACTCGGACTTAAGCTCCATCCTCGGCAGATCCATGTTCATATCCTTCTTCCTCGATGCTTTCCCATTGGTGCGTTGTCCGCGCTTCGGCCTAGAAAGCGGTCGCGCCGCCGTCGACCCTGATGTCCGCTCCGGTCACCCAGCCGGACTCGTCTGAAGCCAGATAGACGGCGCAGTAGCCTATGTCTTCCGGCTTGCCCAGGCGGTCCAGCATGATGGACTCCATCACCATCTCCTTGAAGCCGGGCTCGTGGTCTATCCGCTCTTTGGTATGGGCGGTGACGATCAAGGCCGGAGAGATGGTGTTGGCCCGGATGTGATGGCGGGCTCCCTCGGACGCCAGCTGCCTGGTCATGGCCAGCACCCCGCCTTTGGTGGCGCAGTGGGCCAGGGCGCCACTGGGTAGCGACACGTACGCGTTGGCGGAGGCTAGGTTGATGATGGAGCCGCCTCCGCGGGTCACCATGTGAGGCCAGGCGGCTTTGCAGGGCAGAAAGACCAGGTCGAGCTCCCCCTGCAACGTCCGCTTCCAGTGCTTCTCGTAGTCCATCTCCTCGATGGGAGCGAATTCGACGAAGGCCGCCGCTGGGACCAGGATGTCCAAGCCACCGAACCGCTCGACTGCATAAGCCATCAGAGCCTCGTTGGCCCCGGGATCGGTCAAGTCGGCGACGAAGCTCTCGTAGGACAGGCCTTCGGCTTCTGCCAGAGCGAGGGTCTCGTCGGCAGCGACTTGATCGATGTCGCAGCCCACCACGTCGGCTCCCTCGCGGGCGAAGGCGAGAGCGCATCCCTGTCCGATGCCTAGGCCACCGGCGCCCGTAACAACGGCCACTTTCCCTTTCAACCGCTCACCCATAGGAATGCTCCTTGGTCGATTGGATACTTGGTAAGCTCGATATTCCATTTTGCTTGCCCCATGATAGCAGGTAGGCCGATCTCGGCCCCGATCCCCAGCAAGTCGTGCCCTGCCCTGCCCTGCCCTCATTTCTCGCTGCCTTCCTCGAGGCAGCCGAGGCTCCATCCGAGCAGTCAAGGGACGCTACGCATGTGAACAGGCCGCCTACGAACCCCCGGACCATGCCCTAGTTGAGCCCCTGTACGAGCCCGGCCGCAGCCTGGGACTTTCCCCATGAGCTGCGGCCGGGCTGCCACCTGTGCCGCCAAGCGGCACAGGGATAGTTTTGCGGTTCGACTGCTAGTTGAGCGTCCTCACGAACACGAACTGGCCGCCCTCGACCTTCCGCTCGCAGAAGCCGCCGTGGATGCCGTAGCTGTCCGTAGGCGTGTAGTGGAACGTACCTTGGGCGCCGGCCCATGGGCCGATGCTCCTGAGAGCTGCCGCCGTGGCGGCCATGTCGCCATTACCGGCTTCCAGGGCCTGGCGGGCGAGGTTGGCCATGTCGTAGCCGAATCCCAGGAAGAGGCTCGGCGGGTCCTGATTGGCTGCCATGTAGCGCTCGATGAAATCAACGAGCTCCGCTTTGGCCGGGTAGTCGTCCGGCAGTTCTGACGGATTGACGACGCCGGGGCCAATTGTTAGATTGCCCTCCACAGCCTCGGGACCCTGCATGAAGATGGCGGGATGGGCACCGGCGGCGCTCCCGATGATGGGCTGAGTGACGCCCAGACCGCGCAGAGCCTTCGTCATGGCCGGTACGTGGATGGGGTTACTCGCGACGATAAGCGCGTCCGGGTTCAGCGTTTTCACCTGATCGGCCACCTTGTTGGCGATCGGGGTGATGTCGGCTTCGTCAAGCGCCCAGGCATCGGGCATCACGGTGATCTGGAAACCATACTCGGCAGCCAGTCCGTCCGCCAGCAGCTTCAGTCCCTCTTGGTGGATGGGGATCTGGTCCCCGATGCCGAGAACGTTCTTGAATCCCTCCGCCTTGACCATTATGGCCCACGCCTCGCCCTCACCGTCAGCACCAGTGGATGAATAGATAGAGGATTTGTACACCGTGGTGGTATCGGCAAGCTCCTCAAGGGTGGGCGGCCCGGCAGCGATGTGCGGCATCCCCGCAGCTTCGGTGATGTCCCGCGCCGGTTTGGACGTCCACTGTGGGAACGGCCCGATGACGATGTCGAACTTGTTCTGCTCGATCTGCTTCGTCACCGCCGCCATAGCCGCGGTCATGTCGGACTTGTCGTCCTCGATCATGACTTCGATCTGGCGCCCGTTGATGCCGCCATCGGCGTTGAACTTCGCGATCTCGGTCTCAAACCCCGCTTTGACGGACAAAGCCGGGGCCGAGCTCACTCCGGTCAG
This sequence comes from uncultured Gaiellales bacterium, assembly GCA_964497095.1. GTDB lineage: Bacteria > Actinomycetota > Thermoleophilia > RBG-16-64-13 > RBG-16-64-13 > CAVPLM01. The sequence goes on along the minus strand of CAZCCL010000004.1, from coordinate 21,765 downwards.
AGACAAGATGAGCCCGATCTTGATCGGCTCGGCGGATGCCATCGACGTGGTCGTCGACTCCGCGGGTGCGGTCGTCTCGGTGCTGGCCGGTGCCGTGGTCTCGGTGCTCGCCGGCGCGGCGGTGGTGGTGGTTTCTTCCTCCCCACCGCAAGCCACGGCAAACACACCGAGAGCAGCTCGCTCTATTGATTCTGGCAGACCTGATGGTCTCCTCCAACTCGATCGCGGTCGCCTCGTCTTCCCTCGTGATCACCACCCGGTCGGCCCCGAGGATCTGGGCCTCGATAAGCGGCGTGAGGACGGCGTGCAGCGCTCCGAACCGAGTGGGGTCGACCACCGTGATGGTCTCCATGCCGGTGACGGTGTGCGCGGGGTAGTAGCGCAGGGCGTCGAATACTCCCTCCGGCGTAGCGATACCCGAGGCCTCGATGACCGCCAGGTCGGGCTGAAACTGCTGCTCGAGCTCATGGAGGGCGCGCACCAGATCCACACCGATCTGACAGCAGATACATCCTGCCGTGATCTCCTTGACCTCGAGATCACCGATACGAAGCACCTCGCCATCGATGCCCACCTCGCCGATCTCGTTCACGATCACACAGAGTCTCCGTCCGTCTTCCGCGGCCCGCCGGGCGACGGAAAGGACCAAGGTGGTCTTGCCCGAGCCCAAGAAGCCGGCGAAGAGGAGCAGCCGCATGCGCGCTAGATCCTTCGCGAGTCGTAGGCCCAGTGGAGGAGGGCCTGGCGTTGACGCTGGCGGCAGTGCAGGTCGCCGGTGAAACAGTTCTTCCTGACCTGGGCCACGTGCCTCGTCATCGCCTTCCAGCGCCCGATCTGCCGGGCGTCTTCCTCGGGGATGCGCCGGCCCCTGTAGTAGCGGCAGTACCACTGGAACCATCCCCGCGGGTCTTCCTCGTAGATCCAGCCGCGTCTCCGCCATTCGGCGAGGGGGAGCGACGCGCTCACACCAAAGAAATTCAGGGAGGGATCGCTTTTCTCCGGCGAGAGCTTGGCGTTCTCGTACCACGAGGCAGGGAACTCGTCCCGGCAGTCGGTCATGTACTTCCCGCCGAACACCCCCAGCTCGAGCATCTCCTTGGGAGTCAGTTCGGGCTTGAACTCCTCGGCGAAGTCCCGCCCCTCGGGTGCGGCAAGCACGTAGAGATAACCGCGCTGCATCTTGTCGTTGACCAGGACTTCCTTTACCAAGGCGTCTTTCGCCATTCCTCCCCCCTGACCGCAGGCGCCGGTCCGTCGTGTTTGCATCATCCCACAACTCGGGTATCAGACCGCGAACCAAGGGTACCAAACGGCCCGCGACGCTGGGCCGATGTGAATGAGGAGGCCAACGGCTGGTGATGGCTCGAGAGGTCGCGACCGAAACAAGGGAAAGCCTCGAGCGATGCTTGCGGACGCACGATCGCGAGGGAGCGGTGGGTGCCATCCTTGCCGCCGTCGAGGGTGGCCTGGCTATCGAGGATCTCTACACTCACGTGCTCGAACCCTTCCTGGTGTCTGTTGGACGTGGCTGGCAGGAAGGCCGCACGGCCGTCTGGGAGGAGCATCTGATCGTGGGGGCGGTGCGAGCCGCCATCGAGGCCCTGTACCCGAGGGTACTCGAGCGCAAAGCCCTAGTCGGATCAGTCCCGGTCACGGTCGCCTTCTTCTGCCCGCCGGAGGAGGCGCACGACGTGGGCCTCCGTATGCTGGTGGACCGCTTCGATCTCCGCGGCTTCCGGACCGTCTATGTAGGAGCCGCCACTCCGGTCGAGGAGATGGTGAATTGCGTACGCTCAGTAGGTGCGAGTGTGGTCTGTCTCTCCGCCTCCTCCCACTTCCAAAGAGCAGCGCTCCATGAAGTAGTAAGAAGACTGCGGGAGCTGCTCCCCGAGGTACGCATCGTCGCAGGCGGTCCGGCCTTCGCCCACTCGGATGCAGGCTGGGAGGAGTTCACGGTCGACTCGGTCGATGGGCTGCTGGACGAGCTGGCGGCGCAGGCCCGCGCCGAGGAGTAGACCGATGCTCGAGCCAAAGATCGCCTGGCGGTTCCTGTGGCGTAGCAAGGCCCAGTCGATACTGATCATCTTCGGTATCGCCGTGGGGATCGCGGTCCAGGTGTTCGTGGGGTCGCTGATCACGAGCCTGCAGCAGTCCCTTTTGGACAGCACCGTGGGCTCGAGTTCCCATGTCACTATCGAGCCGGCGGCCGGCGAGGCGGCTTTCACCTTCACCGCCGCGGACAGGGAAAAGCTGAAGACTGATCCGCGGATCACGGCTGTAGCCCCGGTGCAGACGCTCTCCGCCCTCGTTCCCATGGCAGGTTCCAGCGCGCCGGTGGTCGTCAAAGGCGGGGCCTACGAGGACATCGACTCCATCTACAAGCTGTCGGACAAGATGGTGGCGGGGGAGGTCACCCTGGACGGGGACCGAGTACTGGTAGGCAAGGAGTTCGCCGAGCAGTACGGCTTCGCGCCGGGCGATCCGATCGAGCTGGTGTTGGCCGACGGTTCGACCGTTGAGGCGCGTGTGGAAGGGGTCTTCGATCTGGGCGCCCAGGCGGTCAACCAGCAGTCGGTGTTCGCCGGCCTGGAAGCGGCCAGCCGGGCCCTTGGTCGTTCGGTCGAGGAGGTGGGCGCGGTCGAGATGCAGATCAACGACGTCTTCACCTCCCCCGACGTGGCCGCCGACGTGGCCCTCAAGTATCCGCAGTTGCAGGTGACCGAGTGGCAGGCCAAGAACAGCGAGCTTCTCACCGCTCTTCAGAGCCAGAGCACGTCGTCCTACATGATCCAGGTCTTCGTGATCATCGCGGTCATGTTGGGGATCGCCTCCACCCTTGCCATCTCCGCTGTCCAGAAGACCCGGCAGATCGGCATCCTCAAAGCTCTGGGTATGGCCGACGGACGTACCGGCCTTGTCTTCCTCTGGCAGGCCGGCATCCTCGGGGTGGTCGGGACCGCGCTTGGCATCGGGATCAGTCTCGGGTTGATCGGGGCCTTCAGTCTGATAGCCCGGGGCGGGGACACGGGGCTCTTCCCCATCCAGCCGCAGGTCGGCTTCGTCCTCCTCTCCGCGGGCATCGGGATCGCTATCGCCCTCATCTCCGCCATCATCCCGTATCGGAAGACCGCGCGTCTCGATCCCATAGAGGTGATCCAGAGTGCCTGACACCATCGGCATCGACGGAGTGACCAAGGAGTACGGGACCGCGGTGAAGACTCTGGCGCTACGGGGCATCTCTTTCCGGGTGGCGGAGAAGGAATTTCTCTCGATCATAGGGCAGTCGGGCAGCGGGAAATCGACCCTGCTCAACATGCTCGGCCTGCTCGATCGGCCCACCGAGGGAACGGTCAACCTGCTCGGCACCGACGTCGGCAAGCTGGGGAAGAAGGACAGAGCCGCCTTCAGGAACGCGCACCTGGGTTTCGTGTTCCAGTTCCATCATCTCTTGCCCGAGTTCTCGGTGAGGGAGAACCTTCTCCTCCCCACCTGGATCGGGGCGCCGGCCAGGACGGTCAAGGGGACGGGCAACGCGCGCAAGCGGGCGGAGGAGATCCTATCCTTCCTGGGACTGGGCGGCATGGCAGACAAGAGCGCCGAACAGCTCTCGGGGGGTCAGAAGCAGCGGGTCGCCATCGGGCGGGCTCTGATGAACTCTCCCGACATCCTGCTGGCCGACGAACCGACCGGCAACCTCGACACCCAGAACTCAGCTATGGTCTATGACCTTTTTCGCCGTATTCACAACGAGATGGGCACGACCTTCGTCATCGTCACTCACGACCGGGCGATCGCCCAGCAGACGGACCGCATCATCGAGGTCACGGACGGGCTGGTGTCCCAGGATGTCCACAACGACTACCTGGGGAACGCGGGCACGACGGGATAGTGGCCCGAGACGCTTCCCTCTGACCCTCCCTAGCCGGCCCTTTCTTCCTCGAGGCCACCTCCAGTCCGAAAACCGTACTTCCGACCCTCCGGGGACGGCTGGCGTTGTAATATCTTTGTGTCCTCGAACGGGCGCAACGAGTGGGGAGACAGACGATGACGAGACTCGCGTTTCTCGGTTTGGGTGTGATGGGCTATCCGATGGCGGGCCACCTGCTCAGGGGAGGCCACGACGTGACCGTCTACAACCGCACGGCCACCAGAGCCGCCCAGTGGGTCCAGGAGCACGGCGGCGCGAGCGCTCCCACCCCGCGCGAGGCGGCAACCGATTGCGACATCGTGCTGATGTACGTGGGGAACGACGACGATGTGCGCTCAGTGGTATACAGGCCTGCCGGGGCCCTGGCCGGCATGGTAACGGGAGCGATCCTGATCGACCACACCACCGCTTCGGCGACCATCGCCCGCGAGCTCGACGCGGCCTGTAGGGAGCGGGGCATGGGCTTCATCGACGCACCCATCTCGGGCGGGCAGATAGGCGCGGTCGACGGCCGGCTTGGGATCATGTGCGGCGGCGAGGAAGAGACCTTCGCCAAAGTCAAGCCTGTCCTCGACCTGTACGCGAAGGAGTGCTCCCTGATCGGCCCGACGGGCAGCGGACAGCTCACCAAGATGGTCAACCAGATCGCTATCGCCGGCCTGGTGCAGAGTCTGGCTGAAGCGATCAACTTCGGCAAACGGGCGGGCCTGGACATCGAGAAAGTGATCGGAGTGATCTCGCAGGGAGCGGCCCAGTCCTGGCAGATGGAGAACCGCTGGAAGGCCATGGACGATGTGAAGTTCGACGGCTTCGGCTTTGCGGTCGACTGGATGCGCAAGGACCTCGCCATGTGTCTCGAAGAGGCGGGCAGCAACGGCGCGCGCCTGCCGGTCACCGCGCTCATCGACCAGTTCTACGCCCAGGTGCAGGCGCGCGGCGGCAATCGCTGGGACACCTCTTCCTTGATGCACCTGCTGGCGAACGACTGAGAGGGCCGGCCGGCTCCTGGCCCCCGCCCGACCATAGGCCTTCAGGTTCGATCACCCGCCTGACTGCATGGTGATCCAACACTTGCGCGGCCCGTTTCTCGACGTTATCCTATCTAAAGTATTACGAGCGCTCGTAGGAGCCCACTATGAAGACCAGATTCGCTGCGCGAAGAGGCCTCAGCCTTATCTTTGCCTCGCTGCTCGTCTTGGTCGCTGTCGTCCTTGCGGCCTGTGGCGCGGATGACAACTCGCCCAACACGGGGGAACCTACCGAGAACGGGGCCTCGAAGACCCTCCTCGTCGCTACCGCAGCGAGTCTCACGGAGGCCTTCACTGAGATAGGGGAAGCCTTCGATCAGGCGAGCGGCACGGAGACCACTTTCACCTTCGACGCCTCCGGCACTCTTCAGAAGCAGATCGAGGCGGGATCTCCGGTCGATGTCTTCGTCTCGGCATCGCCCATCCAGGTGAACAACCTCCTCGAGCAGGACCTTGTGGACCAAGTTTCCGTCACGACCTTCGCCAGCAACGAGATGGTCCTGGCCGTCCCGGCAGATTCCAAGCTTGGCATCACCAGCTTCCAGGATCTCACCAAAGACGCGGTCAAGCGGATCACTACCGCCGACCCCCAGACCGCTCCCCAGGGAAAGCATGCACTCGAGGTGCTCACCACCCTCGGGCTGCTGGAGGCAGTGCAGCCGAAGCTCATCTACTCTAGGAGCGCTCCGCAGACCCTCACCTATGTGAAGCAAGGAGAGGTGGACGCCGGCATCATGTTCACCACCGACGCCATCAACGGCGGCAGCGCCGTCAAGGTCGTGGAAACTTCCGATCCCACCTGGCACAGCGAGATCGCCTACGTCACTGCGGTCGTCAGTGCGAGCAAGGTCAAGACGCTCGGTCAGGCGTTTGTCGACTTCACGACCGGCCCGGAGGGGCGCTCCATCCTCGAGAAGCACGGCTTCGTGGTCCCGTAACGAAAGGCTGTCACGATCATGAGCACTCTCTTCCCGCTGAGACTGTCCTTCCAGGTTGCCGTTTGCGCCACAGTAGCCGTCCTACTGGTGGGCGTGCCTCTCGCCTACATCCTCGCGCGCAAGAGGTTCCCCGGCCGAGACCTGCTGGATCTCGTGGTCACGCTCCCGATGGTCCTCCCCCCGGTCGTGACCGGCTACATCCTGATCCTCATCATCGGGAACAACGGGGTGCTGGGAAGAGCCTACACGGCGATCACCGGCGGCGAGCTCAGCCTCATGTTCACCTGGTATGCCGCTGCGATCGCCTCTTTCATCGTGGCCCTGCCACTCCTCGTCAAGACCACCCGGGCCTCCATGGAATCGGTGGGCCAGGACCTGATCAACGCTTCCTACACGCTGGGCCGTTCGGAGACCTACACGCTTCTCAGAGTGGTGATTCCGCTCTCCAAGCGGGGCATCGTGGCCGGGGCCACGTTGGCGTTTGCCAGGGCGATGGGCGAGTTCGGCGCGACCATCATGGTGGCGGGAAACATCCCGGGGAAGACCACCACCATGCCGATCACGATCTACAACGAGACCCTCTACGGCTCTTGGGGCAGCGCGCTTTGGATGGTCCTTGCCTTCGTCGCGCTGTCGAGCGTCATCATCTACTTCTCGAACAGGCTCTCGCAGAAGGGAGCACTGCGCTGATCGTCGCTTGGGGCTAGTCGGCGAACGGATCGACCACCGTCAATGAGTCGAACCTTCTTCCATGCTGGAGATCCTGAGTATAAAGAGTGCGGCAGCCGGCGGTGAGTGCGGCGGCCACTATGAGGCTATCGTAGAAACCGTATCCTGAACGCCCCTGTACCTCGATCGCGCGCAGGTATAGCGGCGCGGTAGGCGATACACGCCACAGGGGCACGAGAACCTGCTCCAGATAGGCGCGGCAGTCGGCCGTGCTGAGGGGTACGGCGAACTTGCCCATGGCCACATTGAGGAACTCCTGTACCACCTGGTGACTGACTACCCCCAGACCGGTCGTCAGAGCCATTTCGACCAGTTCGCGGGCCTTCGCTCTCCTGATCGAGTGGGTTTCCTCGAACGTGTAGACGAAGATGTTGGTGTCCAGAAAGAAGCGGGCGGAACTACCGCTCATTGAGCTCCTCGCGCGAGAAGCGACGGCCGGGGTGAGCGTATCCCAGACGCGCCATCAGGTCCTGATAGCCGTGAGCCGCCCGTTCCTGCTCCGCAAAAGCCGCCAGCCATACGCGAAACTCGGCGTTGAGAGTGGTGCCACGTCGTTCAGCTTCTTGTCGAGCGCGACTGATGAGTTGCTCGTCGGCGCTCAGGGTGATGTTCTTCAGCACGAGCGATCACCTGTCTTTCTTTAGCTCTAGTGTACACGGGTCTGGTGCACACTATAAACGCGGCATTACGTTTGAGAGCATCCACACCGTTGGACGCCGGTGCCCGAGGAGCAAACGAGCGCGTCTATCGGCGCGGGGGCTTCACTCGAGTTCCATCCTGACCACGTCGTCGACCCAGGCTTCGCTCGCCATCCCCGGCATGACGGTGCTCATAGTGCCGTCGCCGTTGACCGCGATCATTGCATCCTCACTGGTTATGTCCGCCAGGGGTATTTTGACTGTGGAACCGTCGGAAGCCGTGATGGCAAGTGTCGTCGCACCCGAGCGAACGCCGATGTACGAGAAGATATCGCCGAGAAGCACACCCTCGTACTCGGTGGCGCCCAACTGGGGGTGTTCCGCCGTGATCGTGATCCAATACATGTAGTCCATGTCGAGCACCGTGAGGGTCCCCGGGTGGTCGACCAATCCTGCGAAAGCGATGCTGCCGCTCTGGCCGACCGAGGAGGCGGTCTCGGCGGTAGTCTCCTCGGAGCGCCCACAGGCCACAAGGAACAGAGTCGCCCCGGTCACCAGCAGCACTGCCGCCAGCATGACGCCGCGGGAACATCGAGATCTCATCGTCGTACTCTTACTGTTGGATCTGGACATCGCTCCCATTATTGGTGCGAACCAGTAAGGGGCCCGTAAGTCGGGGCTGGGAGGCTGAGCCTGTTGGTCAGGCCCCGCGGACTCCGCAGCCATCCCGCCTCGCGTTACATCACCGTGGAAGCCTCGCTGTCCAGGAAGTCCAGCAGCTCGTTCGACTCCTTGCAGATTACCCCCCTGGGTCCGCAACATCTGGGTGAGGGTAGCCGGTTCTCAAGCGGCTGCCTGACCGATCCTGGCGGGCGGACAACGGCCTGGGGCAGACAACGGCCTGGGGCGTGCCACTCCGCGTCGGCGAGACTAGGGCATCGTGCCCGCCAGCCAGCTGAGGGCGCCCGGGGTGCTTTGCCAGCTGGTCCGGGAGTCGACGGCGTAGGTGACGGCCTCGTCTTCGCCTCCAAAACTGATCAAGTCCGGCAACCGCGAAGGCGCGCGTTTGCGGCCGAGAAGGTAGGCGGGAACGTGCCGGTTCTGCTCCAGTGCCTCGCTCAGACGACGGCGCGCTTCGGGGCCACCACCTTCTCCCCGGAAGACCCACAGCGCATAGTTGTAGAGCCAGGCGGCGGTGCCGTCGTCTTCATACTGCCTGAGCAGCT
>CAZCCL010000004.1:0-13268 GCA_964497095.1 uncultured Gaiellales bacterium | reverse complement strand
AGCTCCCCGGCTTCCTTGTCGCAGCCCATTTCCAGCAGGCAGTCGAGGAGTATGTAGCGCACTCCCTGATTGTCGTTGGGGTTCAGCCGCAGCATATCCTGGTAGTGTTCGACTGCGGCCTTCCGCTCACCCAGATTCCAGAGGCACCCCGCCAGACCCTCGCGCGCACGCATGTACGGACGGGTCTCCAGGATGCCCCAGAACTCACCGGCGGCCTCCTCAAAGAATTCCGGACCCAGAGCACGCTCGCCGGCTGCCACGCCTTGCGCGAAAAGATCTCGCGATTCCTCCAGAGTCCGCCCACGCTCCTCGGCCAGCAAGACATAGGCGTCCGCGCAGTCGGGTGAGATGCCGAGCGCCTTGCGGGCCAGCCGGACCCGCTGCGCGCCCTTCGCATCCCAGGCCTCATACATGAGGTCTTGTGCTTCCTCCAGAGGAGAGCGGGCCTCACCTGCGGGGATACGGCCCCCGCTCCTAGTCATCAGGTCGGCCAGGAACCGGTTCGCCTCGTCAATATCCACGAAGTCCTGCTCCGCCAATAGGCGATGGAGATCAGCCATGGTCTTCTCCAACGCCCGCCGATCAACCAGGGGCGGCTGAGTGCTCCCCCCGCCCCGGCCGGTCCCTGCCTGCTGCCCGGTTCCGCTCTTCTTCTTGCGGCTTTCTCTGCCCATTACGACGTTTCCTCCAAGTCGCTCGGTGGAGAATCACGCTGTGCGCGGGAGAGCGCCCTTTGAACGACCGTTTCCATGGCCGCCACCTTGTCGTTCGTGAGCTCTGCGAAGCGCGCGCGCCTGCTCCATGATAGCCCACGGCTCCCCTGCAGCGAGAGCCGGATGAAGGGGTCGAGCCGCGAGTCCGGCATGTCCACTATGTCGTCCGGCTCCCGCCGGGCAGCGCGGAATACCCCCAGATACTCGAGCTCAGCGGTGAACTCCTGTTCGATAGTGTCGCGGGTGAAACCGAAGAGCTCTTCCGCGGCGCGGGTGAGATCGCGATAGCGGTAATACGGTGCCGTCTCGTTGAGCACGGCCGGCACTCCCGCCTCATGGATCTCATATTCCACATGCCGCATAACCTCCCGGGAGTGCGACTCGAGGACGGCATCGTAGCGCCCCATCTCTCGGAGCATGACCGCGAATACGGGGTGGCGGCAAGCACCGACAGAAGGCTCTCCGTCCTGCTGGTCTCTACCCTTCCACACGAGCTGTGGGTCGAGCGACGGGTCGTGAGGGTAGAGCAGGGTCGCCGGTCGCTTCTCGTCTTCGGCCACGAAGTCGCCCAACTCCTCGGTGGAGATGTGCGAGCGCTCCGGGGACGTCTATCTCCATCCAAGGACCGATGGCCGCGTGACGCTCCGAGATCGACAATGGACGTACGGACCAAGGAAAAGGTATGATGAGGTCACCTAGCGCACTACATGATATCGAGGAGCCCGTCATGCCCAGTATCGGTCTTCGCCACTTGAAGACGCACGCTTCCGAAGTCCTGCGCGACGTGGAAGACAACCAGGTCAGGTATGTGATCACCAGCAGAAACAAGCCCATGGGCATCATCATCCCCTATTCCTCCCGGGAAGCGACGCGGCCGGAAAGCAGAGAGCAGGCGTGGGCTGAATTCTTCGCAGCCGGGGAGCAGGTGAGAGAAGCGTGGAAGAGCCCCCTCACGGCCGTGGAGATCCTGCGCGAGATGAGACGGTAGGCGCTGCTCATGCTCGACCGAGTCACGCTTGACGCGAGCGTCGTCGTAAGCGCGTTCAATCCCACCGAGGCCACTTCGGATGACAGCCGTCGCCTACTTGAGTTGCTGCTACGCAACCACGCCGTGGTCGTTGTGCCTACCCTGATACGCCCCGAGATAGTGGCTGCGGTTGGGAGATCGACCGGAGACCCGGATAGAGCCAAGGCTTTGGACGAGTCGTTCTGCAGACTGCCCGGACTCGTTTTCCAGGAACTGGACGACCGGATCGCCGACGCGGCCGTTGAGATCGTCGCAGCCGCCGGGCTGAGAGGCGCCGATGCCGTGTATGCCGCGACCGCGCTCCGTTTCGACGCCACCCTCATCACGCTCGATGAAGAACAAAGAACCAGACTCCCGGTCGACATCATCGCGCTCTATCCTGCCGAGGCCATCGAGATGATGTAGGCTCGAATGGCTTTCGCGGCATCCCAGGGGTCGGTGATCTCAAGAAAGCCTCAGCGTTCAAACCCACCGTGGTCGTTCGCAGCCACCACCCACAGGTCTCATGCCACCGCTGTTTTCGAGGCTTTGTCGGGTCGAGGTTCGCCGGAGACCTCCATCATCAGGTTGAGAAGATCGCCGGCCTCTGCCCCGTCCGCGATATCTCGCAGGCACACGATGAAATCGGGCTGGTGATTCCTCTTCTCCCGGCTCCATGGGGCGCCACGGGCCCGTGAGGTGAGCGTTGCGCGCGACCGCCCCTCTCGCAGCAGAGCTGTCCGGGTGAGGAAGACGGTAAGCCGACGCGGGGAATCGAACCCCGGACCTGCTCATTACGAGTGAGCCGCTCTGCCATCTGAGCTACGTCGGCACCTGGTTCCCGGCGCCTGTCGCGGAGGCGCCGCGGGCGCCTAAGTTTAGAAGCTGGCGGGGAAGCTGACAACCTCTGAACTTCCCACAGGGCGGCGCCCACCGACTCGGGGCCGGTCGTCTCGGCTTCCGAGCGCGTCCGGGTCTCGGGCCTCGACTCTGCCGCCGCCAGGGACTACGGTGGCTCAGCCGCTCTCGTTCGCTCCTGCAGCGCCTTCGCCGGTTTGGCCAGCGCCATCTGCGCCGCCGGTCTGGCCGGGGCCGCTACCGCCGCCACTCGGGCGACGCTTCCGCCGACGCCGAGAACGGCTGCCAGTGCCTCCGCCCGCTTCTTCGGCTCCGTTCCCCTCACCGGGAGCGTCAGGCCCTCCCTCGTGGTGTTTCTCGGACTGCTGATCGCCCGGGCGGTGCGCGTGTCTGGGCGGCTTGTGACCACGACGGTGGCTGCTGCTGTGCTCTTCGCCGTAAGCGGCACCCTCGTTGTCGCCGGAGGCCGAGTTGCCGACTTCACCGACTGCCTGGGTCTTCGTCCGGCGTTTACCCCCCCGCCGGCCCCGCCGGCCCCGTCCCCGCCGGGAGCTCTCTGCAACGATGACCTGGACCGCCTCTCCATCCTCACCGGGTACGACCTCTGCCTCCACCACTGCAAGGGCTTCGGGGATGCATTCGTCCTCCGCCAGGCCGCCCAGATCCAACGTATCGTCCGGGGTAGAAACAAGCTGAGGCTCCTCCTCCGGGACCACCATCAGGCCCCCACCCTCCAGACAGTGACAGCCGCTGAGGCGGATGTCGCCGAAGGAGCCGTCCTCGTACCTCACCGTGATCGCGTCTTTGGGCACGTTGTAGCCGACTATGACCCCTTCTCCGACCGGAGTGGACACCGAGGTGCCCTTGGCGGGAGCCTCCTTGCGGAAGCTCACATACTGCTCCTGCTCGTACTTGAGACAACACATGAGCCGCCCACAAAGGCCCGAGATCTTCATGGGATTGAGAGGCAGGTTCTGTTCCTTGGCCATACGGATGGACACCGGATCGTCGTCGCCCGGGAACAGGGTGCAGCATAGGTTGCGACCGCATGGACCCAAGCCCCCCACCATGCGCGCCTCTTCCCGCGCGCCGACCTGGCGTAGCTCGATGCGCATGTTGAGGGCTTTGGCCAGATCGGCCACCAGGGCGCGGAAATCCACCCGCTCGTCGGAGTAGAAACTGATGGTGATCTTCTCACCGCCGAACCCGATGTCGGCGCTCACCAGTTTCATGTCCAGACCGTGGCTCGCGATCAATTCGCGGCAAGTGGACATGGCTTCCTTACGCATCTGCTCGTCGGCGGCCTGCGCCTCCAGGTCTTTGCCGGTGGCGACGCGGGTGACTCTCTTCAACTGGGCCTGGATCTCCGAATCATCCACGACATGGGGCGGATCGACCACCTGGCCGATCTCGCTGCCTTTCGACGTTTGGACGACTACGCGATCTCCCCGGGAAAGCTCGAGTCCTGCGGGATCGAAGTAGTAGACCTTGATCCCGTTGTGGAAAACGACCCCTACAACATCGGCCACTGAGCCAGGGCCTCCTTGATGGAATAGAACATGTCTCCGATAGCGCATCGGGCATCGACATTATACCGAAGCCGCTCTTGGGCTCGACGCACGGCCATCACGGCCTTCACGTAGGAAAGCAGAGCCCCGGGCTCACCGGCGGCTCTCAGCTCGTCAAGGCGATCTTGGTTGAGAGCGGCCTCCTCGGCCCCGGTAGAGACGAGGGCAAGATCCCGGTACCAGCCGGCGAAGACGCGGGTCACCGTCTGCAGTCCTTGGGTGCTCAGGCGGCGTCGTTGTCGCTTGAGCTTCTCCTCGTGGCGCTTCTCGAGCCACTTGCGGGTCCGAGCGTCGCCCGCCCATTCCAGAGCCTGCTGGAGCTCACCGGCCGACTCCTCCATCCTCTCCTCGGCCCGCTTTTCGATAGTGTTCATCACCTCGTCGAGCGCCACCTGGGTGTCAATGAGACCGGCGGTGGGCAGATCCCTGGCCAGATCGAGCAGTTGATCCCGCTGCCTGCGCGCACTCTCCGAAGTGGCCAACTCTCGGGCATGGCTTAGGTTGCCGCCAGCCACTCGGGCGATCAGGTCGGCCTCTCTGTGTGAGAGTCCGAGCCTGCCCACCAGGTCGGCGGCCAGGACCGGGACGGACACCGGCGAAAAGGTCACCAGCTGGCAGCGCGAAGCGATGGTGGGGATCAGTCTCTCGGGGTGATCGCTGACGAGCAGGAAATGGACGTGGGCCGGTGGCTCTTCAAGAGTCTTGAGAAACGCGTTGGCGGCTTCGGCGTTGAACTTCTCGGCCTCCAGAAAGACGTACACCTTGGCCCGGGCCTCGTAGGGACGGTAGGCGGCGTGGTAGACGATAGGCCTGATCTCATCGATGCGGATGAGGTTGCCTTCCGGCGCCAGAAGTTCTACATCAGGGTGCAGACCGTTCTGCACGCGGCGGCAGTGGTTGCAAACGCCGCAGCCGCCGTCGGCGCAGGCCAACCCTGCCGCGAAAGCGACGGCGGTCTCGCTCTTGCCCACCCCCGGCGGCCCCGCGAACAGATAGGCATGTGAGGGTCCCTGCTCAAGCGCGCGGGAAAGCAGGGAGACCGCCATCTCCTGCCCAACGATATCCGCGAACAGACTCCTCACCGCACCGGGCCCCGATCCCCTCAGTGACTGAACAGCTCCAGCTCCTCTTCGATCACAGCCCGCACTCGAACCTGCACCTCCGACTCGGTGCCGTTGGCATCGACACTTCGGATGCGATGGGGATGGAGGGTGGCCAGGGTCCGATATCCTTCGGCCACTCGCTGATGGAACTCGTCGTCCTCGGCCTCCAGTCGATCGGGCACCGCCGCCAACCTGGTCGAGCGTAGGGAGTCGTCGAGGTCCAAGAGCAGCGTCAGATCGGGGAAGAGGCAATCGGTAGCCCAAACGTTCAGGGTGACGATGTCGTCGGTGCCCAGACCGCGGCCGTAGCCTTGATAGGCGAGGGACGAATCGAGGTAGCGGTCGCACAGCACCACCTGCCCGTCTTCCAAGGCCGGACGGATCACCTGCTCCACCACATGGGCGCGGGCGGCGGCGTAGAGCAGCGCCTCGGCCCGCGCCGACATGCCGTGATGCCGGGGGTCGAGCAGAAGGTCGCGGATCGCTTCGCCCAGAAGGGTACCGCCTGGTTCCCGCGTGAGAAGCACCACGTAACCCCGCTCGCGCAGTCCCTCGGCCAGCAACTCCATCTGGGTGGACTTGCCGCAACCGTCCAGCCCTTCAAAGGTTATGAAGAGGCCGCGGAGGTCGCTCCCCATCTCCGCCAAGACCGCCTCGTCCAGGACGGCGTCCTCCAGAACGGTGTCGTCCAAAGCCATGTCTTCCCCCTGCGAGGTCTAGGCCTGCTCCTCCGAGCCGCTCGGAGCGGAAGGCGTCGCGACGGTCTCACTCGTGGCGGCGGTCTCGTCCGAAGCCGAGGTCTCATCTGCAGCCGCGGTCTCGCCAGCAGCCGCGGTCTCTTCTCCCTTCCGACTGCTCGAGCCGGGGTTCTTGGTGCCCGTCTTGCGGGTCCCGCCGGACTTCGCCCCCGTCTTCGCGCGGGTCGTGCGGGTCGTGCCGGCACCGGCCTCCCTGGCCGCCCGCTTCTCTCGGTACTCCGCCTTGGTGGGACAGTAGGGGTCGAGACAGAGGACCCACGGCCGCCTGCCCCCCAGGACCTTGATTTTGGGGCTGCCGCACTGGGGGCAGATCTCCCCGGTGCCTATGATGTCGCCCCGCTGGGGCAAGGGATAGGTCTGATCGCAGTCGGGGTAGCCTTCGCAGCCCACGAAACGCTTCTTTGTGGTCTTGGAGCGAACGACCCGCAACTTGTGCTTCCCGCATTTCGGACAGTCGCCCAGGATGCGATCGTCGGTTATCCCCTCGTATATCTTCGCCGCCACCTGTTCCCGGTTCTGTTCCAGCGAGCCGTAAGCCTGGCGCAGAAGGTCTCGGGAGATGGAGACCACCTGTTCCTTGGTGAGATCCCGCACGGAGATGAGGTCCATGTCCTTCTCCAACTCGGCCGTCATCTCGGGGGAGGCGATGCGGGGAGCGAACTGTTGCAGAGCTTCGGCCATCTTGATGCCCATCTGTGTGGGCTCTACCGGACTACCGTGGACGTACCCGCGATCGTAGAGGTTCTGGATGATCGCGTGTCGGGTAGCCTTGGTTCCCAGATTGTACTTCTCCATCAGCTCGATGAGCGTGCCCTGCCCGTAGCGCGACGGAGGCTGAGTCTCCTTGGCTTCGAGCTCCTTGTCGACGAGTTGGACCTCGTCACCCTTCTGCAGAAGCGGCAGCTCGAGGTCCTTTTGCCGGCTGTAAGGGTAGTACTCCAGCCATCCGGCCGTCACTACCCGGCTCCCCCGGGCGAAGAACGGCTCTCCGTCGAGATCGAGATCGATGCGGTTGGACTCCATCACAGCCTCGTCGGCCAACGTAGCCATGAAGCGCCTGGCCACCAGCTCGTAGACCCGCCAGTCCCGGTCGCTCAGCTCTCCGCGGCGGGGAGCTCCGGTGGGGTAGATGGGCGGGTGGTCGGTGGTCCGCTTCTCGCCCCGGCTGGGATGCAGGGCGAACCGGCCCAGTAGTCCCCCGGCTTCCCGACTGAACTCGCCCCGGGCCAGGGTGGCCAGAGCCTCGCGCAGATCGAGCGAGGAGGGATAGACCGTGTTGTCGGTGCGGGGATAGCTGATGTGGCCGGCCATGTAGAGATCCTCGGCGACGCGCATCGCCGCAGCCGCCGTGTAACCCAGGGAGGTGGCGGCGCTGGTGAAGCTGGTGGTGTTGAAGGGAGCCGGCCGAGGCACCTTGCGGCTGGTCTGCTTGACGGTCGTGACCCGACCCGGACCGGACAACTTCTCGAAGATCGCGGCCGCCCGAGCTTCGTCCGTGAAACGTTCCTCCTTGTGGACGGCGCCGAAGCGCTGCCCCTCCGCATCCAGTTCCACCTTCACTACCCAGAACGGCTCGGACACGAAGGCCTTTCGTTCCTTCTCCCGCTCGACCACCAACACCAGCGTGGGGGTCTGGACCCGCCCCACGCTGAGAAATTGGCTTCCCAGACGAGAGGTGGCCAGCGAGACGAACCGGGTGAGGGTCGCCCCCCAGATGAGATCTATGTCTTGGCGCGCTTCGCCCGCCCAGGCCAGCGGTTCCGACAGGTGATCGAGATGCGAAAAGGCCCGGGTGATCTCTGCGGGCGTGAGGGCGGAGAAGCGCGCCCGGCGCACGGTCCGCACCAGCTTGGCGTTCTCTTCCAGGGCGAGGTTCAGGGCTTCGAGCCCAATCAGCTCGCCCTCGCGGTCGAAGTCGGTCGCGATGATGAGGCCGTTGGCGTCCGCGGCCAGCTTCTTGATCGTCCGCACCACCGACTTGGCGGTCTCGATCTTGACTAGAGGAGCATCGATGAGCGCCTTCGGCTCTACCTTGCGCCACTCCGCGTACTGTGGGGGGAAGTCCACCTGGAGCACATGGCCCTTGAGTCCCACGCTGGCGGCGGGTTGGCCGTCGGTGTCGGTGAACAAGTAGTAGGGGACCCGCAGGTATGAGTCCTCTTTGACCCCGTTCCTGGCGAGGATCCCCGCTATCTTCTTCGCAGCGTCGTTCTTCTCAGTGATTATGAGTCGCAAGGCGTAGGCTCCTCATCGGCTGGCGTGTCAGAGGCGAAAGATAGCATGCGCTCGGCGAGGCCGGACCAGGATGAAGAGAAGTGGGTCAGAGATCGGCGCCCCGGCTCTAGTCGCCGGATACGGCGCCGGAGACCTCGGCATAGATGGAGAACATGCCGTCGAACCCGGTGATGTGGAAGATCTTGAGAAGATAGGGGTCGTCCATAACCAGCCGCAGATCTCCGTCGGTGGCTTGGCTCTGTTCCTGGGCGGAGATGAGGACTCCCAGAGCCGTCGAATCCATGAAGTGCACCTCAGAAAGATCGAGGACCAATCTTCCCCCGTCGACCATGGCCTTCGCCAGGGTCTCCTTGAGCCGAGGAGCGGTGTACACATCCAGGTCACCGCCCACGTGGATAACCACCGCCTCCTCGCTGGTCTCGGTCCGTATGGACAGATTCACGCTCTCTCCCAGACTCCCGGTAGGCCTCCGAACCGGGATCGATGACGGTGCGCTACTCCTCCAGTATATACGCCCGTGGGCGCGCAGATAAGGAAGCCACGCGCCGCGCGGCGATCACCGGGTCGTCGAAGTGGTGGTCGACGCAGTGGTCGCTGAGTTCGAGGTGGTCCCGCCGCTCCCGGTGGTCGTAGTGCTGCCGGACGCAGCGGTAGTGGTGGTCGGCTTCTTGCTGAGGGTCTCGATCTGTTCCCTGACCACGTCGGCCATGTCCCCGTTGGGGTCCAGCTGTAGGTACTTCTGCCATGCGAGGATGGCGGCCTCGGTCTCGCCCAATTCCCTCTGGGCGATGCCCAGTTTGAGATACACGTCCGGGTTGTCGGGGTCAACGGAGGTCAGCTTGATGAGCACGGTCTTCGCGCTCTGGTAGTCCAAGACCTCATTGTTCAGGTAGATGTTGGCCAGCCGCATGTAGACATCCTTCTGGGAAGGATCGACGACGATGACCTGCTCCAAGTACACAGCCGCCGCGGTGAGTTGACCGTTGTTCTGGTAGATGGTGGCCAGTCCCAGCAGAGCCTCGACATCGTTCGGATCCTGCTGCAACCTCTGCTCGAAAGCAGCAATCCTCGCCTCGGGAGTATCCGCAGTGCTAACGGTGTTCTCATTCGCGCAGGAGAAGGCGTCGGATACGTTGAAGCCTGCACCCCCGTAGCCGACCCCCAGGAACAAGAAGCCGCCCCCAAAAGCTATGGCCAAGAAGAGGGCGATCCACTTGGTCCACCGTTTGATCCGCTTTCGATCGAGAAGCAAATCCGTCTCCTAGCAGCAGAGTAGTCATTTGAGATCGACCCCGGAGGATGGCCGGACTACCTTCGACCGGTAGTCGCCCCCCGCGGGTCGCCCGTCAGATTATGCCCGATTCGCAACCGCGCCGCCAGCGAGCCCCGAATAGCCGCCCCTGCGGAGCGTCCCTGCGACGAGCCTCGACCGGCGGTGGTTCCAGGATGCAGCGTTTCACGTCGCGCTCTCGCCTCCGGAAGGCATATGATGGAGTGGGGATGGTTCGTGGAGCCCATCGACTCCGACGCGCGTCGTACCAGCACGATTGGCAGGGATCCAATTCGGGAGGGGATACAGATGAGACGAGACTTCCCCGCGATTGCAGCGATCGTCATGTGCGCGTTCCTGCTGGGAGCCGGCCTCGGGCTGTGGGGCTGCGGCACAACGACCACCCAGAGCGCCGACAGCCAGGCCACGGACTTGCTCACATCAAGTATGAGCCGGGCGGAGGCATCTCCGGAGGCCCGAGCCGATGTTCCCGCTCTAGTCGCGAGTAACACGGCTTTCGCACTCGATCTCTTCCTGACCACCCGTACGACCGCCGAGAATACCGGCCGGAATCTTGTCTTCTCCCCCTATGGCGCCATCGTCGCTCTGGCCATGACCTATGCCGGGGCCGGGGGCGAGACCGAAGACCAGATGGCCGGTGCCCTTCGTTTCACTCTGCCCGGGGACCGTCTTCACCCCGCCTTCAACGCCCTCGATCAGGAAGTCACCGGTTCTGAGGGTGCCACCATCAACGTGGCCAACTCCTTGTGGCCCTTCCCCATGGTGAGAGACCGGGTCATCCCCGAGTATCTGGATCTGGTCTCCCGCTACTACGGCGCCTGGGTCATCAGTCCGCCCGGGAACGTGGAAGAAGCCCGGCAGGCCATCAACGCCTGGGTTAGTGATGCCACCGACGGTCGGGTGACGGAGGTTCTACCTTCCGGCTCACTTCCTGAGGAGTGGACGGCCATGGTCCTGGTCGACGCCATCTATTTCAGCGGTCTCTGGACCTTTCCCTTCCCACCCGGCAACACCCACGAAGGACCGTTCCATCTGGACGACGGCACTACGGTCCCGGTGCCGCTCATGAGCCACGACATGGAATTCGGCTACGCAGAGGACGATTCATGGCAGGCGGTCGAGCTTCCGTACGGGCCCGAAGGCAGTCTGGAGTGGGGAGACTGCTCGATGGTCTGCCTGCTTCCCAAAGACGGCGGCCTCGACGAAGCTGTGGA
The DNA here is from genome assembly GCA_964497095.1 of uncultured Gaiellales bacterium. Lineage (GTDB taxonomy): Bacteria > Actinomycetota > Thermoleophilia > RBG-16-64-13 > RBG-16-64-13 > CAVPLM01. Next base: position 2,522 of record CAZCCL010000004.1, on the reverse strand, counting down.
AGGACTTACCACCGAGCAATTGGAGAGCCTGCTCACCGGCTTGAGTTCAGAAGACCTGGTGTACGTGACCATGCCCCGGTTCCAGTTCGATTCCAGCCTTCGCCTGAAGGAAGCCTGCCAGGCTTTGGGAATGACCGACGCCTTCGACCCCGACCGGGCCGATTTCAGCGCCATGTACACGGGCGACGCTCCCTCAGGGATCTGGATCGATGACGCCTATCAGACGGCGACCATCAGCGTGGACGAGAAAGGGACCGAGGCGGCCGCCGGATCGGCCGTCGTTCAGGTGGCGGGGATAGGTCAGAAGGAGATCGTGCTCGACCGTCCCTTCCTCTTCCTCATCCGACACCGGCCGACCGGGGCGATCCTCTTCATGGGACAGGTGATGAACCCCAACGAAGGGGCCGAGAGTGCCTCTCGCTCAGAGCCGACGCCCACCGCAACGGCCAACGATGGCGCTCTCCCGGCTACAGACTCCGGTGGGCCGGTGGATACGTCGCCCATCACGTGGGCGGAAGGCGCGAGCGGCTACCGTGCCGACGGCATTCCGATGCCGGTTGTCGACGGGTGGTACTCATACCACGGTGATGGCCACTTCTCGCGGGAAAAGGGGGAGGACTTCTACTGGCGCGACGGCCGTTTCGTGAATCCCGATGGAACCCTCATGGAAGTCCCAGCCGCGATCGATGAGCAACTCAAGGCTGCCGGGATGCCTCCGATCGAACACCAGCCCGCCCTTTGGGGGCGGCAGTAAGGGAGACTGATGGCGCCCGTGAGCGCTAGCAGTCTTCGAGGCCCAGCTTGACCCGTACGGCCGAGAAGCCGTCACCGACCGCCGCCCTATCGTCCCCGAGCGGTGATCGGCTTTCGAAGATCATGTGCCCATCGACCATCACCATACGAACGTCGTTCGCCGTAGCTCGGGAGACCAGACTCTCGGTCGGGTCAGTAGGGAAGGGGCCGTGGCCTAGCTCCGGTTCACATTGTGCAAGCTGGACGGCTACCAGGTCCGCCCTCTTGCCCTTCTCCAGGCTCCCGACCAAGTGATCCCAGCCTAGGGCGCGAGCGCCCTCCAGCGTAGCCATGCGAAGAACGACCTTTGCCGTGAGGGCGGGAGCGCCCGCCCTGGCGGGCTCGGCCGTGTCTGAGGGCGCGCCACGGGACGCGCGCGCTCGGCTCACCTCGAGTGCAGCCCGCATCTCGGCGAACATATCCAGGCTCTCGTTGGAGCTCAGACTATCGGTACCCAGGCCGACCGTGACCCCGGAAGCCAGCAGAGCGGCGACCGGCGCGGACCCACACTGCAGGCGTAGGTTCGAACGGGGGCAGTGGGCGACCGCCGCCCCGGACTCGGCCAGAAGGGCGATGTCGGTGTCATCGACTTGCACGCAATGAACGGCCAGGGTCCGCGGTCCCAGGATCCCGGCGCCCGACAGATATTCGACAGGGCTCAGGTGCGGCGGCCTGAACCGCCCTCCCTTCTGGAGCCCTGCCTCCCGATAGGCGTCGAGGATCGCCCCGGTCCCCCGGTCGAGAAACTCCACCTCCGCCGGGGACTCAGCCACATGAGTGGCCACCGGGAGTTGGGAGCGCGCGGCCAGACCCGCCACTTCTTGGTACAGCCTCGCGGAGACCGTGTAGGGGGCATGGGGTGAGATCCCGGCTTCCAGCGCAGCGGGTGTCCGCAGACACTCGTCCCGGAGCGCGGCGAGCCGAGCCTCCAAGCCGGCCATGGTCGCGGGTAGCTCCGCATCGTCCAGACCGAAGACCTCCAGGTAGACGCGGGCGCGCAGCCCGGCGGAGCCGGCTGCGCGCGCCACGGTCCACCCTTCGAACGACGTGTCACCCACACACGTCACCCCGCTCCGGACGCACTCATGCGCGCCCCACAAAGCCGAGGCGGCATAGTCGTCCGAGTCCAGCTTCTGTCGGGCGAGAAGGAGCCGGCGCATCCACCGGCCGAACCCGCTCGGAGGCGCGAAGTCGCGGAAGGCCGAGTAGTCGAGATGGGTATGAGTGTTCACCAGCCCCGGCATCAAGACCGAGCCGGGGAAGGCGCGTGGAGTGTCGCCCGGATGCCGGGCCCGCAGCTCCGCGGCGGGCCCCACCTCCTCGATCACTCCATCGCGGACCAGCACCGCGCCCTCCACGACGGGTGGTCCACTGATGGGTATGACCCAATCCGCCTCAAGCAGCATCGAGCCTTCTCCTATCCCACGAAGATCGGCGGTCAGGGCGACAGCCACAGCACCCGGAGCGGCGGCCCCGGCCGAGACGGCCGCCCCAGCCTCAGTTGAAGAGCGTGCTGAATGCGCTCACCACCGCGTCCCAGAGCCACGACGGAAACACCCCGATCACCACGGTGGCTATGGCACTGATCGCCAGGGCTGCCGCCATGCCGCCCGAGATGGGTTCCTTGAGCTCACACTCCTCCTCAGGCTCCCGGAAGAACAGGTATATGATCACCCGGAGGTAGTAGTAGACGGCGACGGCGCTCATCACCACCGCGATCACCGCCAGCC
>CAZCCL010000003.1:5067-54697 GCA_964497095.1 uncultured Gaiellales bacterium | reverse complement strand
TGAAGGTCGTCGTCATTCTGGGTCACCCGAACCAAGCAAGCTTCAATCACGCGATCGCCGACAACGTGCTGAAGACCCTGCAGGCAAATGGGCACGAGGTCATATTCCACGATCTCTGCGCCGAGAAGTTCGATCCACTTCTGACTCACGAGGAGTTCATCAGCGAGGAAGTCAGTGACCCTGCAATCAGGGCCCAGTGCGAGCAGGTAGCGGCAGCCGATGCGCTCGTCATAGTGCATCCCAACTGGTGGGGCCAGCCCCCCGCTATCCTGAAGGGCTGGGTCGACCGAGTGCTCCGCTATGGGGTGGCCTACACGTTCAAGGAACAGGATGGCGAGGAAATAGGAGTCGGACTGCTCAAAGCTCGCAGGGCTCTAGTTCTCAATACCTGTATGACCACCGAGGAGATGGACAGAGTCCACTACCACGATCCCTTGGAGGGTCTCTGGAAGACGTCGGTGTTGGGATTCTGCGGGGTGGAAGAGGTGCACCGCCTCAACTTGCGTATGGTGCAGGCGGTTTCTCAGGAAGAACGAGAAATCATGCTCCGGGAGGTCGCGGCGACGGTTGCCACTCTGTTCCCGGCAGACAAGTAGCCCAGCCATGCTCGAAGCTCAACTCTAGCCGCGATCGATAGTGCTGGCTCGCGTCTACCTGGTCGTCACCATGAGGACCGCGACGTCGTCGGCGAACGGACCGCCGCTGGAGCCCTCGATCTCGGACATCAAGGCGTCGAGCGTGTCGCCGTTCGGACGCAATCCCGACCACGCTCCTAGACGCTCCTTCAGCCGGGCTTCGCCGTACCGCTCGTTCGAACTCGGCTCCAGACGGATGTCGATCAGGCCGTCCGTGTAGCCGAACACGGTCCACCGGTCGGGCAGAGGAAATCGCCATGGGGTGGAACTCGCGGAGGAACCGAATCCCAAGGGGGGTACCGGTGGGGTATCCATAGAGGTCACCTGGTCGGTGATGAGAAGAGGAGGAGGGTGGCCGGCGTTCGCGAGGGTAAGGGTGGCCTTGTCCTTCCCGAGTTCGACGGAACCCATGAGGATGGTAGCGAAAGCGCCGGGCTCCACCCGTTCGGCGAGAAGCACCTGGTCCATGACCGCCATGGTCTCGGGGATGGGCACCCCGGCCAGCACCAGAGCCTTCCAAGTTGCGCGGAGTGTCGCCCCGAGGGCCGCCGCGTCGGGGCCGCGACCGCTCACGTCTCCGATGACGAGGTGCAGGGTCCCATTCGGGGGAGTGACCAGCGACCCGACAAAGTCGCCACCCAAGCGCAGGCGTTGCTCACCGCTGCGGTAGCGAGTGACCACCCGCAGACTGGGGTGCTCGACCGGCTCCGAGGGCAGCAGACTGGCCTCGAACCGGGCGTACAGTCGCTGCGCGGAGGCATTGGTCAAGGCCAGCGCCGCCTGGTCGGTGAATCTCTGGACGATTACCTGGTAGTTGTCGTCCGGCTGTTCCCGGGGCTTGTCCCAGGCAAGTACGAAGAGATTGCGAGGCTCGTGTTCGTCGAAGCGGATGGGCACGTACAGGGCGGAGCGCGTGCCGGCTCTGCGCACGACTTCCGGAGGCCAGGGCTGGACGGAGCGGCTGGGATCTCTCACGTCGAAGATGAAGGTGGGGGCGCGCGAGCGCAGCTCGCGCGCCAGCGGCATCTCTCCAGTGAGAGGAAAGGTGAGGCCCTTGGTCAGGGCCTTGACCGGCGGGACTCGGGCCAGCACGCGCAGTGTGTCTCCCTCCACCCGATACATTGCGGCCGCGGTACAATCGAAAGTCTCCAAGGCAGCTTCGCAGATGGCCAGCGCCACCTCCTCGCTGCTGCCCCTTATGTGGAAGGTCGGGGCGAGCGCCAGCACCCGGTCCAGGGTCTTTCGCAAGGTATCCGCTTGACGCCGCGCCTCCACGCGTAGAGCGCCCTGCCAAGCGATCCCCGCTTGGTCGGCGAAACGCTGCATGATGGCCAGCAACTCTTCACTTGGGCGTTGGATCTGATGGTCCCAGGTGATAAGCAAGACGCCGTTCGTGTCCTCAAGATTGACCACGGGGACCAAGACGGCGGAGATCACGTCAAGTTCGCGCTGCAGCCGCAGACCTTCCCCCTTCCAGTACATACTCCTGACATCAGACCAGAAGGAGGGACGGCGCCTCCGCAGAGTCTCACGAACCTCGTCACGATCTTCCAGCGCGAAGGTGAGACCCAGGAGATGGTCGGACTCGGGAGCGAGGGCGAGGAGCTCCAGATTCACTCCCTCGAGTGCGAAGAGCTGGGCCCCATCCGATCCGAAGGCCTCCAGGACGCCTTCGCAGATCGCCTGCGTCACCTCGGCCGGGTCGCCGCCTCGGTGGAACTGCGGACTGAAGTCGAGCACCCGCTCCATCCTCTCGCGGGCCACGAGTGAGCGGCTGAGGGCCTGCTCGAGCGCCGCCTCTCTCTTCTCGACCTGCCTGCGGAGATAGCCGACCGTCAAACCTGTGATGATGGCAGCCCCACACCAGATGACCGCCGAAGCGATCGCATTGGAGGCTGCGATAGGAGTACTGAAATCGGCAAGAAGCAGGAAGGAAGCGAGCACCCCTACCAAAGCTGTGAGCAGTCCCACGAGTACGCCGCTCAGACCGGCCACCAGCACGGAGATGAACACCACTCCCGCTCCGACCGGCTCGAGGGGGTGTAGGGTGGAATCAGCCCAGTAGACGGCCAGGACCAGCACCACTTCGAGAACAAGCGCCACCGCCAGCACCACCCAGCGATAGCGCTGAAAACGGCTGCCGGGAGCCAGAAGCCTGTCGGCCGGCGGGCGTGAGAAACCTGATCTCAGTGGATCCGGCATCGACCTCAGGCTATCAAGCAGGATAGCTGCGAACAAGGGCGCCGAGCGCCGGTTGGCCGCCGAGCGTCGGCTGGCCGCCGCGCACCGGTTGGCCGCCGAGCACCGGTTGGCCGCCGTCCGCTTCTGTGCTAGCATCACCGGGCTGCGGGCCGCACGTGCACCTGCGCCCCGGCAGCGCCAGTTGCGCCCCCATCGTCTAGTGGCCTAGGACATCGCCCTTTCAAGGCGACGGCGGGGATTCGAATTCCCCTGGGGGCATTTCCCATGCCCTAGTGCCCGGGCGCATAGCTCAGTGGGAGAGCACCTGCCTTACAAGCAGGGGGTCGCAGGTTCAAATCCTGCTGCGCCCACCTGTGGGGCAGGTGTCGAAACGCTTGTCCAGGCGGCCGGCATCACAGGGACAGAAGACCGCCGAGCGTGAGATAATCTCGCGGTCAGCAGGGCGCGTCGGCGCCCGGTATGGTTTCGCGGGGGCGTAGTTCAGTTGGTTAGAACGCCGGCCTGTCACGTCGGAGGTCGCGGGTTCGAGTCCCGTCGCTCCCGCCTCTGCCGGCCTGCGGGGTCATCCCTCCCGCAAGTGGTCGAGGCATAGCTGCAGCAGCCTCTCCACATGAGAGTCTTCTGAGGCGTAGAGGACCTGTCGTCCCTGCCGCCGCGAGCGGACCAGCCGGAAATGCCGCAGAATCCTCAGGTGGTGCGAGACCGACGACTGGCTCATTTCCACTTGCTCGGCCAGATCCCTCACGCAGGACTCTCCCTCCCCGATCAGCACCTGGATGATGTACACGCGGGTGGGGTCGCTCAGCACCTTGAAGACCTCGGCTATCCGAGAGGCGTTCTCGAGTCCGATCTCACGGTCTTCCTCGATCGCCAAGGTGTGGGCCCGCCATTGGGCTAGGATGTCGCGAGCCTGCTCATGGGCGGCGTCAGTGTGTAGGTCCGTCTGCGTCAAGGATGACCTCCCGTGCACAAAAGAGGCTGGATATGGATCTATGTTCATATGTCGGCATCTGCACAAGGAGGCTTGATGACTCGTTTCAGAATGACATCTCGGCCACCGAGGCGGCGCTTGGCGGCCGGAGGCTTCGTCCTTTCGTCGCGTCCGTAGCTCCGCTATGCCCGCTTCTTGCGTCCTTGCCTCCGGCGTGCCAATCTCGCCCTGCCGGCGAAAGGTCATTCTGAAACGAGCTCTGAGGGCCGGCAGACCCGGACAGAGAGGCTGGCGGAGCGGGCTCGTTCCCCGGCGAGAGCCACCGGGAGGGGGAAGGTCTCAGGCGACCTTCTCCACCTTGTGGGCCTTGAGACATTTGGCGCACACATAGGCCCGAACCGGTTTGCCGTCCAGCCGGATGCGCACTTTCTGCACGTTGGGATCCCAACGCCGCGGAGTGGCCCGCATGGAGTGACTCCTGTTGTTGCCGAAGCTAGGCTTCTTTCCGCAGATCACGCATACCTTAGACATGTGCCCGCTTGTCCTTCGTCGAATTGCCCACGCTCGAGAGAGCGCCATAGTATGCCGCAGGTATATGCCCTCTGACAAGGGCTGCGCAGACGGAGGCTCCGGCCCAAATCGGGTAAGGTAGAATACGACACATCTATCGAGTGGGATCGGGGAAGAAGGAAGATGCGGGTCTTCACCAAAGACATGTCGATGATGGAGGCTCTGTGGGCCGATCCCCGCGCGCGGGTGGGCCTGGCCGGCATGAACAAGCTTGCCTTCGGGCAGCAGACCGATTTCGAGTGAGCGGACCGTCAGACGTGGACAGCGATATCAAGATCCAGAGCAAGGACATCCGGGCTGTGGGGGGCCACTTCGCCATCACCGATCGGGCCATCGCCGACATCGTGGGTTGGACCGTGCTCGAGTGCTACGGGGTCGTGGGCATGGCCGCGCCCAGTCTCCGTCAAGGGGTGGCCTCTATCCTCTCGCGCGATCGCCTGCACCAGGGGATCAGCGTGGACCAGACCCCTGAGCAGCTTCGCATCAAGCTCTACATCATCGTCGAATACGGTCTCAACGTGGCCGAAGTGGCGGGCAACGTCCGCTCCCAGGTGGCCTATATCGTGGAGAAGATGACCGGTCGGCCGGTGACGGCCCTGCAGGTCTACGTGCAAGGGGTCCGGGTTGGCGAATAGCGACGGAGTGCTCCTCACCGTCCCGCAGGCTCGTTCTCTCCTGACCGCCGGATTCAGGGCGCTCGAAGAGCGGAAGCAGGAGATCAACGACCTTAACGTCTACCCTGTTCCCGACGGGGATACGGGGACCAATCTTGTCCTGACCATGAGAGGGATCCTGGATGCCGTGGAAAGGCTGCCGGACGGGTTGAGAGAGCCCGACTTGTGTGTCGCCGTCTCCCAGGCCGCGCTCATGGGGGCGCGGGGGAACAGCGGGGTGATCCTTTCGCAGATCATCCGTGGAGCCATGGAGGTGCTGGGTGAGGGGGAGCCGGTCACCTGCGAAGTCCTGGCTCGTGCCTTCCGGCACGCGACCGAGACGGCATACCGAGCGGTCCGCAGGCCGGTCGAAGGCACCATACTGACCGTGCTGCGAGAGATGGCGGAGGCCGCCGCCGTGACTCAGGGGGACGTCGATCGGACGGCCTTCATGGCCGAAGTGGTCGCGGCAGGATGGAGGAGTGTGGAGCGGACGCCTTCGCTACTCAAAGTCCTCGCCGATGCGGGGGTGGTCGATGCCGGTGGGTTCGGCCTCGTGGTACTGGTCCAAGGGGCCACCGACGGTCGGGCCGATTGGGAGCCGCCCATATCCACGCAGGTCGCGCGGGCCTCCGTCGTGCCTGCCGATTTCACCGAAGAAGAGACCGAGGAGGAGAGCCCATTCACGTACTGCACGAGCTTCTTGCTAACCGGGGAAAGACTGGACCAAGCGCTTCTAGAGGAGCAACTGAGCGAACTGGGAGACAGCTTGCTGGTGGTGGGCGACCAGTCCCGGCTGAAGGTGCACGTGCACACTGACGATCCGGGCGATGTGCTGGGATTGGCGACCTCCCTGGGCATCCTCAGCGAGATCGAGATCGACAACATGAAGGAACAGACCGCCGCACGCCTCCAGCGTCTCTCTCAAACGTCGGAGACGGCCACGGCGGATCCGGGGCTCACCCAGGTGGTAGCCGTAGTCGTGGGTGAGGGTAACAAGACGCTCTTCCGCAATCTCGGGGTAGACCTCATCGTCGAGGGCGGACAGTCGATGAACCCTTCGGCCGAGGACCTCATACGGGCGGTCGACAGGGCCGCGGCCCCCTCGGTGGTCATACTCCCCAACAACAGCAACGTGATCATGACCGCCGAGCAGACGATTGGATTGGCAAGCAAGGAAGTTCACGTGGTGCCCACCAAGTCTATTCAGGCGGGTCTCACTGCAGCCGTCTCCTACGACCGGCGGCTCTCGGGGGCCGGGAACGCCCGGGAGATGCAGGCAGCCATCGAAAACGTCCTGACCGCCGAGGTCACCCGGGCTGTGAGGGACTCGCTGGTGGACGGCGTACGGATAAGCTCCGGGGACTTCATCGGTCTGCTGGACGGGCGGGTGGTAGTCGCGGATGGCGACCTCGAGGTCGTCCTGGAACAGGTGGCTGCTCGACTTGCCGGCGAGGACCGCGAGCTTCTCACGCTTCTGGTCGGCGACGACGAGAACGCTCCGAGGGTGACGGCCATGGTCGATCGGCTTCGTGCCCTTCATCCCACCCTGGAGATCGAAGTCCACGACGGGGGGCAGCCGTTCTATCCAGTGCTTCTATCGGCAGAGTAGCGGGAGACAGGCGGTACCGACCAAGAGAGAGGTGAGGCCAAGATGATCCTCGATCGCAGATCCACCGCGATAGTCGTCGATTCCACCTCGGACCTTCCCGACCACTTGGCGAACGATCCCAGCATCACCATGGTGCCCCTGACCGTGTATTTCGGTGAGGAGGCCTATCTGGACTGGGAGGAGCTCAAGCCGCCCGAGTTCTACGCCAAATTGAAAGCCGCGCCCGAGCTCCCGCGCACTTCGCAGCCCTCCGCCGGGGCCTTTGTGGAACAATACAAGCGGCTGCGCGAGCAATACGAACGGGTCTACTCCATCCACCTAAGCGGGAAGCTCAGCGGCACCGTCGCCAGTGCCGAGGTGGCGGCGGGGCAGATCGACGGGGTGAAGGTAGTCGATTCCCAGCTGGCCACCGGCGGCATCGCGCTCCTTGTCGACCGCGTGCTTGTCCGGATCGACCAAGGTACGCCTGAAGAGGAGCTCGACGCGTATATCGAGAAGTTCCTGGCCGAGAAGACCTTCTACTTCCTCCCCACCACGCTCGACCAACTCTACAAGGGCGGGAGGATCGGCCGGGCCTCGCACCTGGTGGGGACGTTCCTCAACATCAAGCCGGTGCTCAGCATCGATGAGGGCATCATCGATGTGTACAAGAAGGTGAGGGGTCTACGCCAGGCCCTGGAGTTGATGCGCGACGGTCTGGTCGAGCGGACCGTCCCCGGAAAGAAGGTCTTCGCCAGCCTGTCCCACGCCGAGAACCCTTCGGTGCTTGAGGAGCTGCGGACGCTGATCATGGGAGTGTCCGATCGCGACATCGAGATCCGTTCGACCAGCGTGGTGGGGGCCGTCATCGGCACATACGTGGGTTGGGGCGCAGTCGCCCTTGCTTTCGTCCAGGAATGAACAAGGCCACGGGGGGCGGACTTCACTACCCCTTGGGATCCATCTCCCCGCTTCGGCCCGGTGATCTACCCGGTGATCTAGGGGCGGCTCGGACCTCCAAGCACGATCTGGACCCATCCCGACTGGAACGCCCCGTCTCCGTGCTCCAGGGTGTCGGCCGGGCGACCGAGCGGAAACTGCGCGGCCTGGGTATAGAGACCGTCCGGGACCTGCTGCTGCATCTGCCCTTCCGGCACGAGCCGCCCTCACGGATCGCCAAGATATGTGACATGTGTCTGGGCGAAGAAGTGACGCTGCGGGCGCAGGTGGTCTCCTGTGCCGTGAGCGAGACGGCCCGACGCCGGGTGAAGGTGCTCGAGGCGCTGGTGTCCGATGATAGCGGGAGCATCCTCGCCACCTGGTACAACCAGGCTTATCTCGAGCCTGCCTTCCGGGAGCGGCCGGAAGTGCTCCTGAAAGGGGTCCTGACCAGGCGCCGGGGTACGTCGACCTTCTTGGTCAAGCGACACGAGATTCTGGGAGCGGCCGGCGAGAGCCATCACATCCTCGGCCTGGTGCCCGTCTACCCGAGCACGGCCGACTTGAGTGTGCGCACCATCCGCAACGTCCTACACCAGGCCGCACCCTATGCCCGTCACCTGCTCGATCCGCTACCGGCCGCCCTGCTGGCGAGAAGGCGCTACCCGGGGAAGGCGGAGGCCGTGCTTTCGTGTCATTTCCCGGAGAGTCTGAGCGAAGCCAACCGGGCGCGCGAGCGGCTGGCATTCGAGGAATTACTCCTCTTGCAGGTAGCGGTTCTGAGCCGGCGGATGAAAGAGGACCTGGAGCGAAAGACCCGTCCCCTGGCTGCGTCGTCGGGCTTGGCCGAGAAGTTCGTGGAAGGACTGCCCTACGTTCCGACCGCCGCGCAGCGGCGTGCGATCTCACAGATCGAGAAGGACCTCAGACGGTCGGTCCCCATGAGGCGCCTGCTCCACGGGGACGTGGGATCGGGTAAGACCATGGTGGCGACCTACTGTCTTCTTCGGGCCGTCGAACAGGGGGGACAGGCCGCCCTCATGGCGCCCACCGAAGTCTTGGCCGATCAGCACTACCTGGGCCTCTCGGAGCAATTGGACGCCCTTGGGGTGCGGGTGCGGCTTCTCAAGGGCAGCCAGCCCGGGGGGGAGCGCCGGGCCGCTCTGGAGGCACTGGCCGCCGGAGAGGCGGACGTGGTGGTGGGGACTCACGCGCTGATCCAGGACGGCGTGCGCTTCCGCGATCTCCGGGCCGTCGTGGTCGACGAGCAACATAGGTTCGGTGTAAGGCAGCGAGAGGCCATTCTGGCTGCGGACGACGGTGGACTCTGGCCGCACACACTGCATATGTCCGCGACCCCCATCCCGCGCACCCTGAGCCTGACCCTCTACGGTGACCTGGATGTCAGCGTACTGGACGAGATGCCGCCCGGCAGGAAACCGGTGCGGACGCGCTTGGTCTTCGCCGGGTCCGAGGGTCAGATGTGGGAGTTCGTGAGGTCACGGCTGGCGAAGGGGGGGCAGGCCTATGTGGTGTGTCCGCTCATCGAGGAGAGCGAGGCTCTGCAGACGGCCTCGGCCCGCCAGACCTACGAGGACCTGCAGGCCGGAGAGTTGGCCGGGTTCCGCCTCCGGCTGCTGCACGGCCAGCTTCCGCCGGCCGAGAAGATGGCCGCCATGGCCTCGTACGCTGCGGGCGCGGTCGACGTTCTCGTGAGCACCTCGGTGATCGAGGTGGGTGTAGATGTGACCAACGCCACGGTGATGGTCATTCTGGGGGCCCGCAGATTCGGGCTTTCGCAACTCCACCAACTGCGGGGCCGGGTCGGCCGGGGGACGGAGGACTCCTTCTGCTTCTTGCTGGCCGAGGGCGAGGACGAAGCGGTCCTGGAACGCCTTGCCCTGTTCGCCCGCACGAGCGATGGGTTCGCCTTGGCGGAGGCCGACCTACTCGCTCGGGGAGAAGGACAGCTGTTCGGCGAGCGACAGTCCGGCCTCGGTGACCTCGAGGTGGCCTCTTTGCTTAGGGACCGCCGTCTGCTCGAGGAGGCGCGTGACGTTGCCGCGGCCTTCCTTGAAGGACGGGGCGGCGTCCCGGCGCCTGTCGCCGAGGCTGCGCAGGCCCGCTTTGGAAACAAGCTCACCTGGATCGACAGGGTGTGACCGGCCGTTCTCCAGGCAGGATCCGGATCGTGGCCGGCGCGAAGCGCGGCCACTACCTGAAGGTCGCCCCCACTTCCGAGATCAGGCCCACGAGCGAGAAGGTGCGCGAGGCGATCTTCGCTGTGCTCGGTCCCGTCGAAGGTCTGGCGGTACTGGACCTCTTCGCGGGCACGGGGGCCATGGGGCTGGAAGCGCTCTCGCGCGGCGCCGGAACATGCGTCTTCGTGGAAGAGGCCCCCGCCGTGGCCGAAGTCCTCAGAGTGAACATCTCCGCACTCGGCTATCAGCCGGTCTGCCAGGTGATGGTGCACGATTTCCAGGAGGCTTTGCGCCGTCTCCTGAAGCGGGGCTCCCTGTTTGATTTGCTCTTTGTGGACCCTCCCTATAGAATTCTGCCGGAAGTCGAAATCGCGCTGGCACCGCTGCTGCCGTCCCTTCTTGCTGATGAGGGGGTGGTCGTCGCCGAAGGCGACAGGACGATGCGGGTGGCTTTCGGCGCCACGCCGGTGTTCGATCGTGTCTATGGGGCCACGAGGGTCACGATGATCAGCAACAAAGGGAATACCCGGTGAAGACCGCGCTGTGCCCAGGCACCTACGATCCTGTGACCGTCGGGCACATAGATATCATCATGCGGTGCGCCGGCATGTTCGACGAGGTGGTGGTGGGGGTCGTCGATCTTCCGTACCGCAAGTCGAATCTGTTTTCGACCGAGGACCGGGCCTACTTCCTGGAGGAGTCCACCAAGTCTCTGCCGAATGTAAAGGTCGCCGTGATGCGTACTCTGGTGGTGGAGTTCGCGCGTGAAGTCGGTGCCTGTGTCTTGGTCAAGGGGCTTCGGGCCCTCACCGATTTCGAGTACGAGTTCCAGATGGCGCAGTTGAACCGGAAGCTGGACCCTGAGTTGGAGACGATGTACCTTATGGCGTCACCCGAGTACTCGTTCCTCAGCTCGAGTGGGGTCAAGGAGATCGCCAAGTACGGTGGTTGTGTGAGTGATCTGGTGCCCGAGGTAGTCGAGCGTCGTTTCACGGAAATGTATGGATCCGCGGAGGCATAGAGCATGGACGTTCTCGTTCTGATCGACAAACTGGACGATCTTGTCCACGGCGCCAGCACGTTCCCCATGACCGACAAGGTGATGATCGACCGCGATGAGATCTACGACCTACTCGATCAGATGAGGGCCACCATACCGGAAGAGATCAAGCAGGCGCGCTGGATCGTCAAGGAACGGCAGGAGATGCTGCAGGAGGCCAAGGAGGAGTCAGAACGTATTCTGTCGGAAGCCCGCGAAGAAGCACAGCGAGTGGCCAGCGAGCAGGAGGTCGTCAAACGGGCTCAGCGGCAATCGGAGGACATCATCCGCGAGGCGGAAGCTCGGGAGCGCGAGATCAGGCTGGGAGCCGAGGACTACGCCGACGAGATCCTCAAGACCCTGGAGACGAACCTGGACAAGTTCCTGGCCGCTGTGCAAAGAGGCCGGGAACGCCTGCAGACCGGCGGTCCGGCAGAAGGAGCGTAAGCCGCCTCGTAACTCCCACCCCTCTCATCGCTTCACCCTGGTCAAGTGAGACTGGACCTGCGTGAACTCGCCTTGCGCGGGGGCGATCGGTTCGAAAGTTCGTTCCCCCTGCAGATGGCGCCCCTCGTTCTGGGTGGAGTGTCCTACCAAGTGCTCCTGCCGGGGAACGTGACGGTGGTCGTGCAACGGGTCGCGGGCGGTTTTCTGGTCGAGATCGGTCTCCGGGCCCGCATATACGGACCCTGCGCTCGCTGTCTGGAGGAGGCGACAGTGGAGGTCGATGCCCGGCAGCAGGAGTTCGTGCCTACTGCTCAGGATGGCTGGGAAGAGACGGCCCTGAGCGCCTTCGTCGAGGACCTGGTAGTCGATGTGGACGGCATCGCCCGGGAGGCGCTTGTGCTCTCCCTCCCTGCACAGGTGCTTTGTTCGGACACGTGCAAGGGGCTCTGTCCCCAGTGCGGCCGGGACCTCAACCGGGGTACCTGTGAATGCGGCGAGAAAGAGACCGACGAGCGCTGGAACAAGCTCAAGGATCTGAGGCTGGAGGACTGATCCCCCTCCGGCACAGGCCTTGAAATATCGCTCTGGATGAGGTACAAACTGACGGTTTCCCCGTCGGTGAAGAGAGAGGCAGAAGATGGCTGTTCCTAAGAGAAAGACCTCGCGGGCTCGGAGAGACTCGCGGCGCGCGACCCATGCGGGTAGTGCTCCGAGTATCGTCGAGTGCGCTCATTGTCACAGTCCCAAGGCGCCCCACAAGGTATGCCCCAATTGCGGCATGTACAACGGCCGCCAGGTCGTAGCGGTCGAGGAGTAAGGACCGGGCCCGAAGAGACCTAGGGGGCCGCACACCGGCGAGGAATCGAGGACAGATGCAGATCATAGTCCAAGAGGGAGAAGCATCGGTCAGTCTGGTGGTTTCGATCCAGGCCCCGGATGAGAACCTTCGTACCACGACCGTCAGCAGCGTGGCCGGGCCCGTCAAGGTCTACTACCGGGACTTCGAAGTGGTGCGCATCGACGCGCGTGAGGGCTCGCTCGAGATCATGCCCTCCGCGATCGCAGCCATCACCTGGACGAAGAAAGATCGCTGCTATCAGCTCAAGAGCGGCGGCTAGAACGAAGGCCGGGCCTAGAACGAAGGCGGGCCCTTCATCCATGGCCGCTCGCAAGGATCGAGTGAAGACTGCGATTGCCCTCAGCGACATCGGCGAGTGCTCGGCAGACGCCGCCCGGTGGGCGGCGTCTGCCGTTTCTGAAGCAGGAACGCTGGAAATGGAGAACATCGCAGAGAAAGCCTGAAGCGAGGAGGAGCCATGACGTTGGCGGACCCGGCCAAGATAAGGAACATCGCGGTGGTAGGCCACCGAGGAGCGGGGAAGACGTCCCTGGTGGAGGCACTGATTTTCACAGCCGGGGCGAAGAACCGTCTGGGCGCGGTCATGGAGGGCACCACCACCATGGACCACGATGAAGACGAGATCAAGCGCCAGATGACCATCTCCACCGGACTCGCCCACGTGGACTGGGCGCACCACAAGGTCAATCTGCTCGACACCCCCGGAGAAGCCTCGTTCATCAACGAGGCCCTGGGCGCGCTCTCCGTGGTGGAGGGGGTGCTGATGGTGGTGAACGCGGTCAGCAAGGTGGAGGTGCAGACGGAGCGCGTTTGGAAACGGGCCACCGATATGGGAGTGTCCCGAGTGATCGCCGTCAACATGATGGACCGGGAGCGCGCACACTTTGGAGAAGCCGTGAGTGCCCTGCGCGACCGTTTTGGGGACGAGGTGGTGGCGGTCGCGCTGCCGATAGGTGAAGAAGCCGGCTTCGACGGGGTGATCGACCTGATCACCATGAAGGCCTATACCTATTCCGGCACGGCCGGCAAGGGCAGCGAAGGCCCCGTACCTGCCGAACTCCAAGAGGCCGCCGAGGAGGCCCGCGAGATCCTTGTCGACCGGGTAGCCGAGGCGGATGATGCTCTGCTCGAGAAGTACCTGGAAGCCGGCGAACTCTCGGGGGAAGAGATCGCCGCGGCCCTGAGAACGGCCGTGGCGACCGGCGGCGTCTGTCCGGCGATCCCCGTTTCTGCGACCAAGAACATCGGCTGCGATAGACTGTTGGACCTCCTGCTGACCGTACCTTCTCCGGAAGCGAAAGGCGTACGCAAGGCGCTCAAGGGCACGAGCGGCGCGGAAGAGATCGAGGTGGCTCTGGAGGCTTCGGCCCCCACGTCGCTCTTCGTGTTCAAGACCATCTACGACCAGTTCTCGGGCCGGGTCAACCTTGTCAGGGTGTTCTCGGGCAAGATCGCTACCGACACGCAGTTGTTGAACGACCGGACGAACGACAAGGAACGGACCGGCAATATTCTCCTCATGCAGGGTAAAGAGACCAAGGGTATCGAGGAAGCCGGTGCCGGTGACATCGTGGCCCTCGCCAAGCTCAAGGACGCGAGCACGGGCGATACCCTGTCCGACCCGGGCAACCCGGTGCGCTTTCGTCGCTACGAGTTCCCGCCTCCGGCCATATCCTTCGCCATCACTCCCAAGACCCGCGGTGACGAAGAGAAGGTCTCCAACGGGCTCAAGCGCTTGATCGAAGAAGATCCGGCTATGGAGCTGCGCTTCGACTCCCAGACCAAGGAGATGATCATCTCGGGGACCAGCCAGGTACACGTGGAGGTCATCCTCGACAAACTCAAGCGCCGTTTTGGCGTGGAAGTCGATCTGCACCCGCCGCAAGTGCCCTATCGGGAGACCATACGGAAGAAGGCGACCGCCCAGGGGCGGCACAAGAAGCAGACCGGTGGCCGGGGTCAGTTCGGTGACTGCTGGATCGAGGTGGAACCCTTGCCTCGGGGTGAGGGCTACCAGTTCGAGGATGCCATCTTCGGCGGCTCCATCCCCCGCAACTTCATCCCCGCGGTCGAGAAGGGCATCGTCGAGGCCATGGAGCACGGCGTCGTAGCCGGCTACCCGGTGGTGGACGTGAAGGTCAAGCTCTACGACGGCTCGTATCACACTGTGGACTCGTCGGAATTGGCGTTCAAGCTTGCGGGTTCCTTGGCCTGGAACAAGGCCATGGGCGAGGCTAGGCCTGTCCTCCTGGAACCGGTCATGAACGTAGAGGTCATCGCTCCCGAGGAGAACATGGGCGACATCATGGGCGACCTTTCCAGTCGCAGGGGCCGGCCTCAAGGGAGTGAGAGCATGGGGGAGAGGCACATCATCAGGGCGCAGGTGCCGCTGGCCGAGATGCTCACCTATGCGCCTCAATTGCGCTCGATGACCGCCGGGCGCGGCTCCTTCACGCTGGAGTTCGATCATTACGAGGAACTGCCCGCCCAGTCGGTGGACAAGGTCGTGGCCGAAGCCAAAGCCCGCAAGGCAGGAGAGTCCTAGAGATGAAGAAGTGGATCTGTCTGGTCTGTGATTACGTCTACGATCCCGCCGTCGGGGACCCGACCCAGGATGTCCCACCGGGGACCCCCTTCGAAGAATTGCCTGAGGGCTGGATCTGCCCCGACTGTGGTGTAGGGGTGGAAGAGTTCGAAGAGATGGAGGATTGAGGGACCATCCCGGTCCCGTTTGACGAGCCCGCGTAGGTGGGGGCGGCCGCCATCCGGCGCCCGCCCCCTCTTCATACCTCTGCGTGATCCTGTCCGGTCCCGTCGGCGGCCCCCATATGTGGGTACCGGCCGTCCGGTAGGCTCGGCTCTGCAACGAACCGCAGACTCAAGGGATTCCCGCACTCTTCCGACAACTGTGCGCAGGAGGGCTGCAATGAATGTTGTATAATTCAACACATGCAACCCTTGGTAGTTCTGGAGGGGATGTGGAGGACGGCAGGCCACGGCGACTGAGTGATCTTCTCCGAGAAGGTTTTGACGGTTTCTCTCGTGGGCAGAAGGCCATCGCCCGGTACGTCATCGACCACCTCGAGGAGGTCGGCTACCTAAGTGCCGAGGAGCTGGGGCACAAGGGCAGCACGTCCAGTTCCACGGTGGTAAGGTTCGCCCAATCTCTGGGGTTCGCAGGGTATCCCGAGTTCCAGAAGGCGGCCCGCGACGAGCACCGGCTGGGGGCCACGGCTCGCCCCGTGGTCCATGACGACCAGCTTGGCTTCGTCATAGAGGAGGATATCCTCACCCGTTCCCTCAAGACCGATTCCTTGAGTCTCGAGGAGACAATAAGCAAGAACACACTGGAGCGTTTCAATCGGGCCGTGCAGGCTTTGGGCGGAGCGGGACAGGTGCTGGCAGTAGGTCTCCACGAGGCCGCCGTGGTGGCCGAACACGCTTCCTACGTGTTCGAGCTCCTAGGCATCCCCTGCTTGGCGGTCACCGACAGCACCGAATCCAACGTGGCCCGCCTGAGCCGTCTGGCCGAAGGGGACGTACTCCTGGCGATAGGCTTCCGGCGAGCCCACTCGGTGACCATCTCCTTTGCGGAGAAAGCCGCCGCCCAGGGAGCGACCGTCATCGTGATCACCGACAACTCTCTGTCGGAGTTGGCGGGCAAAGGCACCTTAACCCTTTATGCGGACATCGACTCCACGTTCTTCGCCCATTCGCTGGTGGGCCCCATCGGCCTGGTGAGCGCCCTCGCAGCGGCCGTCTACACCCAGGACCGCGATCTCTATGACACCCGGGTGAGGACCGTGCGCGACAAGGCGGTGGAATCCGGTTGGCTTCGCTGACCGAAGCGGCGTCGTCGACCGAAGCCACCCGGCTTCGGGCGACCGCCGTGAGCTGCGCGTTGAAGGCATCCGGGGGCTCGGCTAAACTCTAGTCCAGCGCGGCACGGAGCTGCGAGCAGGGGCTCGAGCGGAGGATCATGATATGTCGGGGCACTCGAAGTGGGCGGGCATCAAGCACAAGAAGGCGGCGGTCGACGCCAAACGCGGGCAGCTCTTTGGAAAGCTGGCCCGCGCCATCACCGTGGCGGCTCGCGAGGGCGGAGGCGACCCCGACCACAATGCCACGCTGGCCCAGGCGATCGTCAAGGCCAAAGATGCGAACATGCCGAACGACAACATCGAGCGGGCGATCAAGAAGGGCACGGGCGCAGCCTCAGACGCCGAAACCTACCAGCACCTCACGTACGAGGGGTATGGACCCAATGGGGTGGCCGTCTACATGGCGGTCCTCACCGACAACAGGAATCGCACGGCCGCTGATATCCGCCATATCTTCGATCGAGGCGGGGGCAAGCTTGGGACCGACGGGTCCGTCAGTTGGATGTTCGAGCGCAAGGGCGTGATCTTCGTCGATGCCGCCGGACTCGACGAAGATGACCTGATGATCGCGGCTATCGACGCGGGGGCGGAGGACGTCCTGAGCGAAGGCGACAGCTTCGAGATCCGTTGCGAGCCCTCCGACTTCATGTCTGTCCGGGCTGCGCTGGGAGCCGCCGGTATCCAGTACTCGTCGGCGGAGCTCACCATGATCCCCAAGACGACCGTGGCTTTGACCGAAGCCGATGCCCGCAAGACCCTGCGGCTTCTGGACGCCTTGGAAGACAACGACGACATCCAGGAAGTCTACGCGAACTTCGATATCCCCGACCACGTGATGGAAACACTGGCGGGGTGAGCGAGGCCCCGGCCGCATGAACGAGCGTGAGGGCCGGGTGATCCTAGGGCTGGATCCGGGGACGGCCGCCACCGGTTTCGGCGTGATCCACGTATCGGGCAACCGTCTGAGGGCGCTTGAGTTCGGGGTGGTCGAGACAGATTCCGGGGTGCCCTTGGAACAGCGGCTCCAGCGGATCCATGAGGAGATCGGCGGGCTTCTCCTTCGTCACCGCCCGGTGGCCACTGCGGTGGAGGCCCTCTTCTTCAACGTCAACGTGCGGACGGCCTTGGCGGTGGGTCACGCGCGGGGCGTGACGCTGTTGGCCTGCTCCCAGGTGGGTTGCGAGGTCTTCGAGTACACGCCGCAGCAGGTGAAGCAGGCGGTGGTCGGATACGGCAAAGCCAGCAAGGAGCAGATGATGGAGATGGTCCGCGTGCTTCTCGCCTTGCCTCAGCCGCCCCATCCAGACCATGCCGCCGATGCTTTGGGCGTGGCCATCTGCCATGCGAACACGCACAAGGTCCGGGAAAGCATAGCCCGCAGCCAGGCCCGGAAGCCGATAGGCGGGTCGATACGGTGATCGAGCGGCTGACGGGAACGGTGGTGGGCAAGACCGATGATGGGGTGGTCCTCGAAGTCGGGGGGGTAGGGTATCTCCTGGAGGTCTCCGCCATCACTCTGCGTGACGTACCGCAGTTAGGCGAAAGCGGGATGCTCTTCACCCACCTGCATGTGCGTGAAGACGCGTTGCAGCTGTTCGGGTTCTCCACGGAGGAGGAGCGCGGGTTGTTCCGTCTCTTTCTCGGAGTGAGCAAGATCGGACCGAGACTGGCGCTGGCCGCTTGCTCCTGCAGGCGCCCCGCCGACCTGAAGCGCGCGCTGGCGGCGGGCGATATAGCCCTGTTCGCCTCCGTACCGGGGATCGGCAAGAAGACCGCGGAGCGACTGATCTTAGAGTTGCGCGAGAAGGTGGCCGAGCCTGGGTTCTCACCTGCCGGGAGCGAGCCCGGGGGAGCTTTCGTCGAAGAGGGGTCGTTCCCCTTGGCCCGAGCGGCGCTCGTCGAGCTGGGATTCGGCGCTCAAGAGGCGGAGAGACTGCTGGCGAGCCTGGAGCCGGATCAGCCGGTGGAGGAGTTGGTGCGGCAGGCGCTCGGGCAACGGCTGTAGCGGTCGGCCGGCTGCGGGCGGGCACAGGGGGAAGACCGCTGATCGAGGCGCGACCAAGAGAAGGGTGTGAGAGTGACGGACGGCGAGAGATTGGCTGACCCTGAAGAGGTCCCACAGGAGCAGGAACTTGAGCGCTCCCTGCGTCCCCGGTCCCTGGGGGCTTTCGTAGGCCAGCCGGTGCTGAGGGAGCAGCTCCAGATCTTCATCGAAGCGGCTAAGTCACGAGGGGAGCCGCTCGATCACGTGCTTCTCGCCGGTCCTCCCGGTCTAGGTAAGACCACCCTTGCCAACATCATCGCTCTGGAGATGGGGGTCAACATCGTTACCACCTCGGGACCCGCTCTGGAGCGTAAGGCGGACATGGCCGCCATCCTCACCCACCTTCAAGAGGGAGACGTCCTGTTCATCGACGAGATCCATCGTCTCAACCGCTCCATCGAAGAGATCCTCTATCCGGCGATGGAGGACTTCGAGATAGACATCGTGATCGGACAGGGGCCCAGCGCGCGCACCATCAGGCTGGAATTGCCCCGCTTCACCCTGATAGGTGCCACCACACGCTCGGGTCTGATCACCACCCCGCTTCGTGACCGTTTCGGTTTCTCTCACCGCCTCGACTATTATTCGGCCGACGACCTCGTACTCATCGTCACCCGCTCTGCGGAGATCCTGAGTGTGGGCATCGACGAGGCCGGGGCCCAGGAGTTGGCTCTGCGTTCGCGGGGGACGCCGCGCATAGTCAACCGGCTGCTCAGGCGGGTCCGGGACTATGCGCAGGTGCGGCACGAAGGCAGTATCACCGGTGACATCGCGTTGGAGGCGCTGCGGCTGTTCGAAGTCGACGATGAGGGCCTCGACCGAGTCGATCGGGAGATCCTGAACCTCATATTGCAGAAGTTCGACGGTGGCCCGGTGGGGCTCTCCACGCTCGCCGTTGCCATCGGAGAAGAGGCCGATACCATCGAGGACGTGTACGAGCCGTTTCTTCTCCAACGCGGCTTCTTGATGCGGACG
Organism: uncultured Gaiellales bacterium; assembly: GCA_964497095.1. Classification (GTDB taxonomy): domain Bacteria; phylum Actinomycetota; class Thermoleophilia; order RBG-16-64-13; family RBG-16-64-13; genus CAVPLM01. Next base: position 35,730 of record CAZCCL010000003.1, on the reverse strand, counting down.
CCGCGTGGCCGCGTCCTCACCCGGCTCGGCTACGAGCACTGCGGGGCCGTCCCGCCCCAAGGGGTACAGACGGCGAAGCCGGACACCCTCTTTGGGTGAGCATCCTGGCGAAGGCATCCGCCCATGAAGCTGCTTCTCCACATCTGTTGCGGTCCCTGTGCAAGCGCCACTATCCCCTGGTGGCGCTCGGAGAGTGCCGAGGTGGTCGGCTTTTTTCGCAATCCCAATATCCACCCGCTGCTCGAGTACCGCCGGAGGCTGGCAGGCGCGCGCGACGTCGCGGAGATGACGGCGATGCCCCTCATCGAGGACGAGAGCTACGATCCGGAGGCCTGGTTCGCCGAGGTCGCGGAGGGAGGACACGGGAGCGGTCGTGAAGCGGCCGGCTCACGTTGCGCCCGCTGTATCAGCGGGCGGCTGGAGCGGACGGCGGCGCGGGCGGTCGCCGAGGGATGCGAGGCCTTCTCCACTACTCTCAGCATAAGCCCCTGGCAGGACCACGAGGCCATACGAGCCGGGGGGGAAGAGGCCGCTCGGCTCCACAAGGTGGAGTTCGTCTACGAGGACCTTCGCCCGCTGTATCCTGAGTCGCGCCGTTTGAGCCGGGAATGGGGGGTGTACCGGCAGAAGTACTGCGGCTGCCTGGTGTCCGAGTGGGAGCGATATCGTGAGTCTTGAAGGTCTCGCCAAGGTGGTCCTGGGCGTGGGCGGCGGATTGCTGGTGCTCGGAGGCATCCTGTATCTGATGGCGAAGCTGGGATTGAGTCGCATCCCCGGCGACTTTGTCTATCGGGGCAAGAACGTCACGGTCTACATCCCCATCGGGCTCATGATCCTTGTGAGCGTCTTGGCCTCTCTTTTCATACACCTCTTTTTCCGCCGCTGAACCGGCGCTCCGCCGCGTGTTTCTTGAGGAATTGGATATCGAAATCCCGGAGGCGCTCATCGCCCAGACACCGGCGGAGCCGCGGGATTCATGCCGGCTCATGTACCTGCCCGCCGAAGGCGGTCGCCGTGATGCGGTGTTCTCCGACCTCCCCCAACTCCTCTCTCCGGGAGACACGCTTGTGTTCAACGATTCCCGAGTGCTGCCGGCACGGCTGTGGGGGCACAAGATTACGGGGGGCAGCGTGGAGCTGCTGTTCCTCCGGCCTGCAGACACCGGGGACGAGAGGACCGGCGGGACCGAGGGAGAGTTGTGGGAGGCGCTGGCGCGCCCCTCTCATCGGCTGCACCCCGGGGATCGTCTGACCCTGACGGGGGGGGAGAAGGTGACACTCCTGGACCTGGTGGGGGAAGGCCGCTGGCTGATCGAAGGCCCCGCCGGCCACCCGCTCGTGGCGGTCATGGAGGCCGAGGGGCGGCTCCCCCTGCCGCCTTATATCAAGACGTGTCCCACGGAACCCTCCATCTATCAGACCATCTATGCTTCGGTGGTCGGATCATCGGCAGCACCCACCGCCGGTCTCCACTTCACTCCGGCGCTGCTCGAAAGCCTCGCCGCCGGGGGCGTGGACACGGCCTATGTAACCCTTCACATAGGGCTGGATACCTTTCAACCCATCCGGGAGCAGGTGGTCGAGCAACACCGTATCCACCGGGAGACCTATAAGGTGACCGGCGAGGCGCTGCGAACCATCCGGGCCGCGCGTGCTCCGGGCAGGCGTCTGGTCGCCGTCGGGACTACCGCGGCCAGGGTGCTGGAGACACTAGCCCGGGACGGGCTGCTCGACGACTCGACACCCCCGCTCCCGGTATCCGGTTCCACGGATATCTTCATCACTCCAGGCCACTCGTTCCGTGCCGTCGATGTGCTCCTCACCAACCTGCATCTGCCTCGGAGCACGGTCCTGCTGATGACTATGGCCTTCGCCGGCATCGATCGTCTGCGGCAGGCCTACGCCGAGGCCGTCGATCGCGGCTATCGGTTCTTCAGTTTCGGGGACGCGATGCTGATCGAACCGCTGATCTCGGGGACGCCGGACCACCGGGAGGGATCGTGAGGGCCCTGGACGGCCTGCCGGATTTCCCCTTCACGGTCGAGGCGCGCGACGGCGCTGCGAGGGCCGGCCGAATCGAGACTCCGCGCGGGACGGTGCTCACGCCCTGCTTCATGCCTGTCGGTACGAAGGGGACCGTCAAAGCCATCGCTCCCGACCGCCTCCGGGCCCTTGGCGCCCAGGTCGTGCTGGCCAACACGTATCACTTGGCGCTCCGTCCTGGAAGCGAGGTGGTCCGCCGCCTGGGGGGGCTGCACCGGTTCATGCAATGGGATGGTCCTATCCTGACCGACAGCGGGGGATACCAGGTCTTCAGCCTGCGGGATACGGCCCGCGTCGACGACGCGAGCGTGACGTTCCGTTCCATCTATGATGGCTCGAAGCACGCCTTCACCCCGGAACGTGTCATCGCCGAACAGCAGGCCTTGGGCGCCGACCTAATCATGTGTCTCGATCAATGCCCGCCGGGGACGGCGGGTCTTTCTGAGGTGAGCGAAGCGGTGCGGCGGACCACCGGTTGGGCCGAGCGGTGCAGGCGCGCACACCTCAAGGCAGACGGACTGGGTACGGACGGGCCCCAGATGCTGTTCGGGATCGTTCAGGGGGGAGTAGTGCCTGAACTGCGCCGGGAGAGCGTGGCCCGGCTTACCGACATCGGTTTCGCTGCGTATGCGATCGGCGGCCTCACCGTCGGTGAGGACCGGACGACAATGCTCGACACCACCGAGCTGACTGCGTCCCTCCTCCCCGATGATAGGCTCCGGTACTTCATGGGAATCGGCGACCCGGAGGGCCTCGTCGAGGTGATCGCGCGCGGGGTGGACCTATTCGACTGCGTGCTCCCCACGCGGACGGCCCGTATGGGGACGGCTTTCACCAGCAGCGGGAGGCTGAACCTGCGTAACGCTGAGAACGCTTTGTCGACCCAGCCCCTGGAAGAGGGCTGCCCGTGCACGGCCTGCGGGGGGTTCTCGCGGGGGGCGCTCCGCCATCTGGTGATGCAGAAGGAGATCCTGGGACTCATGCTGCTCACCGAGCACAACCTCACCTTCCTCACCCGCCTGGTCTCCACGGCCAGAAAGGCGATCCTGTCCGGCCGTTTTGCCTCTTTCCGGTCCAGCCTGAACGCCGCGTGCTAAGATACGCTTCTATGCGTGCATGCCCTGTTTTCGCCGCCATATCAGGCGGGCGATTCTTCAGAAGGAGGAGAGTTTGTCCAGTTCAGCCGGGATGTTGATCATCTATGTGGTTGCCTTCATCGCCATCTTCTATTTCATGGCGATCAGGCCTCAGCAAAAGCAGCGCAGAGCACACGCGGCTCTGCTGTCGTCTTTGAAGAAGGGCGACCGTGTCGTCACGGCGGCTGGGATCTACGGGACGGTCAAGCGGGTCGAGGAAAGCATCGTGGTGGTCGAGGTGGCGAAGGGTGTTTCGATGAAGATCGCGCGCCGGGCCGTCGCCGAGATCATCAAGGATCAGGCCGAGATCCGGGCCGCCGCCCCCGAGGGGACCGGCGGCCGGGGCAGAGGCGCTCGCGCCGAGATCGAGGAAGCCTCGGTCGCTGACGAGGTGGATGCTGAAGACGTCTCCGCCCTGGAGGACTCCGAGGCGGTGTCCGGCCCTGAGGAAGCACCGGCCGACGAGCCTGTCGCGTCCGAAGGAGACGGTTCTCGCAAGACGAAGTAGTAACGTCAGGCGAGACAGGGTCAAGGCCTGGTTGCCGGGGCGTATGGCTTCCCTGAACCTCTTTCTGCAGCGCCCCCAGGAACCTTCGCGCGCGCCGCGTCCGTCGTGTTGCCGGCATGTCGCCGCGAGTTCTGTAGTCGAACCGCTCCTGTAGGAAGGTGCGCCCTTGTCCAGAGTAAGACGTGACGCCGGAATCCTCGTGCTGGTGGCGATCCTCCTTGGGGTCGCCGCCTACTTCGCCTTCCCGTTGTCGAAGACCAATCTCGGGCTTGATCTGCAGGGGGGCCTCTCGGTCACCCTCCAGGCCCCGCAGGGCACCAGCGGCGACGACCTGGACAAGGCGCTGAGCATCATCCAGAACCGGGTCAACAGGCTTGGTGTAGCCGAGCCCGAGATCCAGCGGCAAGGTACGGACAAGATCAGCGTGCAGCTTCCCGGGATCGAGAACCCGGAGGAGGCGCTCGCGGTCATCGGCAAGACGGCCGTGCTCGAATTCCACGAGGTGAGCGACTTCGGCACGGCGTATGCGAGTGAGCAAGAGGCGTTGGCCGCGGCGGGGGTCGCATCGCAGCAGGAACTCGACGCCCTTCCCGGATACAACCAGATCATCTACTGGCCGGCGGGTGAGGGTACCGGCACCGATCAGTGGTTCCTGGTCACGCAGGAGCCGCAGCTTACCGGGGCGATGCTCACCGGCGCCCAGGTGGGCTACGACCAGTTCAACAACCCCAAGGTCGACATGCAGTTCAACGACGAGGGTGCCCAGATCTTCTCCGAGATCACGGGCAAGTTGGCCGAGACCGCTCAGATCACCGGCGAAGACCAGCTTCTGGCCATCGTTCTCGACGGGACCGTAGAATCGGCTCCGCGGGTGTTGGAGCAGATCGACGGGGGGGAGGCTGAGATCACCGGCAAGTTCACCGTGGACGAAGCCAAGAACCTCGCCCTGGTCCTGCAGACAGGCGCCCTGCCCGTCGAGCTCACCTCTGTCAGTCAGAATCTGATCGGGGCCACTCTCGGTCAGGCGGCCCTCCAACAGGCTCTGATCGCCGGGGCCGTCGGCCTGCTTCTCATCATGGTCTTCATGATCGCCTACTACCGGCTGCTCGGAGTAGTTGCGAGCGTCGCCCTCATCATCTACGGCGTGCTCTTCCTCGGCATCCTCAACGGCATCGGCGTCACCATGACCCTTCCCGGCATCGCCGGGATGATCCTCACACTAGGGATGGCGGTCGACGCGAACGTGCTCATCTTCGCCCGCATGAGGGATGAGGTGGGGGCCGGCAAGTCGATCGGGGCCGCGACCGACGCCGGATTCAGGAAGGCCTTCCGCGCCGTGTTCGACTGCAACATGACCACCATCCTGACCGCAATCATCCTGTTCTGGGCCTCGACCGGAGGCGTGAAGGGCTTCGCGCTCACGTTGGGGATAGGGGTGGCCCTCTCCATGTTCACGGCGGTCCTGGTGACCCGCTCCCTCTTGGTGCTGTTGGCCACGTGGAAGCCGTTCCGCAGTCCGAAACTCCTCGGACTTCACGTACCCAAGAGCAAGATCGTCCCCGTGGATGAAGGGGGACGGTCGTGAGGGTCTTTCATCTCATGCGCTACAAGTGGTGGTTCCTGGGCTCGTTGACCGCCGTCACCGTGTTCGCCTTCGTGTTCGTGTTCATCGTGGGCTTCGATCTCGGCATCGACTTCCAGGGCGGGGTGAGGATGGAGGTGACCGTGCAACAACCCGCCACGGTCGACGAGGTCCGCTCGGTCGTGAATGGGGTGGGTGTCAAAGAACCGGTGGTCCAGTCGGTCACCGGTGCCGGGGGCGGCGATTCCTTCCTGATCACGGCCAAAGACATGTCCCAGGAGCAGGTCGATCAGATCATCGCAGACCTGGATGCCCAGTATGGAGTGGAGGAGGGCTCCGTCGGGGTGGAGACTGTGGGAGCCAGCTTCGGCCAGGAGACCACGAACAGGACCTTCATCGCCATCGCCATCGCGGTCATCGTCATAGTCGGGTATCTGACATTGCGTTTCGAGTTCAAGTTCGCCCTTCCGGCTATCGTCGCCCTCATCCACGATGTCGGGCTCACCCTGGGGATATATGCGGCCAGCAACCGTCTGGTCACGGCGGCCACGGTCGCCGCCATCCTGACCATCTTGGGCTACTCGGTGCACGACACGATCGTCCTGTTCGACCGGATGCGCGAGAACACCCATTTCATGAAGAAGGAAACGTACGGGGACATGGTCGACCTGTCCATCAGACAGACCATGGTGCGATCCGTCAACACGACCGTCGCGCTGCTCCTTCCCTTGGTTGCGATCCTGGCTTTCGGGGGCCCCACGCTCAAGGACTTCGCCATGGCCCTCACGATCGGGGTCGTGGCCGGTACGTACTCCTCGTTCTTCGTGGCCGCTCCCTTGGTGGTCATCTGGAAAGAGCGGGAGCCCAGGTATCGCAAGCGCCTGGCGGCTGCCGGAGCCGGCGGAGGCGCGGTGCTCCAAGTGGACGCGAGTGTGGCGGACCCCGGCGCGCCCGCGGCAGAGGCGGCGGGGCCTGGTGGAGCATCGGCAGGAGCCGTCCCCAGTGCCTCTGGCAGTCGAAAGCCGGGCCAAGCCAAGGTTTCGCAGAGGTCCAAGAAAGGGAAGACCTCCAAACGACCGCCAGGTAAGAATCCCAAACGGACATCTCGGTAGAGAGGAGCACGCCGTGGAGGAACAGTCTGGTCCGGAAGTCGACCGCGAGCCCTCGAGCGTCATGGGTCAGAGCGTCAGGGACCTGGTGGAGCGCGCCTTTCTTCTAGGCGTTGGTGCCGCAGCGCTGACCAAGGATCGCGTACAGGATCTGGTCGAGGAGCTAGTCAAGCGTGGCCAACTGAGCGGCGAAGAAGGACGAGAAGTGGCCGACAGATTGGTCGCACGCAGCCGGGAAGAGGCACGGGCGGCCGCCAAGAGAGCCGATTCTTCCCTGCAGGGCGCGTATCGCGAGATCGGCCTGGTCACAAGGCGTGAGTTCGAAGACATCGAGTTCCGGCTTCGACAGCTCGAACATCGGGTGCAGCTGCTGGAGGCGGCCGAAGATGCCACGTCCGGCTCCGCGGCCGGCTCCCCGGAGGGGACTCCCGACTCCTGAGCGGCCGGCGGGTCCGACCGGCGGCAGCCCCGGGTGAGGGAGGCCGGTGGGCCACAGATATGGGTCTGCACGGGGAGGTCCGATTGCAGCCGTCCCAGGTGAGGCGTGCGAATATCCTGACCCGTATCCGCAACATGGAACGGATACGGGAGATATCCCAAGTCGGGATCCGGCATGGCTTCGGGTACTTCTTCGAGCGTCACCGCCTGCTCGGCTCGCTCCCCCGCAGACACCGACAAGATCCGCAAGGACCTGCTCAGCGCGGGCGGCATATCAGGGAGATGTTGGACGAGCTGGGTCCGACCTTTGTCAAGTTCGGGCAGCTGCTCAGCACACGGCCGGACATCGTCCCGGCCGATATCGTCCAGGAATTGGTCAAGCTTCAGGACCATGTCTCTCCTCTGCCCTTCGCGGTCGTCGAAGAGGTCGTCGAGGAAGAACTGGGTCTCACTCTGGCCCGGGCCTTCGAGACCTTCGAACGCGAGCCCCTCGCCGCCGCCTCGATCGGGCAGGTACACGGCGCCCTGTTGCCCGGAGGTCAGCGGGTGGTGGTCAAGGTACAGCGCCCCGGTGCCGCCCGGCAGATACGCAAAGACATCGAGCTGCTCTTCCAGGTCGCCGAGATGCTCGAAGGGCGCATCGAGCTCGGTATTTCCATGGAGAGCGTGGTGCAGGAGTTCGCCCGGAACATCAACCGGGAGCTGGACTACGTCTTGGAAGCCCGGAACGCCGAGCGATTCGGAGCGAATTTCAAGGATTCCGAGACGGTCCGGATACCCCACGTGTATTGGCGTTATTGCAGCAACCGGATCCTCACCCTGGAGCGTATCGACGGGCCCACGCTCAACACACCGGAAGTCCTGACTCTGCCTATCGAGGAGCGCAAGCTTCTGGCGGAGGGCATCACCGATTGCTGGTTCAGGCAGATACTCCACGACGGTTTCTTCCATGGCGATCCGCATCCGGCGAACATCGTCTATTTGGGGACGGGCAGGCTGGGACTGCTGGATTTCGGGACGGCCGGTTTCTTGCGGCGAGAAGACCTGGAGGAGGGAGTGCGCCTCTTCCTGCACGTCATGCAATCGGACGTCCTGGGGATCAAACGGTCGTTGAAGCGACTCGGTGTGCACTGGGCTCCATCGGCGGACGAGGCGGTCACCCAATCCATCGAAGAGGGGTTCAGCCGGTACTTCGGCGTATCCCTGGCCAATATCGACGTGTCTTCGCTGCTCCACCAGGTGTTCGACATCGTCTACTCTTTGCATCTGGGGCTCCCCAGCCGCTTCCTCCTTCTCGACAAGGCGCTGCTCACTATGGAAGGCGTGGTCAGCCAGCTATACCCCGACCTCGATTTCTTCGCCAAGTCCCGCAAGTATGCCGGCGAGTTGAAGCGGCAACGTCTCGATCCCAGGTCGATCACCGACCGCCTGCAGAGGTATGCCGGTGAGTACGCGCAGCTGCTGCGCGACTATCCGGTGCAGCTCCACGATCTCTTGGAGGAGGCCCGCTCCGGCGAACTGGAGATACGGTTCCGGCACACCGGTCTTGAGAAGATGATGCACCGCCTGGACATCATCACCAACCGGCTCGTGGTCGCTCTGGTGTGCGTCGGCTTGGGTCTGGCCAGTACCGGCGTGGCGGTGATGGTCGACGAGGGACCACAGATCGGGGGCCTGTCTGTCTGGGGGCTGCCCGGGTTCGTAGGCTCTCTCTTCTTCGGTGCGTGGCTCGTGTACGCCATCATCCGTTCGGGGAGGCTCTGACTCCTTGCCGGTCTGCCCTCTTACCGTGTCCTCCGCGCCCGGTATAGTGTAGAGAGGATAGTGTCCCGGACCGTCCGGGCGGCCGCGCGCGCGGCCGCCCCGGTCTATGAACGATCGGAGAGTGCTGGCTTCCTCAGACCCCATTACCTGGGCGGTCACGCCTTACTCCTGGCGGTCGGCTGAAGGCCTGAGCCGGGACCTGGACCTGCCTCTGGTCGCCGCCATGGTGCTGGCCGGTCGCGGGTTCACCGATCCCGAGCGAGCCCGCGCCTTCCTCGACTGTACCGACCCTCTCCCTGATCCGTTCCTCTTCGGGAACATGGGCGACGCCGCTCGGACGATAGCGGACGCCGTCGACCGAGGACTGAGGATCGTGGTCCACGGTGACTACGACGCCGACGGGGTCACGGCCACTGCGCTCATGGTCTTGGGGTTGCGGGAGATGGGAGCGAAGGTCGAGTGGTACCTTCCCAGCCGTTTCAAAGAAGGCTACGGGCTGTCTCGGACGGCCGTCGAGACTATCGCCGGCGGCGGGGAGGCGCTGCTCATCACCGTCGATTGCGGCGTCAACTATCCCGATGAGGTGGCCTTGGCCAAGGCTCTGGGCCTGGAAGTAGTGGTCATAGACCATCATCAGCCCGGGCCCGTCCTCCCGGATTGTCATCTCATCCACTCCGCTGTGGGCGCATATCCGCACGGCGATCTTTGTGGGGTCGGGCTGGCGCTCAAGGTCATGCACGGCCTGCATATTCACCGCGGGTCCGCATCTGCGGCGACCCTGCCCGATGCGCTCCATGAACTGCTGGACCTGGTGGCGATAGGGACCATCGCCGATCTCGCCTCTCTGCGGGGCGAGAACCGCTACTACGTGAGGGAAGGTCTGAAACTCATCAACATCGGCGCTCGGCCGGGACTACGGGCTCTCGCCTCGGTGTCGAGCTGCACAGGAGGAGTGGATTCGGGGGCTGTGGCCTTCCGGTTGGCGCCCAGGCTGAACGCCGCCGGACGGCTGGCCGATCCCTCGCCGCCCCTCCGCCTGCTGCTCACCGACGACGAGGACGAAGCCGCGGAGATCGCCGTGCGCCTTCACGAGCTGAATGGCGCTCGACAGGACGTGGAGAAAGAGATCCTCGAGGAAGCCGTCGCTCAGGTAGAAGCTTTGCCCGAGCTTCCGGCCGCTCTGGTCCTCGGGGGAGAGGGATGGCACGAGGGAGTGGTCGGGATCGTCGCGACCCGGCTGGTGGAGCGATATCACCGTCCCACCATCCTTCTGGGGCTGCGCGAAGGCGTAGCCAAAGGATCGGGCAGAAGCATCCCCAAGTACGATCTGATGGCCGCTCTGAACGCGTGCTCGGAACGGCTGACGATCTACGGAGGACACAAACAGGCCGTCGGCCTCACCTTGGATGCCGAGGCCGTCGATGGTTTCCGCCGGGCTGTGGAAGCGCACGCGGCGGCCGCTCTCGACACCCTCGACCTTCGCCCCGTCTATCGGGTGGACGTGGTTCTCAGGGGTGAGGACGTCAACGCCGACACCGCCACCGCCCTCGCGTCCTTGGGGCCGTTCGGTAGCGGCAATCTTCGTCCCCGGCTGCTTCTGGTGGACGCCGGCGTCAGACGGCCCGAGGCCACCCGCACCGGAGCGCATCTTCGCTGCCAAGTCGAGACCGACGGAGTCCTGACCCGGGCCATCGGTTTCGGCATGGGAGAGATGGCGGCCTCACTGCGCGACGACGGCGATGGGAAGGTGCTGGGGGTCCAACTGGTGGTGGACGAATGGCAGGGAGTTCTGCGCCCGCAATTCCTGCTCGAGCGGGTGGGAGAGACCACGGGGGACGCGAAGAGACTGTGCGAGTGCGGTTCCGGCCAGGGCGACGAGGACGCGATGGGGTCGGAGCCTCGGAGGGGGGAGTTTCTTCCGGGACCGGGCACCGTCGTCGGGATGCCGGCCGTACCCCGGACGAGAGATCTGAGAGACCGGCCCGGTCGGGCAGGCGCCATCGCTCAGGTGGTCGCGGGCACCGAGCCGGCGGTCATTCTCGCCTGTTCCATACCGCATGCTTTGCAGGGAGGACTGGGCCGCGTGCCTCTCGAAGAGTTGAGCGGGGGCACGGTAGAGTGCGTGGGAAGGGCATGCCGGCCCCGGGACGACGACCGCATCTCCTCAGCCACCCTGTTGGTCGTGGAGTGGGACACGGCGGTGCGCGTGCCTTCGCTCCTGGCCGGAAGACTGCATGCGATCGCCGCCGATCCACCCTACCGAAAGGAGCACGTGGTTCTGTTGCAGCGTTTGGCCGATGAGGGGATCTTGCTCCACCTCTACTATGGTGAGACCGAGCGGCAGGCGACGGCTTCTCTCCTCCGCTACCTGGTCCATCCTCGCTTCGCGATGGTGTGCCTCTACCGGGCCATGGGCGACGGCGGCGCTGAGGACGCGGTCATGCAGAGAGCCGTGGAACTCGGCAGGCGGGAAGCAGGTCTGGTCCTCGGGTCGGAGGAATTGCTCCGGGCCTATTCGGTCCTCGGGGAACTGGGTATCGGACAGCCCGGCGCCGTAGCGGCTAGAATAGAGCCAAAGCGTGTCCCCGCCTATGTCGCGGCGGAGGCGGAATACGAGGAGTGTTCGAGACTTTGCCAGACCCTCTGAAGACTACTGGATCCACGGCGCAGCGTGAGGGTGCAGCTGCGGTCGATCCCAAAGAGGTAGAGACTCAGCAGCAGGCTCTACTCGACGGTCTCCTACACAAGGTCGAGCAGTACAACCCTGCCTTCGACCGGGAACTGCTGGTCCGTGCCTTCACGGTGGCGGCCTCCCAGCACCAGGCCCAACTTCGGGCCAGCGGCGAGGCCTACCTCAACCACCCGGTGGGGACGGCGGACATCTGCGCCGACCTCAGACTCGACTCGGCTACGCTGGCGGCTGCTCTCCTGCACGATGTGGTCGAAGATACGGGCATGTCCATCGAAGCGGTGCGCGACCAATTCGGCGACGAAGTGGCCTTGCTGGTGGATGGAGTCACCAAGCTGTCGCAGATCTCTTTCCGCACCGTGGAGGAAGAGCAGGCGGAGAACATCCGCAAGATGATCATCGCCATGGCCAAGGATATCCGGGTCATCCTCATCAAACTGGCCGACAGACTTCACAACATGCGCACGCTGGGCTACCTGGGCAAGGAGAAGCAGATTCAGAAGGCGCGAGAGACCCTGGAGGTGTACGCGCCTCTGGCGCACCGGCTCGGGATCGAATCGGTGCGCTGGGAACTGGAGGATCTCGCCTTTGCCACCCTGCATCCGCGCAAGTACGCGGAGATCCAGCGCATGGTCTCCCAGAGGAGGGCCGACCGGGAGCGGGATATCGACGAGGCTCGGTCGTTCCTCGACAGAGAGTTGCGGGCGGTGAACATCGAGGCAGAGATCTCGGGCCGGGCCAAGCACTTCTACTCCATCTACGACAAGATGGTGCGCAAGGGCAAGGAGTTCAACGAGATATTCGATCTCACCGCGCTCAGAGTGCTGGTCGACTCCGTCAAGGACTGCTACGCGGCTTTGGGGATCATCCACTCTCTATGGAAGCCGCTGCCCGGCCGGTTCAAAGACTATGTGGCCATGCCCAAGTTCAACATGTACCAGTCGTTACACACGACGGTGATAGGTCCGCAGGGCAAACCTCTCGAGATCCAGATACGGACCTACGACATGCACGAGACCGCGCAGTACGGCATCGCGGCCCATTGGATGTACAAGGAGAAGCCGGGGCGGGCAACGCAGCGCGATGCCGGCCAGGTGGAGAAGCTCCAGTGGCTCCGGCAGATCATGGACTGGCAGTCGGAGACCAAGGACGCCGGCGAGTTCATGGAATCGCTGCGCATCGATCTGTTCCACGACGAGGTCTATGTGTTCACGCCCAAGGGTGAAGTGAAGAGCCTGCCCGCCGGGTCCACGCCGGTCGACTTCGCATACGCCATCCACACCGACGTAGGTCACAGCTGCATCGGGGCCAAGGTCGATGGGCGGATCGTTCCCCTCACCTACAGGCTTCAGTCCGGCGACATCGTGGAGATCCTGACCTCCAAGACGGCTCAGGGGCCTTCGCGCGATTGGCTGCAGTTCGTGGAGAGCTCGGGAGCCCGTAACAAGATCCGTCAGTGGTTCAAACGGGAACGCAGGGAGGATGCCGAGCATCTGGGACGCGAGGCGCTCCTCGAAGCCTTCCGCAAACAGGGGCTGCCCGCACAGCGGCTGATAGGCTCCGACCTCCTCGCAGAGGTGATGCGGGAGACGAACCATCCCAAGCGAGAGGACTTCTTCATCGCCGTGGGCTCCGGCAAGATCAGCCCCCAGCATGTGGTGACGAGGGTCATACAGAACCTGCATCGAGACGGGGAGGGCGCGGCGGCGACCCTACCGACCCCGGGGACCGTCACCAAGGGTGTCAAGGATATCCCCTCCTCCAGCCAGTTGGGCATACACGTCGACGGCATCGAAGACGTAGCCATCCGCATACCCCAGTGCTGCCGCCCGGTCCCGGGCGACGACGTGGTCGGGTATATCTCGCTCGGCCGGGGCATCACCATCCATCGGCGGGATTGCCCGAATGTCAAGGCGCTGGAGAAGAATCCGGAGCGTTTCACCTCGGTACATTGGGACACGCAGACCAAGACGCCTCTGCGGGTGGAGATCCAGGTGGAAGCGTACGATCGAAACCATCTGCTGGAGGACATTTCCCGCACCCTCAGCGAGAGCGGGGTCAGCATCATAGCCGCTCAGATCTATACGGCGCGCAACAACATGGTGAAGGACCGCTTCGTGTTCGACGTGCCCGAGATCGACTACTTGGAGACCGTGCTTCAGCGCATCCGCCGCATCGACACCGTGTACGACGCATACCGGGTCACGCCCCATTGACGGCGGGGGCCGGGAATCCCCGCCGCTCCGCCCTCTGGTAGAATTGCAGGCCGTGAGCCAAGGCCGGGCGGATCCTCCGCCTTTGCAGGAACAGCTGGAAAGAGATCCTTCATGAACATAGTCTGTGCACCCGTGGGACCGCTGCAAGCCAACTGCTACCTGGTCTGGGACGATCCCCAGCAGGCCTGTGCGATCGACCCCGGAGGGGAGCCGGAGCGCCTGGCGGGTGTCATCGCTCGGGAAGGGCTCACTCTGCAGTACATCCTGGTCACCCACGGACACTTCGATCACGTGGAAGGGGTGCACGGTCTTGCCGAGGCGACCGGAGCCCGCATCTATTGCTCGGCCTCGGTCGCGCCGGTGCTGACCGGCTCGGAGGGCTGTGGGGCCACCGGGTACCCCATCCCTGCCACCGACCCGGGATCGATCGAGATCGTCGACGAGGACAGCGAGCTTTCCCTCGGAGGGCTTGCGATCAGGGTGATCGCCACTCCCGGCCACACCCCGGGCGACTTGACGTTCGAGATCGGGGGACATCTCTTCTGCGGCGATCTGCTGTTCTTCCGGTCGGTCGGCCGCACCGATTTCCCGGGCGGGGACTTCGCCGAACTCCTGGCCTCCGTCGGCAAGCTGGCCGGAGCCTATCCGGAATCGACTCCGGTGCATCCCGGCCATATGCAGTCGACCACACTGGGGGAGGAGCTCGCCCATAACCCGTTTCTGGCTGGGTTGAAGATCCATGGCTGAGTCTATCTCCGCGCCCAAGGGGACGTACGACATCCTCCCCGAGCAGCAACCGCTGCGCCGGTGGATCGTCTCCTGCGCCGAGCGCGTCTTCCAACGCTATGCATACCGGCGCATAGATACGCCGGCCTTCGAGGAGACCCGGTTGTTCATCCGGGGGGTGGGGGAGTCGACGGACATCGTGCGTAAGGAGATGTACACTTTCGAAGATCTGGGCGGCCGCAGCATGACCTTGCGTCCCGAGGGGACCGCACCGGTCGCCCGCGCCTACCTCGAGCACGGGATGCACACGCTCCCCCAACCGGTGAAGCTCTACTACCACAGTCCCATGTTCCGCTACGAGAGCCCCCAGTCCGGGCGATATCGCCAGCACTACCAACTGGGAGTGGAGGCGTTCGGCTCTGAGGCCCCCGAGTTGGACGCCGAGGTGATCGGGGTCTTAGGTGCTCTTTACAAGGAAATAGGGCTGCACGGTCTTGAGTTGCGCCTCAATTCGATGGGGTGCCGCGACTGCCGGGCTCCGTACGCGACCGCTCTCCGCGCGTTCTTGGAGGAGAACAAGGAAGCGCTGTGTGCCGAGTGTCGGGGTCGGGCAGACCTGAATCCCATGCGGACCTTCGACTGCAAGGTCGATTCCTGCAAGGCGGTCCTGAGGGCGGCACCCCGGCTTCTCGATCACCTCTGCGCGGCGTGCGAGGCTCACTACCGGCGGGTGCAGGAGTGTCTGGATATGCAGGATATCTCCTTCGTCCACGATCACACTCTGGTTCGTGGTCTCGACTACTACACCCGGACCACCTTCGAGTTCCAGTCTCCGGTGCTGGGAGCGCAGTCCGGGGTGGGCGGGGGTGGCCGCTACGACCATCTGGTCGAGGCTATCGGCGGACCGTACGTTCCCGGGGTGGGATTCGGCACCGGATTGGAGCGCATCGTCCTTGCTCTAACGAGGTCGGGAGTGGAACCACCGCAGCCGGCATCGCCTGATGCCTATCTGGTCGCCATGGCCCCAGGGGCCCGCGATGAAGCGTTCGCGTTGGCCCACGAGATCCGAGGCCGGGGAGGGGTGGTCGATCTCGACCATGTGGGCAGGAGTCCCAAAGGGCAGATGAAGCAGGCCGGTCGCAGCGGGGCACGCTATGCTCTGATCGTGGGTGACCAGGAGCTGGCAAACGGGACGGTGACCGTTCGGGACCTCGAGACAGGTGAGGAACGCTCGGTATCGCGGTCTGAGGCCGTGAGCCTGGCCGCCGGCGACGGGGTACCCCCGGAAGCGGCGACGTAGAGACTTCGGGAGTAGAGGACCGGCATTGAGATACAGGGACGAGTGGTGCGGGAACATGACGGCCGAGAGCGTGGGCCGGCGGGTGAAGGTGGCCGGTTGGGTCCAGCGCTATCGGGATCACGGTGGTTTGATCTTCGTGGACCTGCGAGACCGGACGGGGCTGGTCCAGTTGGTGTTCGAGGTCGAGCGGCAGCCGGCGCTGCACGAGCAGGCGCGCGAACTGAGGGGTGAGTTCGTCATCTCTGCCAGCGGCACCGTGGTGGCCCGGGCGCCGGAGCGTGTCAATCCCAATCTGGCCACGGGCGCCGTGGAGATCGTCGTCGAGGATCTGGAGGTGCTGGCCGAGGCCAGCACTCCGCCCTTCTTCCCGGACGATGAGCTGGAGGTGGACGAGACCCTCCGTCTGAAGTACCGGTATATCGACCTCCGCCGTCCCCACATGTTCCAGAACCTCTTCATGCGCCATCAGGTGGTGCAGGCCGTCCGCCGCTACCTGGGTGAGCAAGGATTCATCGAGGTGGAGACTCCCATCCTGACGAAGAGCACGCCCGAAGGCGCTCGGGATTTCCTCGTGCCCTGCCGTCTCCGGCCGGCGGAGTTCTATGCTCTCCCTCAGTCTCCTCAGCTGTTCAAGCAGTTGTTGATGATCGCCGGCTTCGAGCGCTACTACCAGATAGCTCGGGCCTTCCGCGATGAGGATCTGCGGGCGGACCGCCAGCCGGAGCACACCCAGATCGACCTGGAGATGAGCTTCGTCGAGGAGGAGGACATACAAGAAGTCGTGGAGGGGGTGTTCGCGGCTGCGTTCAAGGACACGCTCGGCGTCGACCTGGGCAGGCCGTTCCGGCGGATGACATACGCCGATGCGATGGCCCGCTACGGTAGCGACAAGCCGGATCTCAGATTCGGCATGGAGATAGTGGACGTGAGCGCCCTTGCGTCTCGGCTCGGATTCAAGGTGTTTTCCGACACGGTGGCCGGTGGTGGAGTAGTCCGGGGTGTCAATGCGGCGGGAGGCGGACACTTCTCGCGCAAGGACGTCGATGAGTTGGCCGCTCAAGCCGCCGCGTTCGGTGCCCAGGGCTTGCTCCCCATATGGATCGAGCAAGGGGGCGTGCGCTCGCCTCTGCAGAAGTTCGTCGAACCCGACCAGATCAAGGAGCTGATCGAGACTCTGGACGGTCACGGCGGCGATCTCTTGCTTCTGGTGGCCGGCCCCAAGTCGGTGGTGGAACCCAGCCTCGGCGCCTTGCGGCTTGCGCTCGCGGAGCGATTGGGGGTCGAGCGCACAGGCTGGGCTTTCGCCTGGGTGCTGGACTTCCCCATGTTCGAATACGATGAGAAGGAGCAACGCCTCAAAGCCCAGCACCATCCCTTCACCAAGCCCAGGCTCGAACGCCTGTCCGACCTGAGGGAGAAGCCTTTGGAATTGGGCACGTACGCGTACGACCTGGTGCTGAACGGAGTGGAGCTCGGCAGTGGCTCCCTCCGCATCTCAGACCCGAAGATGCAGGAGGCGGTGTTCGAGGCTTTGGGGCTCGACGAAAGGGCGATCAAAGCGAAATTCGGCTTCCTGGTGGAGGCAATGGCCTACGGCATTCCTCCCCTTGGGGGGATCGGGATCGGTCTGGACCGCGTGGTGATGCTCATGGCGGGAGAATCCTCTATTCGGGACGTCATAGCCTTCCCCAAGACGCAGAGCGGCTCATGCCCGCTGACGGACGCTCCCTCCCAGGTCGGGTCCGACCAACTGAAGGAGCTTCACATCCGGACCACGTGACGGGCGTCCCCCGCCGCATGCGACGCTCAAGGCACGGGCTCTGGATGCCGAAAAACGGTGTTGAGGGGTACCTCGAGCGGAGTGCCGGCGGCGCATTGCTCGGCATAGGGCCGTGTGCTAACCTCGTGGTGCTCGACCTTGTGCGTGATCTGGCCCAAACTTGAGCCAACACACTTTGCTCGGGAGGCTTGTTCGCCTGGACGGCGTATTACCTTTCAGGGGCGGTCACCCACCTGCTTCGGCAGGTTCAAGCGCCTGTCAGACACGGCAAGGTGGAGCATTCTTCTTAGGAAGGGAAGAGATGTTCAGACGAGGCACATATCTGATGGTGTTCTTGCTGCTGGTGGCCTGGGCAGCCGTCGTCGTAGCAGGGTGTGGCGGGGGTGAGGAGACGACCACCACCACGCAGCAGGCCGTCGCTACCACCGTCCAGTCAAGCGGGTCGAAGAACAGCGCAGAGGATGTGCTGGGTAAGCCGCTTCAGACAAGCGATGCCACACCCGCCGAATACCGCGAAGCCATCGATCAGGGCCGACCGGTGGTGCTGCTGTTCTACGTACCCGGGAGTGTCGACGACGTCCAGGTCTTGGACAGCCTGACCGCGCTCCAGACTGAGTTCGATGAATACGTCTTCCTGGTCTATGACTACAGCATGCCGAGCGTCTACGGCGACCTCTCCACGCTCCTCAAGGTGGACTACCCCCCGGAACTCGTGCTTGTCGACGGGCTGGGCATCCCCCGAGAGATCTGGAACGGCTATGTGGACGAGGGCACGCTCAACCAGAGCCTGGTGAACCTGGGACAGATCTGAGCTCCTTCATGACGATCGGTGTCGACGCGAGGGCCGGATCGTTCCGGCCCTCGCTGTAATGTTCGAGAAGCAACTATGGGCGACGTCAACGACCGAATATCGGGGGCCGCCGGGACGGGTCACGCTCGGCGTCTCGAAGCCCGGCTGCGCCCCGGCGCGGGTGTCGCTCAGCTTGGCAGGGTCGATGCCGCGGGCGAGGCAGGAAGCGTCGAATGCGGAGCCCTTGTGCGGATCGAACTCACCCTCAGCGATGGGACGATAGCAGGAGCTCGGCGCCAAGCATACGGCTGCCCGGCCACGATCGCGTGCGCGAGCGAGGTCGCTTCCAGAGTGGGGGGGATGGCGTTCTTGGAGGCGGCGGCCGTATCGGAGGACGAGATCGCCGCAGCCCTCACTCTGTCTGCCGACCGCCAGACGTCTGCCAAGCTTGCCGTGGAGGCGCTCCACGGCGCCCTGGGAAGCGCCGCAGCCGCGAGCGACGAGCTGCGACCACCCGGAACGCCGGCCGACGAAGAAGGAGTCTTGGTGGGCATGAGTGGGGGCGTCGACAGCGCTGTGGCTGCGATGGTGCTCAAGAAGAAAGGACTCCGTGTGGTTGGAGTCACCCTGAGGCTCTGGAGCGACCCAGGCTCTCGTGATGGGCGTTCGTGCTGTTCCCCAGAAGCCGTGGATCGGGCGCGGCGTACGGCCCACAGCTTGGGCATCCCGCATCTGACGGTGGACGCGTCGGAGGCCTTCCACCGGGAAGTCGTGGGCTACTTCGTGGAGGAGTACGGCAAAGGCAGGACCCCCAACCCGTGTACTAAATGCAATGCACGGTTGCGCTTCGGCCTGATGCTCGAGATCGCCGAGCGTCTGGGGCTCTCCCGGATCGCCACCGGGCACTACGCCCGGCTGGGAGGGAGCCCGCCCGGTCTCATGCGGGGGCTCGACCGCTCCAAAGACCAATCCTACGTGTTGGCGGAGGTCCCCCCGGAGATGCTGCGCCGGGTGGTCTTCCCGCTAGGGCGCATGACCAAGATGGAGGTCAAGGGCATGGCGTCCGAAGCGGGGCTCGAGGCTCACGGAGTGCCCGAGAGCCAGGAGATCTGCTTTGTGGCCGACGACGATCACAAACGCTTTCTGAGAGAGCGTTTAGGGGACCGCCCCGGAATGGTGGTGGACCGGGAAGGCCGGCAGATCGGCCGTCACTCGGGCACCTACAACTTCACCGTCGGGCAACGGAAAGGCCTGGGGATCGCGTCACCGGCCCCACTCTACGTAGTCGGCGTCGAGGTCGAGCGGGCGCTCGTGGTGGCGGGCTCTGCGGAGGAGTGTCAAGTGGGAGAGGTGGTCCTGGAAGGTTTGGTCCGGCACCGTCCTGGAAGCGTCGGGCCGGCTACTATCCAGGTGCGTTCATCCGGCCCGGCGGTGCCCGCGCGTTTGCCCGAGGACGAAAGGGTCGCCGAAGAGGTGCCCCGAGCTGACCAGGTCTCGATCCTTCTGGGCGAGCCTGCAAGCGGCGTCGCCCCCGGGCAGACCGCGGTGATGTACGATGGAGAGACGGTGGTTCTTGCTGGGACCATCCGATCCACCGTTCGTTGGGCCGACAGGAGCCGGAGCCCTTGAGGCCGGCCTCGGTGGGGCCTATGGTATAGTTTCAGAGTTTGTAGCGGCCAGAAAGGAGCAGACGATGGAATGGGATGCCCAAGCCATTATGTACATCGCCATCGGCATCTTCTTTATCCTTTTCGGGGTGGGGCTCTTCTTGGCGCTCCTTCGTCTGTCGTCTACCCTCCAGCGGCTTACCGGCATACTGACCGACGTCAACACCGAGATCATCCCTCTGCTCACGCGGGTTGAGGGCACACTCGACGGTGTGAACTCCGAACTCGGCAAGATCGATGAGATCACCGGCTCGGTGGCCACGATCGCCAAGCATGCCGAAGACACCACCACCGCGGTCCGTGGAGCTGTGACCACGCCGATCAAGAAGGTGGCGGGTGTCAGTGCCGCCGTGTCGGAGGCAGTGGGGACGTTCTTATTCGGGAAAGGTAAGGAGGCCTGATGGGCGTTTGTCGTTCTTTGTTGGTCTTGACCGTCGGGGCGGCGATCGGGGCAGCGGTGCTCCTCGCCTATAGGGTGTCACAGGAGAGCGGGAAGAGTTTCATGGAGGCGTGGGCCGACGTGCCGGGTGAAGCTGAGCGTCTGTTCTCCGATGTACGCGGGCGCGCGGAAGAGGCGCTGCAGCGGGGCCGCGAAGCCTATGATTCCAAGCAGGCGGAGATCGTAGAACATCTGCAGGGCGCTGCTCAGGCCGAGTAGCAAGGCTGGCCCCGGCAGGCGTGAGTGGCCCTTCGGACATCGCAGTCCTACGTACCGCCAGGGGCTCTGTCGCGCTGCCGGTGTTGCGGATCCTCATCAGTGGCTTCGCCTCTCGCCATGACCTGCCGGTAGACCGGCTCGATGATCTAGAGCTGGCGGTGGAGACGCTCCTAGCCGACGAGCCGGAGGGGGAAGGCGAGTTCGTGTTGGAGGTCGCAGCCGTGGACGGTGGACTAAGGTTGCGTCTCGACGGGCTGCTCAACCAGAACCTCAAAGATGCTCTCCTCGCGACCGATCTCTTCCAGCCCCGCCGGGGATGCCTCCTGGATGTGCGCCTGCTCCTGGATTCTCTGCTGGACGGCTACCGGATCCTTGACGCGGATGCTCATCCCTTCGCGGTCGAGATGGAGAAGCGGGCCTTCTAGGTGGGGCCATTGGATCCAGGACGCGGGCACAGCCGATCGGCGATGTCGTCGGGGTCTCACGGGGAAAGGCCGGGGGACCTGTCCGAACGGGAGCTTCTTCTGCGCGTGCGGGAGGATGGAGACGCTCTGGCCCGCGAGGAGCTCATCACCAGGTACCTGCCGCTGGTGAAGAGCCTGGCTCGACGTTTCGCCTCCAGAGGTCAGCCGGTGGAAGACCTCATCCAGGTCGGGTCGATCGGGCTCATCAAGGCCATCGACCGTTTCGATCTGGACAGAGGAGTGGAGCTCTCCACCTACGCCACCCCGACCATCCTGGGGGAGATCAAGCGCTACTTCAGGGACAAGGGTTGGGCGGTCAAAGTCCCGCGGGCGTTGCAGGACTTGAACGTCCGTCTGAACCGAGTGGTGGAACAACTGACGGTGGAACTGCGGCGTTCCCCGACGATAGGAGAACTGGCGGAGGCGACCGGGGTGAGCGAGGAGGAAGTGGTCGAGGCGCTGGAGAGCGGCAGGGCGTACAGTTCGGTCTCCATCTTCTCGGGCGGCACGGGTGAAGAGGACGAATCCCTCGAACTGCTCGACTGTCTGGGCAGTGAGGAGGAGGCATACGAGATCTTCGAGCAGCGGCGGGTGCTCGCTCCGGCCATGGAAAGACTGGGGCCGCGCGAGCGTCTGATCCTACATCTGCGCTTCTTCGAGGGTAGGACCCAGACGGAGATAGCGACGCGGATCGGCATATCGCAGATGCATGTCTCGCGACTCATCCGGAATTCCATAGAGAACCTCCGTCTGTACATGGCGGAGGAAGAGAGTATGGCAAGATCGTCCCCAGGGAGAGACGAGGTCTAGGAATTGAAGTCGGCCGAATTGCGCAAGATGTACCTGGACTACTTCGCGGAGCGGGGTCACCTGGTGATACCCAGCTCTTCGCTGGTGCCGTACAAGGATCCCTCGGTCCTTCTTACGACTGCCGGCATGCAGCCGCTCAAGCCCTATTTCATGGGGCTGGCGGAGCCCCCGAACAGGCGTCTGGCCAGCGTGCAGAAGTGCTTCAGGACCTCGGACATCGACCGCGTGGGCCTGACGGCCCGCCACTGTACCTTTTTCGAGATGCTCGGCAACTTCTCGATCGGCGACTACTTCAAAGAAGGGGCCATCCGCTTCGCCTGGGAGTACTCCCTCGACTATCTGGGACTGGAGCCGGAGCGGATCTGGATCTCGTATTTCGAAGGTGACGCCGACATCGATGCCGACAAGGAAGCGATGCAGTACTGGACCGACCTCGGAGTGCCCCCCGAGCGGATGGTGGGGCTTCCGCGGAGTGCGAACTTCTGGGGTCCCGTGGGGCCTACGGGTCCCTGCGGTCCCTGTTCCGAACTGTACTACGATCGCGGGCCTGAGTACGGCTGCTCCGATCCCAAATGCCGGCCCGGCTGCGAGTGCGACCGCTACGTGGAGTACTGGAACCTGGTCTTCACGGGCTACAACATGGACGAGGAACGGCGGCTCTCCCCACTGCCGGCCCAGAACATCGACACCGGGATGGGCTTGGAGCGGGTGGCCGCCGTCAAGCAAGGGGTCTCTTCGGTCTTTCTCGCCGATCTGCTCGGACCGTTGATCGAGTTGGGGGAAGAGGTGGCCGGCAAGCGCTTCGGCGAGGACGAAAAGGTCGATGTGGCGCTGCGGGTCTTGGCCGACCATTCCCGGGCCATGACCTTCCTGGTGGCCGACGGAGTGCTTCCCAGCAACGAGGGTCGAGGATACGTGCTGCGGCGGGTCATCCGGCGGGCGGCTCGGTTCAGCCGGTCCGCGGGCATGGAACCGCCGCTCCTGCGGCGTTTCGCGGGCCGCACCATCGAGCTCATGGGCGGGGCGTACCCTGAACTGGGCGAGCGGCGGGATACCATCCTGCGCGTGCTCCACTCGGAGGAAGAGCGGTTCAACCGTACGCTCGACCAAGGACTGGTCTTGGTGGAGGAGGCGATCGCCAGGGCGAAGGGCGAAGGGGCGCAGGTCTTCCCGGCCTCGGTCGCGTTCCAGCTGCACGATACCTACGGGTTCCCTGTCGAGGTGACCCGAGAGCTCGTCGAAGAGCGGGGTCTCAGGCTGGACCTGGGGCAGTTTGAAGCGGCCATGGAGGACCAGCGTAAGCGTGCCCGAGAGGCCCAGAAGGGCGGAAGCGCCTATCAGGACGTCATCGCGCGCTTCGCTCGAGAGACCGTCCACCCGACCGAGTTCAAGGGGTATGAGCGGGAGGATATCTACACGGTCGTCGAGAACGTGGAGATGCTGGACGACGGCCGGCTGCTGATCGCCCTCCGAGAGAGCCCCTTCTATGCGGAGATGGGAGGGCAGACCGCAGACACCGGCCTGATCGAGTCGGAGACCGGCGAGGCCCAAGTGGTGGACGTCCAGTCCCATGGAGAGGTCCAGGTCGTAGTCGCCCGGCTGCTCGAGGGGCGGATCGAAGCGAACACCCGGGTGAAGGCCTCCCTTTCGTCGAGCTACCGTCACGACGTGGCTGCCAACCACACGGCCACCCATCTGCTTCACTACGCCCTCCGCGCCCGTCTGGGGAAGGACGTCACCCAGGCCGGCTCCTCCGTTCGAGCCGACAAGCTCCGGTTCGACTTCGCCTACCATGAACCGCTCGGGGCGAAGCGTCTGGCGGAGATCGAGGATCTGGTCAACCGGCGCATCGTCGAGAACCATCCTGTGCGCTCCTTCACGACCAGCCTTGAGCATGCCCGCGACCTGGGAGCGGTGGCGCTCTTCGGGGAGAAATACGGGGAATTCGTGCGGGTGGTGGAGGTCGACGATTTCAGCCGAGAGTTGTGCGGCGGTACGCACGTGGGTAGTACCAGCGAACTGGGGATCTTCAAGATCGTCTCCGAGGGCAGCGTTGGGGCGAACGTGCGCCGGATCGAGGCTGTGTCCGGCCGGGCAGCCGTCGCTCACTACAGGGAGCGGGATGCCTTGGTGACGGAGCTGGCCGGCGTGCTCGGCTCCGCCGAAGGCCAGTTGCCGGCCGCTGTGGGCAAGCTTCAGGCCAGGGTGGAGGCGCTGGAGACTGAGGTCAAGCACCTCCTCTCCCGTACTACCGGAGATGTGGTGGGGTCTCTGGTGGACGACACCGAGAAGCGGAACGGGGTGTCCCTTGTCACGGGAGTGGTCGACGCTCGCGATATGGACCATCTACTCTCGCTGGTCGATCGCGTCCGGGATCATATCCAACCCGGCGTGGTGGCGCTGGGCGCCGATCTGCAGGGCAAAGCGGCCCTGGTGGTCAGCGTCAGTCAAGGGGTAGACGGCGTCGACGCCGGTCAGATCGTGAAGGGATCGGTACGCGAGTTCGAGGGCGGCGGCGGAGGCACCCGGCAGCTGGGCCGCGGAGGGGGAGGCGACCCCGCAAGGCTCCCCGACGCTGTGGCGGCCGCCCGCGCTGCGGTGCTGACCGCGCTCGAGGGGTGAATGCGCATACTGGGGGTAGATCTTGGGCGCTCGCGGACCGGCCTGGCCTTGTCCGATCCTCACGGGTTGACGTGCTCGCCATTGGAAGTCCTTGAGGAACGAAACGAGGAGCGGTTGCTTCAGAAGATCGTGCAGGTAGCGGAGAAACACGAGGTGACCCGGATCGTGGTGGGGCTGCCCCGGCCCTTGGCGGGCGGGACCAACCCCCAGTCCGAGGAGGTCACGGTGGTCGCTGAGGCTCTGAGCAGACGGTCGCCTGTGCCCGTCGTGACCTGGGACGAACGCTTCACTTCGAAGATGGCGGAGAGGGGAAAGGTCAAGGGAAAGGCCAAGGGTCGCCCGCGGGACTCGGTGGCGGCCTGCCACATGCTGCAGAGCTATCTGGACTCTCAAGCGAACCGGAGGACAGGCACATGAGCTATCCCTCGCAACCGCCGCCCTCGCAGTGGCCGACAGGGCCCCGTGGCAGCGGCGATCCCTGGGGGTCGCGCGACCGCCGGAGGGGACGATGGATCACCCGGATTCTTATCGTCATCGTCTTTCTGGCGGGCATAGCCGTCGTAGCCTACGTGGTCGACCGAGGGGTCAGTTGGGTACAGGAGAAATCCACGACCACCACCACTCAGGTGGCGGAGAACCCGACTATCAGGGTCGTCATCTCCTCCGGCATGACGGCGACACAGGTGGGCAAGGTTTTGGAGGAGGAAGGGGTCATACAATCCGCTTCGGCGTTCGTCGACCTTGTGAAGTCGCGAGGCAGCGAGGGCAAGTTGCGTCCCGGTACCTACCGGTTCGCAAGTGACATGCAGTTGATCGAGGTCGTCGATGCTTTGGAGCGAGGCGAACTCTCCGATAGCTTCAGGTTGACCATCCCCGAGGGTCTGGCCGTCAGCCAGACGGGGCGGTTGCTGGACGAGGAGGGGACCATCGACGGCGATGACTACGTCGACCTGGCGTCGAAACCGGGCGATTTCGTGATCCCCGCGGTCGGGGGAGAGGTACCCGACGTCGACACTCTGGAAGGCTTGCTCTTTCCCAGCACCTACTTCCTCTTGGTCGGAGACGGCGCCACCGAGCTCATAGGCGCTCAACTAGCCGCTTTCGAGGCGAAGACCGCGTCGCTTCCCTGGGAGAAGGCGGAGGACCTCGGGTTGACCCCCTACGAGATCGTCATCGTGGCCTCATTGATCGAGAAAGAGGCAGCCATCGCCGACGAGAGGCCTTTGATCTCGGCTGTGATCCGTAACCGGCTCAAAGAGAAGATGACCCTGGGCATCGACGCCACCGTGCGCTATGCGGTCGACAAGTGGACGGGGCCCCTCACCACTGAGGATCTGGAGGTCGACTCGCCCTACAACACACGAGTCGTCAAGGGTCTTCCACCGACTCCCATATGCAGTCCAGGGGTCGACGCCCTGCGCGCTGCTCTGCAGCCGGCCGACGTCGACTATCTCTACTACGTCCTCGAGGATACTGACGGCAACCACTTCTTCACCGCCGACTACGAGGAGTTCCTCAAGGCCAAGGAGAACGCCCCCTCGCAGTAGGCCCGCTCTGAGGCCTGGTCTTGCTCGCCCGGCCTTATGACTCGTTTCAGAATGACATCTCGGCCACCGAGGCCTCGCTTGGCGGCGCGTGGCCGGGAGGTGGCTCGAACCAGTCTCTTACTTAGGTCATAGGCCGCACCTGCCTAGGGTGCGCTAGTCTGTGTGTCTGAGGCACCGACCATCTTTGGAGGTGATGTCCCGTGGAGGCCAGATCTCTCGATGTCACGGCCCGCACCGGTGTGGTGGCGGTATTCGGTCATCCGGTGGCCCATTCCCTGTCCCCGCGCATGCATAACGCTGCTTTCCGAGCTCAGAACGTCGATATGGTCTACGTGGCCTTCGACGTGCATCCCGACCGGCTCGGACAGGCCGTAGAGGGCTTGCGGGCATTCGGGATGAGGGGGGCGAACGTTACCCTGCCCCACAAGGAGGAAGTGGTCCCTCTCTTGGATGTGGTGGCCCCGACGGCGGCCCGTCTGGGTGCGGTGAACACGATCGTCAACGATCAAGGCAGTCTCATCGGTCACAACACGGATGTAGCCGGGTTCCTGGCGGCCCTGCACAAGGTCCGCCCGCAAGGGGCCCAGGGGCTACGCTGTCTTGTCGTGGGCGCCGGGGGGGCGGCTCGGGCCGTCGTGGCGGCCCTGATAGAGGACGGCGCCGCTGAGACATGGATCCACAACCGCACACGGCAGCGGGCCGTTGACCTGTGCGAGTCGGCGCACATCTGGGGTGCATCGCGTTGCGAAGTGGTGGATGCCGCCGACCTGAGGGTCGTAGCGGAGGGAGTCGACCTGCTGGTGAACGCGACCTCCGTAGGTCTTTCTCCCACGGTCAAGGAGTCGGCCGTTCCTGTCGATATTGTGAACAGTCGCCACCTGGTGTTGGATGTGGTCTACGGCCTGAGTCCCACGGCTCTGGTGGCCACGGCCACGGCAAGAGGCGCTGTTGCTCTCGATGGACGAGAGATGCTGGTGATGCAGGCGGCCGATTCGCATCGCTTGTGGACCGGCCTCGAGCCTCCTCTGCAGGCGATGCGGGAGAGTCTCCGATAGCAAGAAAGGTGAAATGCAACCGATGCAGGCAGCCAGAGAGGAGAACCTCGAGCGCAAGCTTGTGGGCAAGCGGGTCGGGGATGTGTTCGTGGAGATGGGTCTGCTCACGCAGGAACAGATCGATCAACTCCTTTCCGAGCAGAACACCTCGCACCTCCGCATCGGTGACATAGCCGTCGCTCGGGGCTGGGTGACGAAGAGCGAACTCATGGAAGCCCTCTCGCGGCGTCTAGGGATCCAGTACGTGGATCTAGGCAACATGAAGATCGATCCTGTCGCCTCGGACCTCATCTCGGAGAAGGACGCCCGGCGCTACTCCGCCATCCCGGTGAGTTTCGTCGACGAGCACACCTTGCTCGTAGCCATGGCCGACCCCTCGAACATCGTCGCCATAGACGACTTGAGGATCCTCACCGGCTTCGACATCGAACCGGCCATCGCCAGCACCGAAGACATCGTCGGGATGCTGAGCAAGCTCAGGCGGGTGGATGAAGAGATCTCGGAGCACCTTGGAGTCAGGGGGCACGATTCCGAGGACGAACCCAGTCTCGACGAACTGCGCGACATCAGGGAACAGGTCGACGCCGCTCCGGTGGTCAAGCTGGTCAACGGGGTCCTGGCCCGGGCGGCCGACGAGGGCGCTTCCGACGTCCATTTCGAGCCTCAGGCCAAGGAGCTGCTCATCAGATTCCGGCACGACGGGGTGCTGCACGAGATCATGACCATCCCCAAGCGGCTGCAGGCGGGGGTGGTATCGCGTCTCAAGATCATGGCCGACCTCGACATCGCCGAACGCCGGATACCACAGGACGGACGGATTGGCCTGACGGTTGGGGGCAGACCCATCGACATGAGGGTGGCTTCTCTACCGACGGTGTATGGGGAGAAAATCGTCATCCGGTTGTTGGACCGGTCGAACGTGATGCTGCGGCTCGAGGAGCTGGGCTTCTCCGACGCAGCTCTAGTCCGCTACAAGCGTTCTTTCATGAAGCCCTACGGTGCGGTGCTGGTGACGGGGCCGACCGGCTCGGGCAAATCGACGACTCTCTACGCTACGCTGAACATCCTGAACGTCCCGGAGAAGAACATCATCACGGTCGAAGACCCGGTCGAGTACCGGCTGGTGGGGATCAACCAGGTGCAGATCAACCCCAAAGCCGGTCTGACCTTCGCCTCCGGGTTGCGCTCGATCCTACGATGCGATCCCGACATCATCATGGTGGGGGAGATCCGGGACAGGGAGACGGCGTTGATAGGCATCGAATCCGCTTTGACGGGACACCTCGTGCTCTCCACCCTTCACACGAACGACGCCCCGGGCGCTCTGTCCCGACTCACGGAGATGGGGGTGGAGCCTTTCCTCACCGCCTCGGCGGTCGATTGCGTCATCGCCCAGCGACTGGTCCGCCGTCTGTGCGAGCACTGTCGCGAGGAGTACAAGCCCACTCAGGAGATGCTGCAGCGGCTGGAGTTTCCCGAGGAAGCGATAGAGAACTGGAAGGACATCACTCTCTACAGAGCGACCAGTTGCACCCGGTGCAACACCACCGGATACAAGGGCCGCGTCGGTATATACGAGATCATGCCGGTGACCGAGGCCATAGAAAGACTCATCGTCGAGCGCAAGAGTGCCGATGAGATAGGGCGGGTGGCGCATGCGGAAGGCATGTGCACTCTCCGGGAGGACGGCATCGAGCGTGTGCTTCAGGGTCTGACGAGCATCGAAGAGATCTCTCGGGTCATCGTATAGGGTTGGTAGTAGGCGTAGGGGGCTGAGGCCGTGGATATGGCTGAGATACTCAAGGAAGTGGTGAACAACAAGGCGTCCGACCTCCATCTGGCGGTGGGGGTGCCGCCGGTCGTCCGGATCGACGGGCATCTGCAGAACCTGGACTATCCGCCCCTGGAGGCCAACGAGGCCCGAGAGCTGATATACAGCATCTTGTCTCAGGATCAGCGCCAGAGACTGGAGACCGACTGGGAGGTGGACTTCTCCTACTCGCTCTATGGTCATGCGCGATTCCGGGTGAACGCCCATTTCCAGCGCGGGACGATCGGAGGGGCCTTCCGGCTGGTGCCGGCGGCGATCAAGACCGTCGAGGAACTGGGCCTGCCCAAGGTACTTCACTCTTTCTGTCACAAGCCGCGGGGGTTCATCCTGGTCACCGGCCCCACGGGCTCGGGCAAGTCGACCACTCTGGCGGCCATCATCGACGAGATCAATGCCTCCCGGGCCGATCACATCGTGACCATCGAAGACCCCATAGAGTTCCTACATACTCACAAACGCTGCGTGGTCATCCAGAGGGAAGTGGGTAACGACACCAAGGCCTTCCCGATCGCACTTCGCTCCGCGCTGCGGCAGGATCCGGACGTGATCCTCATCGGGGAGATGAGGGACCTGGAGACCATCCAGATCGCTCTCACCGCGGCGGAGACCGGGCACCTCGTGTTCGCCACCCTGCACACCCAGGACTGCCCCCAGACCATCGATCGTATGGTCGACGTCTTCCCTCCGCACCAGCAGGAGCAGATCCGGGTGCAGATAGCCGCGACCCTCGAGGGGATCGTGACCCAGCAACTGCTCCCCAAATCCTCTCGAGAAGGCCGAGTGGTCGCCTGCGAGGTATTGATCGCCACCCCGGCCTGCCGGAACCTCATCCGGGAGGGAAAGACCCATCAGCTCTACACCGTCATGCAGACGGGGGGCCCGCAGGGGATGCAGACCATGAACGCCTCCCTGGCCGATCTGGTCCGCAGAGGTCAGATCACCAGGGATCTCGCCCTCCGGCGGTCGTCGGTACCCGACGAACTAGAGAGACTGCTGCTGGCCGGCGCAGCTTGAGCGATGCTTCACAAGCAAGTGCATGCGGCAGAAGAGTGGAGGAGACGAGTCGGAGGAGGACGGCTTCAGGGTTTCGCGCAGGGAGCCGATAGAACGAGTAGTGAAACGACGGTCTGACGCGGATATCGACTGAGGAGCAAGAGCGACGTGGCAACCTACACCTACACAGCCAGGAAGGATCGGGCAGGGTCGTTCACGGGCGAAGTGACGGGCGAGTCCAAGGCCGCAGCGGTCGCCGAACTGCGGCGAAAAGGCCTGACGGTGCTCCGTCTCGAGGAGAAACGGAGCCTGCCGAAGATCAATGAGCTCTTCGAGAGCTCGATGCGCATCAAGACACGCGACAAGGCGGTCTTCGCGCGTCAGTTTGCCACTATGATCAACTCGGGGCTTGCCGTGCTTAGGGCCCTGTACGTGCTTGAAGAGCAGACCGGCAACGCCCGTTTCAAGAAGATCATCAAGGCGGTGCAGGAAGACGTCGAGGCGGGTATGCCGCTTTCGGATGCCATGGCGAAGCATCCGGCGGCCTTCGATCGCCTATATGTGTCTATGGTCAGGGCGGGGGAGGCCGGTGGCGCCCTCGACCAGACATTGACCAGGCTGGCCGTCCAGCTCGAGAAGGACGATAGTCTCCGCCGGGCGGTCAAGTCGGCGATGACCTACCCCATCGTGATCGCCGCGTTTGCGATCATGGTCATGATGGGGATGCTGCTTTTCATTATCCCCATCTTTGCGAACATGTACAAAGACTTGGGAGGCGAACTCCCGTCGCTGACCCGCATGATGATGGGCATCAGCAACGTGCTCAAGGGTTACTGGTTCATCGTGTTCCCGGCCATCATCCTGCTGGTCTGGGCGCTCATCCGACTGAAGAACACCGAGCAGGGCCGCAGGGCTTGGGATCGCACGAAACTCAAG
>CAZCCL010000003.1:0-5057 GCA_964497095.1 uncultured Gaiellales bacterium | reverse complement strand
ACTCAAGCTCCCCATGAAGGTGGGACCCGTCATACAGAAGATCGCCGTGGCCCGCTTCAGCCGCACCCTGGCCACGCTGGTGAGTTCCGGCGTCCCGATCCTGCAGGCGATCGAGATCACGGGTAAGACCTCGGGCAACACCGTGATCGAGGAAGCCATGGTGGACGTCAAAGAAAGCGTGCGGGCCGGCGAAACGATAGCCCGGCCGCTGTCCAGGGCCTCGGTGTTCCCGCCGATGGTCACCCAGATGATATCCATCGGGGAGGAGACCGGCGCACTGGATGCGATGCTGAACAAGATCGCCGACTTCTACGAGGACGAGGTCGACGCCGCAGTCAAGGCCCTGACCTCCATCATCGAGCCCATCATGATGGTGTTCGTGGGTGGGCTGGTAGGCTTGATCGTCATCTCCATGTACCTGCCCATGTTCAACATGATGAATCTGGTCAAGTAGACGAACAAAAAGGGCGTCTGGGGCGATGGTATCGTCCTTGGGGGCGCTTCCGCCTCGATCTCTGAACTCCGCTGTTGGCCCTGGAGGCCCCCGGCGGAGTTTTGTTTGGGCGGCCCCACTGCCCGAGCGTTTCTTCTAACGCACGATAATGTACATTATGTAAACCGCGAAATGGGTAGAGGGCCGCAGGCTCCCGGCCAGGATGCTGCCCGACCCGTACGCTCGTCCGCCCCACGCTCGGGGGTCGGCCTGTCCGCCAGCGTCGCCGCTCCACCATGCCGCCGGTAGCTCAAGGTGGGAGCTCAATCACAGGTGAAGCCTTAGGGACGCTCCGACCGCACGCGAGAGCGGTAGTAGTGCGCCGTCATCTCGGCTGAGGTCGTCTCAGACCTCGTACTGCAGGAGGCTGAGGACATCGTAGCCGGCGAGCTTGTCCCTTCCGTGAAGCTCGGTGAGTTCGATGATGAATGCCAATCCGGCCACGATCCCGCCTGCCTGTTCCACAAGCTGTATTTTGGCCCTAGCTGTGCCCCCCGTCGCCAGCAGGTCATCGTGGATCAGGACCCTTTGCCCCGGCTTGATGGCGTCGGCGTGCATCTCGAGTGCGTCGGTGCCGTACTCTAGGTCGTATTCGCAGCGAGTGACAGTCCACGGAAGTTTCCCCGGTTTGCGCGCAGCAGCAAACCCTACACCTAAAGCGTAAGCGAGGGCGGCTCCGAGTATGAATCCCCTGGCCTCGGCCCCGAGAACCAGATCGACCTGTCTGCCTCGGCCGTACTCTGCCAGTTGCTCGACTGCGTAGCGCAGCGCCTCGGGGTCCTGAAGCATAGGCATGATGTCGTGGAAGAGGATCCCTTCCCTGGGAAAGCCGGGGATGTGGCGGATCAAACGGTCGAGTTCCATATGTCTCCTTGGTCGGATGTTCCGTCAAGACACGCCGTAAAGACATGCCACCTAGATCGGTGAGGGCAGGTGAGGGCGGGGACTTTGCCCGGCGGGAAGCATCGGCATAGCTCGCGCCGTCTCCCTCCAAGGATGGCCTCAAAGGAGATCCCGAAGCTCCTTGAAGAGAAGCAGGTGGAGCAATTGGGAAAGCAGGGCACCAAGATCCTCGAGCGTCCTCTCCCCGTACTCTCGTCGATCCGGATGGGTCGAGCGCAGTCCGGGGGCGGCGACCTGCTCGAGTAGCGCGGCCTCTCGCTCCACCGAGGAACTCAGAAGCCGGAGATTGCGCGGCTCCACCCCGTAGCGAGCCAGTAGGTGGCAGATGCGGGTTATCTCCAGGTCGCTGTCGGTCAGCACGGGTCCCGACTGCTGAGTCGGCCGATGAACGAGGCGGTACTCGGCCAGCATGCGTAGGAACTGTTCGTCGACGCCCGCGGCTTCACAGGCCTCTTCCCAGGTGTAGGCGGGCTCTTCGCGCTTGAGTGAAGGAGCGCTCCCTCCGGCCGCGGCGGCCGACGTGAGCGGCCGGCCAAGGATCGACGCCGTCCCTCTGTCGAGACGCTCTCTGATGACTTCGAGGGGGAGGTACTCATCTCTCTGGAGGGCGAGAACCGTGCGCAGGCGCCTGACGTCGGCGGTACTGTACTTCCGATACCCCCCCGGAGTCCTGACCGGCGAGACCAGCCCGCGATCCTCGAGGTAGCGTACCTTAGTGATACTGAGATCGGGGAATTCGTTCTGCAATTGACCGACAAGCTGGCCTATGGTCAAGAGACGCTCCGGCTTCGACTTGCCGGCCTCTGCGGAACCACCCGACTTCTTTGCCGCGGAGGTTCGGACGGGTCCTTCGCTCATAGTTCGGCCTCTTCCCCGCTGCCGGAGGGCTCGAGAAAGGCCAGCTTGAACTTGCCTATCTGGAGCTCGTCTCCATCCGACATCCGGTGTCTCTCGATGCGCTTGCGATTGACGTAGGTTCCGTTGAGGCTGTTCAGATCCTCGATCAGATAGCCGATCTCGTCCTTGATCACGCGGGCATGGTGGCGGGAAACGGTGACGTCGTCGAGAAAAAGGTCGCTGTGAGGACTGCGGCCTATGGTGAGCACATCGCTGCCGAAGGATATGGTCTCCCCCTCCCGTCCCCCTCCGGTGCGGATAAGAAGCACGGTGTCCTCGCGCAGCCGTCGTTGTTCCCTAGCTTCGGCTTCGGTCTCTTCCCGCTCGATGGGCCCGTAGGCGATCGTGGTCTCGGATAGGTCCACAGGCGCCAGACGACTGCCACACCTTCGACAGAAATTCGAGTCCTCGGTGTTGGCGAAACCACAGGTCGGGCAGTCTGTCACGACGTGGAACCCACCTTTCGGTCGGAGCCAGAGTCGTCGGTGTCGGGACCGGTCACAGCGCTGTAGCCGGAGAACTGGCGCTTGATCTGCTCTTCTATGGCCCTAAGGACGGCGGGATTCTGCATGAGGGCAGTGCGCGAGACTTCGCTGCTGTGGGTGGTGACTTCCTCGTCCTCCATCACGTCGTCCATGTGGCGACCTTGGCCCAATTGCTTCACGACATAGCGTACGAGTCGCTCTTCCCGTACATCCGCCGAGAGGTCGCGGAACCGCTTGGGAATACCCTGGGCTCCCGGTTCGGCCTCGTCTGTCACGGTGCTCTATTCCTTCTTCGGGGGCTTCGTGGCCGGACGGCGGCTCAGCACATCGGTGAGAACGTCCACTTCGGTGTCGCCGACGAGGTCGGATCCGCCTTGATGCTTGTCACGAAGCCTTCTCTGCGTCTCGGCCCTCAGGATGTCGATCTGCCCATGCAGAAGGCGCCTGCGCTTGGAGAGCTCGTTCTCCTCTTCGGACAGCCGACGGATGAGCTCTTTCAATTCCTCGTCGCTATAGGCCTGGATATTGACCAGATGGTCAAAGGAGATGTCGTCCAACGCATCCACACTTTCACTATAACCCTTGGATGGCCAACCTTCAACCTTAAGTGGAGGTAGTACCCCTCCCCACTTCCCATTTCGAGTGTGTGCCGGACTGGTGCTCAAGTCCAGCCCGAGGACTTTCCCTACTCCTCTTCGGCGAGCAGGTCCTCGTACTCCTCGGCGGTCATCAGGTCGTCGACCTCGCCGGGATCGCTGAGGCGCACCTTGATCAACCATCCGTTATCGAACGGGCTGTCGTTGATCATCTCAGGCGCGTCGACCACCTCGTCGTTGACCTCGACCACCGATCCACTCAGCGGCGCATACACGTCGGATACTGCCTTCACCGACTCGACCTCGGCGTAGGGCGTTCCGGCGGTAACGTCCGCGCCTACCTCGGGGAGTTCGATGAAGACGATGTCTCCGAGTGTCTCCTGGGCGTAGTCGGTGAGACCGAACACGGCCATATCACCGTCTACCCGAGCCCAGTCGTGCTCCCTGTGGTACTTGAGGTTTGTAGGGTTCACATGCGCTCCTTTCTCGCCACAATCGGCTGGCGGTCATGATAACACAGCGATTTTCAAGCCTATTCCTCGCGAGATCGTTCGCCCTCGACCGGCGGATTGTATAATCTGAGGTTGAACGCTCGAATCGAGGGAGGTCGTGCATGGCACGGCGTAGGGGCCTCATCATCAGCGATGAACAGATGCGGTTGGTGGATAGCATCCTGGCCAAGCTGCAGCGCGTCTCCGGCTCTACTTTCGCTGCGATCGTATCGACGAGCGGTCAACCTATAACCACCTCTCCCCCGGAGACACATTCGGACACCCTATCTCTTGCGGCACTCGCCGCCGGTTCCTTCGCGGCCACCCGGCAGCTGGCCCAGGCGCTCAACGAGCGCGAGTTCACCCTCTTATTCCACGAGGGCAAAGAATCCAATCTCCACGTGGTGCAGGTGACCGATCAAGTGCTCCTGCTCGTCACTTTCGGCAGGGACACCCAAGTAGGCAGGGTCCGGCTCTATACGAGCAGGGCCTTGTCGGTGCTCAAGCCCGTATTCGAAGGTGCCGAAGATACCGATGGGGATGAGGTGGTCATCGACGAGGAGTATTCCTCTGAGGCCGGCAAGGCCATCGACGGCCTATTCCCCGATCCGGACTGACTTTGGCAAGGGGCGGCGCGTGGCACTGATCAATCTGGCTGCACGTGAGATCAACTACAAGATTGTCTACTACGGCTGCGGTCTCTGCGGCAAGACCACCAACATTCAGTACATCCACCGCCGAGTCAACCCCGCCGCCCGGGGCAGGCTGGTGAGCATCGCCACTGAGGAAGAAAGGACTCTCTACTTCGACTTTCTGCCTCTGTCTCTCGGGACGGTCCAGGGACTGCGCACACGGTTCCATCTCTATACCGTGCCGGGGCAATCCTTCTACAACGCTTCCCGAAAACTCGTGCTGCAGGGCGTGGATGGGGTCGTGTTCGTCGTCGACAGCCAGGTCTCGCGGCTTGACGAGAACGTCGACAGCTATCTCAACCTGTGGGACAACCTCATGGCCCAGGGTGACGACCTCACCACGCTGGGCGTGGTCCTGCAAATGAACAAGCGCGATCTCAGTTCCATATTCTCGGTGAGCGATCTCAACGAACTGTTGAACCACACTTGCTGTCCTGTGGTGGAAGCCTGCGCTCTGACGGGAGCCGGGGTGTTCGAGACTCTCAAGACCGCCTGTAAGC
>CAZCCL010000002.1:62287-64107 GCA_964497095.1 uncultured Gaiellales bacterium | reverse complement strand
GAGTATTATGAGGCCATGAGACAAGAGACCTTAGGCTCGAAGTGTGTGGACCTCAGATGTCCTTGAGTGAGCGTTTGCTCACCTAACCAAAGCTACCGTACAATGAGGTG
This sequence comes from uncultured Gaiellales bacterium, assembly GCA_964497095.1. Taxonomy (GTDB): domain Bacteria; phylum Actinomycetota; class Thermoleophilia; order RBG-16-64-13; family RBG-16-64-13; genus CAVPLM01. The sequence continues at coordinate 63,997 of CAZCCL010000002.1, read as the reverse complement.
GCTTGCTATTGCACCTCGCAGGTTTGACAGACCGCGCGAAGCCGAAAGAGAGGGGGAGCAGAAAGACGACCAGACAGGGTACAGCAGGGCGGATAACGTCACGAAATGGGGGTAATGATGCTCGACAAGGAAGACAAGACCTACAGTCGACGTGACTTTCTGAAGATCGCCGGCATCGCCGGGGCCACCATCGGTATGGGCGCCGGACTGGGTGGGCTGCTTGCGGCCTGCGGCGAGGAAGAGACGACCACCACCACGGCCGCCCAGACCACGACAACGGGAGCCCAGACCACCACTACAGCAGCACAAAGCACCACGACCGTCAGCGCAGCACCGGAAGAAGGTCGTCCCATCAAGCTCGGATTCGTGTCGCCGAAGACCGGCAACTTCGCGGTCTTCGCCATCTCCGACGACTGGCAGATCGGCCACTTCAACGAGGCCCTGAAGGACGGCATCATCGCGGGCGACGGCACGAAGCGCATGTTCGAAATCGTGGTCAAAGACACCCAATCCGACTCCAACCGGGCGGCCCAGGTGGCAGGCGACCTGGTCACGCTCGACAATGTCGACATGTTGCTGGCCTCGGGTACGCCCGACACCTGCAACCCGGTCGCCGGCCAGGGCGAGGCTCTCGGGTGCCCGGTGCTGATGAGTTTCGCCCCGTGGCAGGCGCTTTTCATCCAAAGTGGCCAGCCCATGGAATTCAAGTGGGCCTACGGCAACATGCTCGGCTCGGAACTGACCATCGCCGCCTACACCGACGCGTTCGAGACCAGTGGGGTCGAGACCAACAAGAAGGTGGGGATGCTCTTCCAGAACGACGCCGACTACCAGGGCTGGATGGACCCCTCGGCGGCGCCCAAGGTGTTCGGCGAGAAGGGCTACGAGCTGGTGGTGCCTGAGCCCTACAACATCCCGGCCGAGGACTTCACCTCGTTTATCAACGAGTTCAAGCAGAAGGACTGCCAGATCGTCTGCGGGACCAACGACCCGCCGTGGTTCTCCAACTTCACAATTCAGTCCCTGCAGCAAGGCTACAAACCCATATTCATCAGCTCGGGCAAAGCCCTCATCTTCCCCCAGGCCGTCGAGAGCTATGCCAACATGGGCCTGGGGATGATCGGCGAGTGTGCGTGGCACCCCACTTGGGGGTACAAGGACACGCTCTCGGACCTCGATTCGCAAGGGCTGGCCGACGACTATGAGGCCAAGACGGGCGAACAGTGGACTGCGGCCATCGGCACTTACGGGAAACTGGAGTGGGCCGTCGATGTGTACAAGCGGGCCACGAACCCAGAGGACAAGGAATCCGTCCTCGAGGCAATCTTGACGACCAAAGGCACGTTCCAGCAGGGCCCCATCGACTACACCGAGCCGGTCGATCCGAACGGTCGGCGCCCGATCAAGAACAACTACAAACCGAACATAGGCGCGCAGCAGTGGCGGGCGAGCACCAATCCCAACTATAAGATCGAGCCCATCGTGGTCAGCAACGCCGCTGCTCCGGGAACCCCGGTGCAGGATACCGCTCAGCCTATGGAGTACGCGTAAGCGTCGCTCAGTCGTGAAGTCCGCCGCCGAGGCGTAGCCCGGGCGGTGAACTGGAGCGCAGGTGAGAGGGCGGGGGGGGGGGCCCCGGGCGGGGGGGCGCCCCCCCCCCCCCCGCCCCCCCCCCACACCCGCCCCCCCCCCCCCCGGGGGAAAAGCCAC
>CAZCCL010000002.1:10491-62277 GCA_964497095.1 uncultured Gaiellales bacterium | reverse complement strand
CCGTGGCGTCGCCGGGGGGGTTAACTTACGCGCTGGTGTGCGGGCCGGCGTACACCGCTGACGGGTTGACCGCCGGCCCTCGGCCTAGCCCTCGCCTCACGCGCTCCACAGCCTCCGGGGTCAAAGCCGCTCGCACCGAGCGACCCTCATGAGCTAGGATGGCAACCACGGACAAGAGCAGCCCTCCAAGGCGCGGTGCTCCGACCCGAAACGCGGGTCGGGCCCCGCGCCCGTGGTTCCGCTGCGACGCGAAGGAAGGGAGCCGGCACGAGCGCTAGGCGAAACGGAGCAGAACGCGCAAGACCGGCCGTCATGGCCAAGCCCGGCGCCGGGCCCGGGAGGACCCGGCGGCTTAGCGCCCCCGACCGCAAGAGACAGATCGTTGAAGTGACGATGGATGTGGTGGCCAGGTACGGCATCCAGGGGACGACTACTTCCCGGATCGCGGCGGCGGCGGGGGTGTCCGAAGCCACCCTTTACCGGCATTTCTCCAGTCGCGCGGAGATGCTGCTGGCCGCGCTCGATCTGGTGTACGAGCGTGTCTTCAAAGTGATCCGTAGCGCCGACCAAGAGAACGCCCTCGATCGCCTGCGGGCCATCGGCAGACTCCACTCGGCCATAGTCTCTTCCGAGATAGAGGGCTACGTCTATCCCCTGTTTGAATTCGTGGCCGCTCCGCCTGAGGTCGGCCTTCGGGATGCCCTGGCCGAAAGAGAGCGATCGTCCATCAATGCGCTCGCGGCCATACTGGACGAGGGAAAGTCCCAGGGAGTGATAAGGCCGGAGATCGACACGGAACAATTGGCCTGGGAACTGGTGAGCGTGTATTGGGCCCAGGACATCTCCTATCTCATGGGACTGACCGAATATGCTGACGCCGACCGGGTCCAGCGGATGCTGGACCGCATCCTGGAGAGCATCTCGATTGCCACCTCGCCGGTCCGGCTTGACAATGCTCCCAGACAGGGTATGGTAACGGAGTGAGCGCTTACTGATATCAGCAGCGCGGGCTGATCCTGGAGCGCCCACCCCCTTTCCGGACCCGCAGGCCACGAGTATCACGGACAGCCTGCGGGTCCGTAACGCAAGGCTCGACGCCGCGCGCAATGATCGAAGCGAACACGGGGGACACGCCTTGATGAAGATCGACACCGAGAACCACTTCGCCACAGAAGCCTATATCGACGCCCTCTACAAGAACCCGGGCTATCCCCGCTTCGTGGACGACAGGGAGACCGGCGAGCGCCATGTCTACCATTCGGTCGACTACTGGCAGCCCTTCGGGGACGCCCTGGTGGACCGACTACTCGACCTCGACGAAAGGCGCCTGCAGGCGATGGACGCCATCGGCATCGACGTGGCGGTGCTCTCCCATACGGCGCCGGCGCTGGAGCAACTGGAGCCCAAGGTTGCCACCGCCCTGGCGAAGGACGCCAACGACAGACTGGCCCAGGCCATCGACCGCCATCCGGACCGGTATCTCGGCTTCGCCACGCTCGGTCCCAGAGAGCCGGAAGAGGCCGTCAAGGAATTGGAGCGGGCCGTCAAGGCCCTGGGCTTCCGAGGTTGGAACACTCACTCCAACTTCGGTGACTCCTATCTGGACGATAGACGCTACTGGCCCATACTGGGCAAGGCCGAGGAACTGGGCGTGCCGGTCTATCTGCATCCGACCTTCCCCATGATCCGCCAACTGACCGATTACGGTCTGGCCTTGGCCGGGCCCGGTTTCGGCTTCGGGATCGAGACCTCGACCGTCATGATGCGACTGATCCTGAGCGGGGTGTTCGACGCCTTCCCCAAGTTGACGATCATTCTCGGCCACTACGGCGAAGCCCTCCCCTTCCTGCTCAAGCGGGTGGACCGCTCCTTCCTCCAGTACCACGTGCCCAAAGGGTCCGGATCCATGCCCGGAATCGAGAAGCGGCCCAGCGAGTACCTGCTCGGCAACATGTACGCGACCACCAGCGGGAACTTCCTGGCGGCCGCCTTCGAGTGCACCCGGGCCGCCCTGGGAATAGAGAAGATCATGTTGGGGACCGACTACCCCTACGAGACAACCGTGGAAAGCGGGGAGTTTCTCGACGGGCTCGGACTATCCACCGACGAACAGACGATGATCTACGAGGAGAATCCGGCCAGATTGGGGTTCGCGCTCTGAGCTGACGCCCACCGGCCGGCAGGCCGGGGCTCTGGGATCCGTTGCCGACTCGCTAGGAGGTAGCGAATGTACACCAAGATCCTCAAACCCGAGATCATGTCCACCATGCTCCCCAAGGACTTCCCTGCGGACGAACTGAGCAAGCCCGAATACGAGATGGTCGTGGAGAGGGATGTGATGGTCACCATGCGCGACGGGGTGCGGGTGGCGTGTGACATCTTCCGCCCGGATGCACCTGGGGAGTTCCCGGCTCTCTACGCCACCAGCGCCTACCAGAAGGACCTCGAGTACCTACCGCAGTGGCCCGTCTACCACTTTCGCGAGACCAACGACATCGAATGGTTCGTGTCCCGGGGCTACGTGTACGTGCACCAGGACATCCGAGGCAGCGGCAAGTCCGTGGAGGGCGAGTTCCAACTCTTCAGCCAAGAGGAGCAGAACGATCTCTACGACATGGTGGAGTGGATCGCGGTCCAGCCCTGGTGTACGGGCAAAGTCGGGATGATCGGGGAATCGCTGCTCGCCTGGGTACAATGGTTCACCGCCGCCATGCAGCCCCCCCACCTGTGCTGCATCGCCCCCTTCGACGCAGGCGCGGATATGTATCGGGATGTGGCCTTCCACGGGGGCATCATGGCTCTGGGCTTTCCCGCCAACTGGTGGACCGCGGAGATCCGGGCGAACTACCGTCTAGGTAGGTACGGCCCCTCCCCCGACGTGGGCAAGTGGGACCTCCCCTGGAACGTCATTCACCACCCCACCTGCGACGACTTCTGGAAGACCCGCAACCCCGACTTCACCAAGATCCAGGTACCGGTCTACAGCATCGGCATCCTGCACAAGGTCGGCATCCATCTACGGGGCAACATCCGGGGCTACGAGATGGTGACCACTCCCAAGAAACTGCTCCTTTGCCACGGAGACTTCGAGGGCGATGAGATGGCCATCTTCAACTCCCGAGAGATGCAGTGGCTGCATTTGCGCTGGTACGACCATTGGCTCAAGGGCAACGACACCGGTTTCATGGATGAGGACCCTGTCACGGTGTTCGTGCGCAATCGCGAGGTCTACCGCCCGGAGAAGGATTGGCCCATCCCGGATACGGAGTATCGGAACCTGTATCTGGCGCCGGGACCGAGTGGCGCGGTGGGATCGCTGAACGATGGAGCCCTGAGCTGGGAAGCGCCGACGGCGGCGGCGGCCGGCCCGCCCCCCGCCCCCGCCCGACCCGCGGTGGATGCCATGGGCAGACCGCGGACCGCTTGGGCGCCCGAGGACATCGTGGCCGCCGGTGAGACCGAGGCCGCGGTGACCGCCGGTTCGACCAGCTACGACTACCCCGACCCCGACTGGTCGCACTTCTCCGGTCTGGGGACGGCGGTCATGGAAGACGGGGTGCCCAACCCGGTGCGCAAGATCCTCACCTTCGCGAGCGCGCCCCTCGCCGAGGACCTGGAGGTGATAGGGAGCATCGTCCTCAATCTCTGGGCGTCCTCCGACCAGACCGACACCGACTTCTTCGTGCGTCTCACCGATCAACTGCCCGACGACGAGCAGATACCGGGTATGGCCCCCCGCGGCCGGATGCTGACCCGAGGCTGGCTCAGGGCGTCACATGCCTTCACCAAGGAAGAGGCCAAGAGCCTGCCCTACCGGCCGTACTACCGGCACGATGAACCCAAGCCGCTCGAGCCCAACACGATCTACAAGTTCGAGATCGAAGTCTGGGCCACCTCGTGCTGCTTCCTCAAGGGCCACCGCATTAGGGTGGATCTAGCCTGCTACGACTCGAACGCCTTCGACTTCGGTGGCCACTACTACGGCCTCAAGGTGGGGCGGGACACCATCTATCACGATAAGGAGCATGCGTCGCACGTCGTGCTGCCGGTCATCCCGGAGCGCTAGCCGCGCGCAGCTTGCGCCCCATCCCCGGAGCCGACGTTCCGGGACCGGTCGAGCAGACCACCGACGAAATAGGCTATACTGCCTCGACACTACTACAGACTCGGTTGTCCCCCGCGCTCTTCCCCAAGGACTCGATAGGATCAACTGCGTCTACAACCGCAGTGCATCGCTCGAGACGCACGGCAAGGAGCTCGACACAACATGAGTTTCGCTGAACTAGGCCTGGAGCCAGGTCTTCTGAAGGCTGTACACAGCCTCGGCTACACCGATCCCACCCCCATCCAGGAGCAGGCGATCCCCCTCGCCCTCACCGGACGCGACATCCTGGGCTGCGCCCAGACCGGCACCGGCAAGACGGCCGCCTTCATCCTCCCCGCCCTACAACTGATGGGTGGTCGAGTGACCACCGACACGGCGGCAGGCAACGGTGGTCCCGCTGGCGGCCCAGCGCGCACCGGCGGCGGGGGCCCCGGCACAAACGGCCGTCCCGCCATCCACACCCTGGTCGTGACTCCCACCCGTGAGCTCGCCGGCCAGATAGACGAAGTGGCCCGAGCCTGCGCCCGATACACCGGACGGCGCATAGCAGCGGTCTACGGAGGCGTCGGCTACGACCCGCAGTTGAAGAAGCTGCGTCGCGGTGTCGACCTTCTGGTGGCCACTCCCGGACGCCTACTCGACCTGCACCACCGCGGAGAGATCGATCTCTCCCACGTGGAGATCCTGGTTCTCGACGAGGCCGATCGCATGCTCGACATGGGTTTCTGGCCCGATGTGCGCCGCATCATCAACCTCCTGCCGCCTGTGCGGCAGAACATGCTGTTCTCGGCCACGCTCTCGAACCATGTGATGCGCGTGGCCGGGCCCATCCTGAACGACCCGACCCGGATCGAGGTGGCGCCCAGCGCCACTCCCGTCGAGACCGTCGCCCAGGCGGTCTACCCGGTGGCCGAGATGCAGAAGACCGACCTCCTGGTCCGCCTCCTGGAGCAGGAGAAGCTCGACCGGGTGTTGGTCTTCACCCGCACCAAGCATCGTGCCGACCGGGTCTGCCGCCACCTGGAACGGAACCGTATCAACGGAGTGGCCATCCACTCCAACCGCACCCAAGCGCAGCGGCAACGAGCCCTCGACGGTTTCAAGAACGGGACGTATCGAGTCCTGGTGGCCACCGATATCGTGGCCCGAGGGATCGATGTCGACCGCATTTCCCACGTCGTCAACTACGACCTCCCGGCCCAGGCCCAGGACTACGTCCACCGCATCGGTCGCACGGCGCGAGCGGGAGCCGCCGGCACCGCCATCAGCTTCCTAGCCGCGGAACAGGCCAACGAGCTACGGGAGATCGAGGTCATGCTGGGCGAGACCCTGCCCTGTCACGACCTCGATGACTTCGCCTACATGCAGCGACTGATCCCCAACCCGGACCGGACGGCCAAGAAGCCCAAGCCCCGGCTGGTCTACAACGGCAGCGCTCGCAGACGGCGTCGTTAGCAGACGGCGTCGCTGGGAGGCGGCGTCGCTGGGAGGCGGCGTCGCCGGGGAGAACGCACCGCTAGGAGGTCAGGCGGAGCAAGGCCTCCTGGTACTTCTCCCGGGTCTTCTCGATCACGTCGTCGGGCAAGGGTGGAGCGGGAGCTTCCTTGTTCCAGCCGATGGATTCGAGGTAGTCGCGCACGAACTGCTTGTCGAAACTGGCCTGGGCCCGACCGGGCTCATACGAATCGGCGGGCCAGAACCGGGAAGAATCGGGAGTAAGGACCTCGTCGATCAGAATAAGCTCGCCCTTGTCGGCCCCCTCGTTCACAAGTCCGAACTCGAACTTCGTGTCGGCGATGATGATGCCCCGCTCCAGGGCATGCTCCGCCGCGAAGCCGTAGAGGGCGAGGCTCGCATCCCGCACCTTCTCGGCGATATCCCGGCCCACGAGCGAGGCAGCCTCGTCGAACGATATGTTCTCGTCGTGGCCGGACTGAGCCTTCGTGGACGGCGTGAAGATCGTCTCCGGTAGCCGGGCGGACTCCTCGAGGCCCTGGGGCAGACTGATGCCGCAGACCGTTCCCAGGTTCTGATACTCCTTCCAACCCGAACCCGAGAGATATCCGCGCACGATAGCCTCAATGGCAAGAGGCTCGGCTTTACGGACGAGGACCGTCCGGCCTTTGAGGTCTTCGTAGTACCAGTCCAACTCCGGGTACCACTGCGGGCCCGGATCGTAATCGACGATATGGTTGGCGATCAGGTGCTCCGTCTTCTGGAACCAGAAATTGGACATCCGGGTCAGGATCATGCCCTTGGTGGGGACAGGCGTGGGCAGGACGTGGTCGAAGGCGGATATACGATCGCAGGCGACGATGATCAGATGCTCGTCGCTGGGCTGGTAGACGTCGCGCACCTTGCCTCGCCTCAAGAGCGGCAGGCCGCGTTCCTGGGATGCGAACATGGCGGTCGGCGTCATACTCATTCCTCCTCCGGGCGTACGGCCTCGATGGCGCCAGTGGTGCCGGCTATTGTAGCCTGGTGCTAGGATGACCGTCATGCCCGCCAAGGACACCCAGCCCGAGGATACTCCGCTACCGTGAGGGTTCACATCGCCCAGCCCCGGGAGATCGAGACCATCATGGCACTCATAGAGGAGTTGCTCGCCGAGTTGGGGGAAGAGGGGCAAGAATTCGCCTCCATCGATCACGACAAGCTCCGGGCTGATATCGAGAGCAATCTCGAATCGGGACGATTCCTAGCCCTCCTGGCCGAGGACGAGAGCGGCACCGCGGTCGGAGTCCTGACCCTTTCGAAGAGCTTCGCCCTGTACGCCGGCGGGGAGTACGGGACGATCGACGAGATGTACGTCCGCCCGGGACACCGCGGGTCAGGCGTCGGCGGACAACTGGTGCAGGCTGCGGTCGCCATCGCCCGAGAGAAGGGATGGTACCGCCTGGACGTCACCGGCCCGGCGGATCCGCAGGACGAGCGCGCGGTGCGCTTCTACGAGCGGCTGGGTTTCGAGTTCACGGGACCCAAACTGCGGCTGTTGACGTGACCGTGTCCCGTCCGGTGAGGAGTGCCGTCGGGTTCAGGCCCGCCGCCTTCTCCCGACCCGGGTCGCACTGAGCGCGAGTAGCAGAACGACGGACACTGCTATGGCGATAAGCAGGCTCCAGACGCTGAAGTCGTTCACCACACCGCCGTAGCCGAGAGCCCTGCCCAGGAAGCCGCCCAGCACGGCGCCGACGATGCCCACGGCGAGCGTCCAGAACCAGCCTATCCGCCGCCTCGTGATCCATTTGGCCAGCAATCCCAGCACTATCCCTACCACGATCCAAAGTATGAGGGCCATGCGCTGCCTCCTCGGCCGTCGCCACGTGTCGATCCGCCAGGCACAGTAGAACACACCCTCGGTGGGTCCGCCAGACAGGGGACGGAGCCGCCTCCGGCCGCCAAGCGCGGCCTCGGTGGCCGAGATGTCATTCTGAAACGAGTTATTAGCCTTTCGCGAACTCCACGTGCGTGTAGGCGACTCGGAACCCGGTCCGCTCCATGTTGCGTTGCGAGGCGCCGCCCGGAGCCGCCTCGGTGACCGCCAACTCGCAGCCTGCCGCCTCGGCAAGCAGCAGACGGTGGCGTTGGACGGCCTGCTGTATGCCACGCCTCCGGTACTGGGGCAACGTGGAGTCCCCGGATAGCCAGCCCACTCCCCCGGACGTGATCAAGGCCCCGGTACCGGCCGGGACACCCTCCGCCCAGGCCAGCACCAGGATCGCGTCCTCGCGCGCAGCCATGATCGCGCCGAACTCCTCGTGACGTCGCTCGGGCGGATCCCCGGCAGAGAACCCCTGCGCAGCCAGCCGTCCCCACAGTTCTCGTTCCTGCGGCGCGCATACCCGCACCTCGATGTCCGCCGGCACTGGGACATCGCTCCTATTACGATACCCGCCGAGTTCCAGCACGAGCACGTGCTCGAAATCCGAGGCCCGCCAGCCCCGCCGGCCCAGACCCTCGAGCAACGAAGGGTGGGCCAGCGGGCACATGCTGATCACAGCCCCGGCTCCCCTATCGTGGTAGAAGGCCTCGACCCGCTCCAGTTCCGCTTCCTTCACCGGTCCGGCCATGCCCAGTCCGACCGCGAGATTGACCGGTGAACCCTCTCCCAGCCACAGCGCTGCTCCACTACCCACCTGGACGCACTCAACAGGCACGCCGGGCAGGACGGCCGGCGCGACGGCGGCCAGACGGAGGAACTCGGCACGGACGAGACCCTCCAGACGCCGGGCCAGAGCGGCGTCGGCGTGGATCATGAGTGGACCCCGCCGGACGTGCGGCCGGTCGCATGCTTCTCGGTCAAACCCCTCGTCATCTTCGTGACTCCAGGTCCCACAGGCTGCCTTCTCCTCCATGGGAACCCATCCACGGAAGGAATGCAAGACCCCCCGACTCTTCTGATAACCTTTGGCGACAAAGATCCGCCGTGCTCGCTCACGACGACGCCCTCGGCACGGGATAGGGGGAGAGGGGGAGATTGGTGAACGGCGCCCCGCCGTCGAACGATGCCCTGGTGACGGACGGCGCCCCGCCGGTGCGCGGGCTCACCTCCGGTGAAGTCCGTGAGCGGGTCGCCGCCGGGCATACCAATGTGACCCCCCGTCCCGGTGGACGCACCACCTGGGACATCATTCGCACCAACACGCTGACGTATTTCAACCTGATCCTGGGCGTCCTGTTCGTCTTCATGGTGACCTTCGGCTCGTGGCGCGATGCCCTCTTCGGCGCCATCATCGTGATCAACTCCTTCATCGGTATCTTCCAGGAGATGCGGGCCAAGATCGCTTTGGACCGTCTGCACGTGCTCACGGCGCCGGCGGCTCGAGTCATAAGGGACGGCGAAGAGCGGGAGGTCCCCGTGGGCGAGGTGGTGCTCGACGATGTCCTCCGGGTGACGGTGGGCGACCAGATCGTGGCGGACGGCGACACCCTGGAGTCCCTCAGCCTCGAGGTGGATGAGTCTCTGCTCACCGGTGAGTCCGCGCCCGTGCTCAAGGAGGCGGGAGACCCTCTGCTCTCCGGTAGCTTCGTGGTGGCAGGTAGCGGGCTGTTCCGCACGACCGCGGTAGGCGCCGAAGCCTACGCCCAAAGACTGACGGGGGAGGGCAAGCGCTACGTGCGTCTCCGCTCCGACCTGATGACCGGGATCAACAACATCCTGCGCGTCATAGGGATAGGGATCATCCCCGTCGGCGCGCTTCTGATCTGGGCCCAGTTCCGTATGGACGTGACCATGGAACAGGGGGTGACCAATGCGGTAGCCGCCCTCGTGGCTATGATCCCCCAAGGGCTGGTCCTGCTGACGAGCATCGCTTTCGCCGTGTCGGCCATCACCCTGGCGCGCCGCAAAGTTTTGACCCGCGAGTTGCCCGCGGTGGAGGGGCTGGCCCGAGTGGACGTGCTCTGCATCGACAAGACGGGCACCATCACCGAGCACGTCCCAGCGTTCGATCGTTTCGAGCGGCTCGATGCCGGCGGAGGGTCGGGGTCATCAGCCGCGCCGACGGCGAGCGCGGCAGCCGGGGAAGAGGCCGCGGCCGCGACGGCCGACGGCGTCCAGGCCGAGGGGACCCCTGGTGCCCTGGATGGCGACCCGGGACGGGATGCGCTGGCCCTACAGGTCCTCGGCCTGCTCGCAGCGACCGCCTCCAGCCGCAACTCCACGCTCGATGCCATCGCCGCGGCTGTGCCCGCCCCCCGCGACTGGACCCTCGAGGACTCGGTCCCCTTCTCTTCGGCCCGCAAGTGGAGCGCGGCGCGCGTGAGCGGCCGAGGCTCCTGGGTGCTCGGGGCCCCGGAGATCGTGGCGGCGAACGGCGTGCCGGCCGCCGCCCATGCCCGCGCCCGAGCCGGAGAAGTCGCCAAAGACGGCCTGCGCGTCCTCCTGCTCGCTCACACCGATGCTCCCCTGAACGGCGATGTGCTCCCGGCGGGGCTGACCCCGGTGGGACTGGTGATACTCACAGAGCGGATACGATCGGACGCTCCTCAGACCCTCCGGTACTTCCAGGAGCAGGGGGTGGAGATCAAGGTCATCTCCGGCGACAATCCTGCCACGGTGGCTACGGTAGCCGCCAAGGCCGGGGTGCCCGGGTCGGAACGGGCGATCGATTCGCGCCGGCTGCCCGAGGGAGAGGCCTTGGCCGACCTGATGGAGAACACCACCGTCTTCGGCCGGGTGAATCCCGATCAGAAATGCGCCATGGTGGAGGCCCTCCAGCAAAGAGGGCACACCGTGGCGATGACCGGCGACGGCGTCAACGATGTGCTCGCTCTCAAGCAGGCCGACATGGGTATCGCCATGGGGACCGGTACGGCAGCCGCCCAGGCCGTCTCTCAGTTGGTGCTGGTCGACTCCCGCTTCTCGACTCTTCCCGGGGTGATGGCCGAAGGCCGGCGGGTCACGGCCAACATCGAGCGTGTGGCCAATCTGTTCACCACCAAGAGTGTCTGGGCGGCCGCCCTGGCCATTTCCATCGCCGTCCTGGCCGTGTCCTACCCGATCCTTCCTCGCCACCTCAGCCTCATCGACGCGCTGGTCATAGGCATACCCGGTTTCTTCCTCGCCCTGGCGCCCAACAAGCGGCGCTACGTACCCGGCTTCGTCTACAGGGTGGCGCGGTTCGTGATCCCCACCGGTCTGCTCGCCGCCGTCACGGTCCTCTCCTCGTACCTTCTCATCCGAGCCGTGGGAGCCTCGGTGGAAGAAGCCCGCACGATGGAGACCGTGATCTTCTGCGTCATAGGCCTTCGGGTCATCGCCGTCATCGAACGGCCGATCCGCGGATGGCGGCTGTGGCTTCTCTTGGCTATGGCCGCCCTGCTGGCCGTAGCATTCTCCGTCCCCTTCTCCCGGGACTTCCTGGCTCTCGATCTGCCTGGTTGGGCGGTGATCGGGGTAACGTGCGCGACCTGCATATTCGCATGGTTCTTCGTGGGCCTGGGCTGGCGGATCGGGCTGCGGCTCCCGTTCTGGAGAGAGGCGGCTCGGCGCGCCGAAACTACCGATTAGGAGGATGCCTGGCCGCGGGGTCTCTGTCCGTGCCGATCCGAACCCCGCCGAACGTGTCGCGCCCAAGTGACCGCACCAAGGTGACCGCGCCGAAATGGCCGCGCCTAAGGAGTCGCGCCAAAGGCCGAGGGGTTTGCGGACTGCCGTGTCCGGGGTAGGCAGACTAGATAGACCACAGAGGGGAGCTACTGCCATGCGATACCGCATTCCGTCCATGAACGCTGCAAGACCGTCATTTCCCATCGTGGCGGTTTGCCTGGTCGTGCTTTCGGCCCTAGTCCTACTTACAGCATGCGGTTCGGGAGAGGATGAAGCCGTTACCTCCACCACCGCGGGCGAAGCCGGCCCGCAAACCGGAGGAGTCCTGCAAGTAGCGACCGAACCGGCGACCAACCGGGACCCTGCTTTCGCCAGCGCCCGGTCAGACATACTCATCAACGAGCAGGTCTATGATTGGCTGGTGGAAATCACTCGGGACAACGGTTTGGTTCCGGCTCTGGCCACCGAATGGCAGTCCAGTGACGGCAAAGTGTGGACTTTCACCCTACGTTCGGACGTTCAGTTCTCGAACGGCGAACCCTTCACCGCGGATGACGTGGTCTACACCTTCGATCGCCTGCGCGATCCCGAGGTCGGATCACCGGGAGTGGGCCTCTACGAGAACGTAGCCTCGATCACGGCCGTCGATGCCACCCACGTCGAATTCACCCTTACAGAAGCCAATCCCGAGTTCCCGAGCGATGTAGCCGACTATCACGCGGCCATACTGTCGAAGTCGGTCACCGATCCTGCTGCGGAATGGATCGGCACCGGCCCGTTCACCATCGGGTCGTACTCGGCGGAGGACAGAGCCATCCTCAATAAGAACCCCCATTACTGGATGAAGGACGACCGGGGCGTTCAACTCCCCTACTTGGACGAGATCCAGTTCATCTTCTCTCCGGACGTGGCCGGACAGATCGAAGCCCTGCGCGGAGGCCAGGTCGGGTTCGTGGCCGGGCTCACCTCCGAACTGGTCGATTCCATCAGCGGTGACTCGAATCTGAAGGTGATCACCGGGCCTGCCAGTGCGTTCCACTACGTGATCCACATGCGTTCCGATGAGGGTCGACCGAGCGCCGACGTGCGGGTCCGCAAGGCCTTGCAGCTGGGAACCGACCATCAGGGCCTCATCGACCAGGTGAGACCTGGCCTGGCAGTAGTGGGGAACGGCACCCCCGTTGGGCCCGCGTACGGCGACTACTATCTCGACCAGCCTCCCGTCTACGACCCCGAGCAGGCGAAGACGCTGCTCGCCGAGGCGGGATACGCTGATGGTCTCACCATCACCCTCTACGCCCAGCAGGCGCTGGAGGTACCGGCCATCGCCACAGTCTGGAAAGAGCAGATGAAGGCTATCGGGGTAACAGTGGACATTCAAACCATTCCTCCAGACGTGTATTACAGCGAGGGCGATAACAGCTGGCTCGTCGTCGACTTCGGGATCACCGAATGGGGGGCTCGGGCCACGCCCAACGCCTACTTCAACGCCGCCTACATGACGGATGCCCCCTGGAACGAGTCCCACTGGAGCGACCCGGAGTTCGATGCCATCGTCGCTCAGATAAACAGCGAAATGGATAGGGCAAAACGCATCGACCTTTACAAGCAGGCGCAGGAGATCATGATCGAACGCGGACCGGTAATCGTCCCGTTCTTCTCTACCGCCGCAGCCGGGCTGAGCGCGACTGTCGACGGTATCCAACTGGCACCTGACTGGTCGCGTACCCTCTTCCGTACCGCTCGCTTCACGGGTTGACGGAGAAGATCGAAGAGGCCACAGTCCCGGCCCCCCGGCGACGGGGGGCCACCGTTTACTGGCGTCGGCTCCGTCGCCAGCCCGTAGCCCTCGCCGGAACCGTCATCTTCGTCTTGTTCCTATTGATAGCCCTCTTAGGGCCCCTTATCGCGCCCTATGACTACGCCGCCCAGGATGCCTCGATCAGGCTACAGGCCCCTTCGCTCCAGCACCCGATGGGGACGGACAATTTCGGGCGTGATGTCTTCAGCCGGGTGCTGGTCGGAGCCCGCGCGGTCTTCCTCCTCGGCGGTGCAGGGACGCTCCTGGCAGCGATAATCGGCACCTCCCTGGGCCTGTTGGCCGGTTATGTGGGCCGCTTGTACGACGAGGCCATCATGCGGATCCTCGACGTGCTTCTAGCCTTTCCCGCCCTGCTGCTGGCTCTGGTCCTCGTGGCTACCGCCGGACCGTCGAGCCTCAACCTCGTCCTCGTCATCACAGTCCTCTACATCCCGATGTTCGCCCGCATCGCCCGGAGTATGGTGCTGGACCTCCGCACCCGCGAGTTCGTCGAAGCAGCTCGACTGGCGGGGGAAAGTCGGCGTCATATCCTTTTCCGCGAGATCCTCCCCAACTCGATACCTCCTCTGTTGGTGGAGACCTCCGTCAGGTTCGCCTACTCCATCTTCCTAGTGGCGTCCCTAGGGTTCCTGGGTCTGGGGGTGCAGCCCCCGTCTCCCGATTGGGGGCGCCAGGTGAACGAGGCGCGGACGTTTTTCGACGCGGCCCCCTGGATGCTCATCTTCCCGGCCTCCGCGATCTCTCTGCTTGTTATCGGCACGAGTCTCATGTCCGATGGCCTGCGTCATGTGTTCAGTCCTCCCGGCTCGACTCGGGCGAAATAGGCAAGGCGCCTCGGATGGACGAGATGAAGCCAGAGGTCACGCGAGCCAGCGGCACGAAGTCGGAGGAGAGACGGCCCGCCCTGCAGATCGGCAACCTCTCCATCATCTACTGGACGGAGAGTGGCCTGATTCCGGCCGTCAGAGGCGTCAGCCTGGCCTTGGCCCCGGGAGAGACCCTGGGATTGGTCGGCGAATCGGGCTCGGGAAAGACCACTCTGGCTTTGGGGACGGTGGGCTACCTTCCCGATAACGGCCGGCTGGCGGATGGCTCCTTCGTACAACTCGGCAACACCGAACTCTCTGCTCTTTCACGCAAGAAGCTCCGGCAGGTCTGGGGCTCGAGGGTCGGGTTCGTCAGTCAGAACCCTCTGGGAGCTTTCAATCCGTCGCTGACCATCGGACGCCAACTCGACGAGATGGCCCGACGCCACCTTGGCCAGAGCCGGGAGGCGGCCAGGAAATCCAGCCTGGCCATGCTGGACCGCGTAGACATGCCCAATCCTCGTTCCGTGCTGGACAGCTATCCCCACCAGCTTTCAGGAGGCATGCTCCAGCGCGCGGCGATAGGAATGGCGCTGATCACGAGTCCTGAGTTCTTGATCCTTGACGAACCCACCACTGCGCTCGATGTCACCACTCAGGCTTTGGTCCTCGATCTGCTGGAGGATCTCAAAGACCAGTTCAGCACGGCCATTCTCTACATCACGCACAATCTTGGTGTAGTGGCACGTGTGTGTGATCGGGTCGCGGTCATGTATGCCGGTGAGGTTGTAGAACAGGGGAGCGTGGTCGATCTTTTCGAGCGGCCCCTACATCCCTACACGATCAACCTGCTCAATTGCGTGCCCCGGTTCAAGTCCGGCTCTGAGAACGGACCCGGCTCAAGCGACCCAGCTCTTCCTACTGCCGGTTCGCGCTCAACCGGCCGCCCGCTAGACGGCCGCAGATCGGACGGACTTGCCCCTCGCCTCGCGGCCATACCGGGCTCGCTGCCCCCTTTGAACGACCTTCCGCCAGGATGTCTCTTCGCTCCCCGCTGCCCGATAGCCGTGGACGCCTGTCGGGCCGGGCGACCCCAGATGCGGACGGCCGAGAACCGGAGCACATCCTGTTTGAGATGGGAATCTCTCCTCACGGATTCCGGCCGCCGCGAGGCCATCACGCTCCCCCGGCACGGCAGACCGGCGAAACAGCAGACGACCCCCTCCGACGTCCTTGGGACCCGTTCCGAGGAAGAGGCGCAGCCTAATGGGTCGGCGTCCCTCTCCACCGCTGGAGACCACCTGATCAGCGTGAAAGACGTTGGCAAGTTCTACCCCGTTCGCGGCAGAAAACAGGCTATCCATGCGGTCGACGGAGTTACGACCTGGGTCGATCCGGCCCGGACGCTCGGCTTGGTAGGAGAGAGTGGAAGTGGTAAGACCACTCTTGCCCGCCTAATCGGAGGGCTTTCCGCCCCATCCTCAGGCCGGATATTGCTGGAGGGCGAGGCCCTGGCCCCCCTGACCACCGACCGAGATCGTGAAGTACTGCAGCGCCTGCAAATGGTCTTCCAGAATCCGGATGCTTCCCTGAACCCCAGGCGCACCGTAGAGCAGGCGATCACGCGTCCCCTGCTGACTCTCCAGAACATGAAGCATGATGCCGCCGTTCGCCGGGCGCGTGACCTACTGGCCGCAGTACGATTGCCTGAAGATTACCTGCACCGCTACCCTGCGGAACTCAGTGGCGGGGAGAAGCAGCGGGTCGCCATCGCCCGGGCGTTTGCAGCCGCCCCGGACTTGGTGATCTGTGACGAGCCCATCTCGTCCCTGGACGTGTCGGTGCAGGGCTCGCTCATGAACCTCCTGGTCGATCTGCAGGAGGAGCAGGGCACCTCATACCTCTTCATCTCTCATGATGTGACGGCGGTCCAGCATCTCTCCCATCGGATCTCGGTGATGTACCTGGGGACATTGGTGGAACAAGGAGAGGCGGCCCGGGTCCTTTCGCCTCCCTATCACCCTTATACGGAAGCCCTCCTTTCAGCCATACCGGTGCCGGACCCACGCGCAAGAAGGACCCGCCTCGAACTCCGCGGGGGACCTCCCCCAGCGGGCGAGGTCCCGTCCGGTTGCCGATTCCATCCCCGCTGTCCACGCTATCTCGGAGAGATCTGCGCCACGGTGGAGCCGCCCTGGCTGAGTGCCGACGACGAACCGACCTCTTTCGAGACCGACGCCGACGCCCCCGACCATGCCACCCGCTGTCACATCCCCCCGACCGATTTGCTGCAGCTGCAGCTCCGAGCCCGGACGGACTGCCGGACCGCAGCCGATCCCCCTGGCCCAGTTGAACCGAAAAGGCAGATGGGGGCTACGGGACCGCCTGAGCCGGAAGGGGGCGGTCGATGACCCGCTTCGTTCTTCGGCGCCTCGGTTTTGTCGTATTGACTCTCCTTCTTTCCAGCATGCTCGTGTTCGCGGCCACTCACGTGCTCCCCGGCGACGTCACCACAATGGTGCTCGGTCGAGAGGCCTCCGAGGAAGCAAGGGATGCCCTGAGACAGGAACTGGGACTCGATCAGCCGCTGATAGTCCAATATGGGAACTGGCTGGGCGATCTGGTCCAAGGAGACTGGGGAACCTCTATAAGCACACAGCAAGAAGTGCGTGCCATCACCTTGGAGAGACTGCGCAATTCCGCCATGTTGGCGCTCGTAGCCTTCCTCATGTATGTCCCCCTTGGCATATTCCTGGGAGTGGTGGCGTCATGGCGAAGGAACTCTGCGCTCGACCAAGTCATCTCGGCGGGGTCGCTGGCCTTCGTCGGCCTTCCCGAGTTCGTCACCGCCATACTGGTCGTGGCGATCTTCTCCCGTGCTTTGGGTTGGTTCCCTTCCTCGTCGGCGATCCCGCCCGACGCTTCGTTCTTCAGTGCCCTGCCCAGTCTCATCCTGCCCGCGATGACCGTGTCGCTCGCCAGCCTCGCGTACGTTGTCCGCATGACCCGTTCGGGAACGGTCGAGGTGCTCCAGAGCGACTACGTGCGCACCGCCCGCTTGAAGGGACTGTCGACCAGCCGGGTGCTGTTCGAACACGTGCTGCGGAATTCGCTCCTACCTACGGTTACCGTCATAGCGGCCGGGGTCGGATGGCTCATGGGCGGGCTGATAATCACCGAATCGGTCTTCAGCTATCCAGGGTTGGGACGGCTGGTGCTCTATGCCGTACAGCGACGCGATCTGCCACTGATCCAATCGACCACCATGCTGATAGTGGCCATCTTTGCGCTGGCAAATCTGGCCGCCGATATCATCTATGCACTCCTCAACCCGCGCATCAGATACCGGTGATAGATGAATCCTCCCGCAGTTGAGATAACCCCCGTTCGCATCGAGCGTACGTACTACACCTTGAACGCTCTCTTCACCCTCTCCGCCTCGATCATATGGGGCGTCAACACCCTGTTCCTGCTCGACGCGGGCCTCAACATATTCACGGTGATGGTGGTCAACGCGACCTTCAGCGCGGGCCAGATAGTGTTCGAGGTGCCCACTGGGGTCATCGCCGACACCATCGGCCGCAGGGCGTCGTTCCTCATCGGGATCGCGGCACTCGCCGTCGCAACCCTCGGCTACGTGGGCTCTTCCGTGTTCGACTGGGGACTTGCCGGATTCATCCTGTTCTCGATCCTGTTAGGGTTCGGCTTCACCTGCCAGACAGGCGCGGTCGATGCCTGGATGGTGGACGCCCTCGATGCGACCGGGTACGTGGGCAAGAAGGACCGGGTGTTCGCCCGTAGCGGCATCTTTATAGGCGTAGCCATGCTGATCGGCACCTTGGGAGGTGGCTTCCTCGGTCAAGTCAATCTGGCCTTCCCCTACCTGGTCCGCACGGGACTACTGGTGTTTGCGTTTGCGATCACCTTGGTCTTCATGCGCGACATAGGGTTCACTCCGCGGCCGCTCAAGATCTCGCGCTTCGGCGATGAAAGCCGCAAGATATTTCAGGCAGGCATCACTTACGGCTGGCGTCACCCAGTGGTCAGACCGCTTCTCTTCACATCTTCGGTTAGCGGGCTTCTTACCTGGTACTTGTTCTACGCTTCGCAGCCGTATGCTCTGGAGCTACTGGGGAGGGAGAACCTTGTCTGGGTGGCCGGAGCCATCACGGGGCTCTTTGCACTGTCCGGGGTCGCCGGCAACACCATGGTGGGGCGCATCACCAGTTCCAGACTTGGAAGCCGATCAGCCACCGTGCTCGTTTGGACGTCGGCGGGCATGGCACTGGGCGCTATCGGTCTGGGCGTCACCGGCTTGATATCCGGCGGGGCAAGCATCGCGGCTTTCGTGTTGATGGTGGTGTTCCTGGCGGGGTTCGGTCTGCTGGACGGCATACTGAGGCCCGTAAGGCAGGCCTACATCAACGAATACATCCCTTCCGCCCAGCGGGCCACTGTCTTGTCCTTCGACTCCTTCTTCTCCGACATAGGTGCCGTGGTCGGGCAAGTCGGGCTGGGCTACGGGGCCCAGGTCGCCTCAAAGGCGGTCGCCTATACCGTGGGCGGAGTGATATACCTCGTCTCCGTGCCACTCTATCGGCGGGCGGGAAAGGCATCCGACCAACTGCCTACTCCGGGATCGGAGGGATCGGACGAGACGGTCAGAGAGCAGGGCACGGAAGGCGGACAACCGTCCGCTCCCGCGCCCCCAAGACGCCCTAAGATGACTTAGTTGGCTGCGAAGAGATTCTTCAAGGATTCGGCTAGGGTCGGGTGGGCGAAGACTGCATCGTGTAGCTCGCCGGCGGTGAGAACACCCAGCATGGCCACCTCGATGAGCGCCGCCAGCCCCCTCCGTTGACGCCCAACACGGCGGCCCCAAGGATGCGCCCGGTCGGGCTCCGGTGTTTACGAAGACCCGGGGAGCTTAGAGCGTGCATGTCGACGGTGACCGGACCGGCGGTGATCCCGTAATCGCCGGCCCTTCGTGCCGGATAGGCCACTCGGGCGCTGGCCCCCATCGTCTTGGTGGGAGTACAGCCCTCGTTGTGGCAGATACCGCCGACGTGTACCTTCGATCAGGGCGGTCTTAAAACCGGCCTCGGCGAGATCACGGGCAAGGGGAACACCGGCCTGACCGCTACCGATTATGATCGCATCGTAGCGCTCCAGCTTTCTCCTTCCCCTGCTCGAGGCGTCCGCCTTCTCCCCGGTGGGAACGTTCAGACGAGGTTCTCGGGGTTGAGCCCCTGCAGTTCCGGGAGCACGAAGCGACCGTCCCGGCGGATCAGAACGTCATCGAAGTAGATCTGGCCTCCGCCCCACTGGCGCGTCTGTATCAGTACGAGGTCCCAATGGACGCTCGAGCGGTTTCCGTTGTCGGCCTCTTCGTAGGCTCGTCCCAGAGCGATATGCAGGCTGCCGCCGATCTTCTCATCGTAGAGCGTGTCCTTCATGGGACGGTCGATGCGTGGATTCACGCCGAGGGCGAACTCGCCCACGTACCGAGCGCCTGCATCGGTGTCGAGGACCTGCCGGATCTTCTCCGGTTCGCCGCAATCGGCTTCCACGACCAGCCCCTCCTCGAAGGTCAAGCGTACTCGCTCGTAGGTCGTACCGTCCTCGAGAGACGGGGTGTTGAAGAAGATGACGCCCTCCACCGAGTCCCGCACCGGGGCCGTGAACACCTCTCCGTCGGGGATGTTGTTCTTACCGGCCGCCTTGATGACCGGGACACCCTTGATCGAGAAGGAAAGCTCGGTCTCGGGCGCGACGATCCGCACCCTATCCGTGCGCTCCATCAGGTCTACCAAGGGGTCCATGGCTTGGTCCATGCGGGCGTAGTCGAGGCTGGAGACGTCCAGGCAGAAATCCTCGAAAGCTTCGGTGGACATCCCCGCCGCCTGGGCGGCCGCGGGCGTGGGGAATCGGAGCAGACACCACTTTTTGGCTAGGACCACCTCCATGAGCGGTTCGTTGGCCAACCGAGAGGCCTCCAGGACTCCCGGAGGCACATCGGCCAACTCCGAGGCGTTGTCACCCGCGAGGATGTACAGACTGGCGTCGAGGTCCTTGAACTTCTTGAGCTCCCACGATGCCCGGAGATCCAGTTGCTCGCGCGTGGCGCCCAGCAGCCAGGCCCGCCGCAGTTTGGCATCGCCCACCTCTACGAACGGCACGGCGCCCCGCCGATAGGCCGCCTCGACCAGGGCGACCATCAGGTCTCGGGCACCGGTCTCTCCATCGATGCCAACCTTCTCGCCCGGTCGCAGCTCGAGTGAATAGTCGAGCAGGTTATCGGCGAGCCTGTCCAGCCGAGGGTCTCTCATCCTCAGGTCCTTTCTCGTGGCTACCTTTGCGCGCGCGCACCGCTTCTCGGAGTACGTACTCGATCTGCCCGTTGACGCTGCGGAGCTCATCTGCGGCCCAAGACTCCAGATCGGCCCACAATCCGGGATCGATGCGCAGCAAGAACTGCTTCCGCTCGGCCATCAGCCCGCGCTCCGACGGGTTGGATCGCCTTTTTGTGCCCGCTCCACCCTCACGAGAAACCTGATCGCGATCGACATCGCCTCAGGCCTACTGGTACAGGGTCCCGGCGTTCACCACGGGGTGCACCTCGGATTCGCCGCACAGTACGACCATCAGGTTGCTGATCATGGCCGCCTTGCGCTCGTCATCGAGGTCTATCACGCTCTTCTCGGCCAGTTCGCGGAGGGCCATGTCGACCATGCTCACCGCCCCGTGCACGATCTTCTGGCGGGCGTCGATGATCGCTTCGGCCTGTTGCCGGCGCAGCATGGCCTGGGCGATCTCGGGCGCGTAGGCCAGATGGGTAAGACGGGCCTCCTCGACCACCACCCCGGCGCGGGCGAGTCTTCGCCCCAGCTCGTCCTTGAGCGCCTGCGACACCTCGTCCACGTTGCTACGCAGGGTGATCTCGTGCTCTTCTCCATGGTCGTACGCATACGAGCTGGCCAGGTGCCTGAGGGCGGTCTCGCTCTGCGTCTCCACGTAGAGCTCGAAGTCCTCGACATCGAACACCGCTTGAGCGGTGTCCTTGACCCGCCAGACCACCACCGTGGCGATCTCCACCGGGTTGCCGCGGCGGTCGTTGACCTTCAGCTTGGGACCGTTGAGGGTGCGGGCCCGCACCGAGATCTTGTAGCGCGGGAACTTCTTAGGCGCCCGCGAGGGCTGGCCCTTCTTGCCGGCGCCGGCAGAAGCGCCGCCGGCTCCCTCGCCGCCCCGGCCGTCGGCTGTGGTCTTGACCGTGGGACCGTTCGAGTAGAAGGGGTTGGCCCATCGGAACCCGCCCTGGCGCACGGTGCCCTTGTAGGCACCGAACAGCACCAAGACCCGGGTCTCGTTGGGCTCGAGGGTGAAGAAGCCGGGACTGAGGAAAGAGCCGAGAATCAGAAGGGCGATGCCCGGACCCACCAGAGCCCAGATCTCCCCGGTACTCAGCCCGTTTCCATTTACGGCGGCAGTCACCAGCAGGGCGATGCCGACGACGAAGATCACGATCACCGCCACGAGCATCCCCCAGCCGCTCATAGCTCTGGCTTCTCGCTCGTGATTGAGTGGCAACTGCACTTCTTCCATGTGTCCTCCTTGTCCCGCCCCAGCGTGGGGCAGGTCCGCTGCCGCCCATGAGAACGTGCCGGGCCCCGCCCGCATAATATTGTCATGATATCATTTAGACATCAAACAGGCAGGCCGGGCGCCTCGGGGTTACAATGCGGCCAGGAAATCCCCGAGTCCTCGTCGAGGAGAGATCATGCCGAGCCCCTTCCCGGTGTTCGTCGACGTGGTGGTGCGCTGGGCCGACATGGACGCTCTGGGCCACGTCAACAACACCGCCTATTTCGAATACTTCGAGATCGTCCGTATCGCCTACTTGGAGCGCATCGGGGTGATCCCGCCCCGGTTGGATCTCTGGGAGTACGGTTTCATATTGGGGGAGAACAGGTGTCGCTACAGAGCGCCGGTGACCTATCCGGACACCCTCTCGATAGGAGCACGGGTCTCGGCACTCGGAGAAGACCGCTTCTTCATGGAGTACGAGGTCCGCAGTCGAGCACTGGGGAGAGTGGCCGCTGAAGGGGACACCCTGATCGTCTCCTACGACTACATGGCTGGAGAGCGGGTCCCGCTCAGGACCGAATACCGGGATGCGATCATCGCTCTCGAGGGGCGTGATCTTCCTCCCATTCCCCGGCGCGGCGGACAGACGGAGAACGTCGGGTAGGCCCGGCGGTCCTGAGCCCGCAACATGAGCCCGCCTCGCGGTACGATGATGTCGGTCCTATCGTCCAAGGTCGGGCACCGATCCCGCCCGCTGTTCGAGGGAGCGCAGGAAGCCGTGGCACATGCCACCCTCAACGCAGATACGCTGGCCGGTTTCTGGGAAGCGACGGAAGTCGAGCGCGACCAAGCCGTGCTGAACGGCATCCTGGTCACGCATTCCCACCACTACGCGCGTAATACCGCCTATCGCAACGCGGTGGCCGCCCGGGGCGTGGGCCCCCGGGCGGCGCCATCAGATCTGTCCCGGCTGCTACGGCCGACGGCCCAGACCTTCAAGTCGTACATCGAGCTGCTCGGCACCCCCTTCCCCCAAGACGAGCCTCGCAGTTTCGGAGAGTGGCTCGTGGACCAGCTCTCCGTGGACCTTCCTCGTGACCGCCTTCGCGGGCTCGGTTCGAGCTACAGGTCTCTCGAGACCCTGCTGCAGGCCGTCGAAGACTTGTTCTCCGATTTCGGATTGGAACTGCTCACCTCGAGCGGCACCTCGGGTCGGGCCACCATCATCGCGCGAGATCGGAGAAGCACAGACCTGAACGTGGAGAGCTTCTATCTGTCCTTCCAGCGCTACCTGGGAATGAAGGCCGACCACCGGGCCATCTTCATGATGCCGAAACGCACCCGGATCGCCATGGCCCGCATGGCCCGGTTCAGCGTGCAACGGGTAGGACTGACCTCCGACCGGGTGCATTTCGCCATACCTTTCCCCGCTCATCCCGACCAGGTCCGCATCCGAGCTGGAAGAGCGTTCCGGACCGGCCGGCGCGGGTTCGTGGAGAGGCGGGTCTGGCATCCGGCCATCAACACCATCCAGGCCCGCTACGTCGATCCGCGCGCCGTCAAAGTAGCCCTCGGCCGACTCGACCGCGCCGCCCGTGACGGCGAAAAGCTGCTCCTGTTCGGCAGTCCCACCCAACTCCACGGGGTAGCCCTGGCGTTGGTGCGCGCCGACCGCACGGTCCTCCTGGCTCCGGGTAGCCTTCTCGGCACGGGTGGAGGCATGAAGGAGACCTATGCGTTCTCACTCGACGAGATCAGACGGGACTTGGAGCGTGCTTTCCGCCCGGCGGACGGAAGCCCCTTGCCCCTGAGAGACGTCTACGGCATGGCCGAGGCCAACTGGGCCGCGATGCAGTGTTCCGCCGGAAACTACCACGTCCCGCCCTGGGTCCACGCTTGCGTCCTAGATGATGACGGCGAGATCCGATCGGGCCCTCGGGCGACCGGGCTCCTGGCGTTCTTCGACCCGTTCGGAGGCGGCGACCTGTTCCCAGGCTTCTTCCGCACGGCGGACCGGGTCACCCTGGTGATCGGGCGCGGTGACATGCTCTGCCCTTGCGGAGACGCCGGCGCCTATCTCGAGAAAGACTCCATCCAGCGCGTGGACCTTCTGGGAGAAGCAGGATGCGCCGCGCAGGTGTGAGCGAGGGCTTCTGGCTCCCCAAGGCCGTCCGCCGCTCGGTCATCGCCGGCCGGCGGTCCTGGGAGGAGGCATGTTTCGCGGGCGGACGCGAGTGCGGTGCTGAGTGTGAAGAGGGGACGCCCGGTGCCGTCAGGGCCCGCTGGCCGCGATTCACCGAAGCCGACTGGGCGACCGTGCTCGAAGGCCTAGAGGCGGCCCGCGAGCGGGCCCCCCGCGGACCGGAGTTCTGGGATCGACTGAGAATGGCGATGGGAGCGGTCGCCCAAAGATTGGCCGACCCGAGGAACCCCGCCCGCCGAGCGCTGGAAATGATCCCGGGATACACAGGATACTCCGAGGCCATGATCGGCTCCGTCATGGCCGCTCCGGAGATCTGGGACCTCGAGCAGATGGCCCTCGCATTGGCCCTGAACCCCACCAAGGCAGCGGCGGCGGGTTGGCGGCCTCTGCCCGGATTACCCGGACGTCTGCGTTTCTTTCCTTCCCGTGCGCCCGGGATCGCCGGGGTTTCGGGCCAAGTGCCGCTGTACTCCCGGCTCCCGATCTTCGCCGCCCCGGAGGCACCTCGGTTCGTCACAGGCTACGGAGCCGGCAACGTGCCGGGGACCGCCCTCATCATCATCCTCCTCGCCCTCGCGACCACCCTGTCCGGTGGAGCCCCGCCGGTAGTCTTGGTGCGCAACTCGAGACGTGAACCCATCTTCAGTCCCTTGATCCTTCAGGCTCTGCAAGAGGCCGACGAGGAACTCGTCTCCACTGTGGCCGTCTTGGTGTGGGACTACGACGACGCGGCCCTGCAGAGGCGTCTCCTGGGCTGGTCGGGCCTCGTCATCGCGGCAGCGGGAGATGACACCATCGCCCGCATAGCGGAGCAGATCTCGCGGGCGGGCGATATGACAGACCGGCCCCGTGTCCGCTTCCACCCTCACGGGCACAAAGTCAGCTTCTCGGCCATCGGCCGGGAGATGTTCGAGCTGGATCACCAGAGCATGAGCTCCTCGGGGGAGGGCGGTCTGGTCTCCGCCGTCGCTCTCCTGGCCGGCCTCGACTCGGCCTTCTGGGACCAGAACGGCTGTCTTTCCTCCCGCATCCACTTCGTCGAGAGAAGGATGCACGGTGACACCGCTCCGCTCGAGTACACCGAACGTCTTGTCGCTCAGTTGCGCCGGCTTTCCGAGGTGCTTCCCCGGGGCGCTTGGCCCCTCCGCCAGCTTCACGACAGCTTCGACCGCTACAAGGCCATGGAGAGCTTGGGCGGAGTGAGCACCGGTCTGCAGGTGCTTTCGGACTATGACGACCGCTTCGTGGTGATTCTGGATGAGAGGGTCCCCGACGGACGCGGTCTGAGCCCGAGGGTCTTCGCCGCTTTGGTCAACGATTGCCAAGGCCGCGTCGTGATCGTGCGCCCGGTGGACGACCTCATGGAGGTGCCCACGGAATATCTCGGCCTACTCCCCGCCTGCTCCCTGCAGTCCTTGAGCGTCGCCGTGGGCAGGCCCAGCGAGGGCTTGACCCGGCGCTTCCTCGATTTCGCCACTGAGTGTGGGGCTCGGGGAGTGACGGCGATCCGCGTGGTGGGCCGCGGGGCCTTCCCGCAACTGGCCTACTCCTGGGACGGGCTGCTGCCGCTCGATCTGCTACGGCGCCGGCCGGCCGGGCATTTCACGACCATCGAGTTCGACAGGCCTTTCGACGCCATGATGGAGACCTACAGGTCCTTTGTCGACCGGATGGCGAGCATGGCCGGGCGGAGCGACGATCAGGCGGCCGCCGGCCCGGGCGCGCGGGGCGCCGCCCGGCCGGATCCGCGGTCGCCGGTCTAGTAGCCCGCTTCTTCCAGGTATCCCGACAGCCGCTGCGCCCCCTCCCGGTCTGGGTCGAGTTCCAAGGACTTGTCGATGGCCACCCTGGCCTCCTCATAGCGCCCCAGGTAGTAGAGGCAATCCCCCAGCCATTCCTGGTAGCCCGCGTTGTTCGGCACCAGGGCTACCGCGCGCTGGAGATGGGGTAGAGCCGCCTCGTAGTCTTCCTGCTCGTCCCAGATGGCTCCGAGGGCCCAGTGCGTGTAGTCGTCGTTCTCGTCGAGGGTCAGCGATTTCTTGAGGTTGTCGATCGCCCCGGGGGAGTCCCCCTTGTCCCACAGCGTCAGCCCGATGTCCTGATAGGCCGAGGCCTCGTACCCCTGGCCCAGCTGAAGCTCCTTCTCGTAGTATTCGAGGGCCTGATCGTACTGC
Source organism: uncultured Gaiellales bacterium (assembly GCA_964497095.1). Taxonomy (GTDB): domain Bacteria; phylum Actinomycetota; class Thermoleophilia; order RBG-16-64-13; family RBG-16-64-13; genus CAVPLM01. The sequence goes on along the minus strand of CAZCCL010000002.1, from coordinate 36,529 downwards.
CCGGTCTCCCGCAGAGCCTCTCCGAGCAGACTGAGGAAGCTGGCCCAGTTGGGTCTGTAGGTGGCCGCGAGATCGTAATGCGGGACGGCGGCCTCCCAGTCGTCGTGCACGGCGTTGATCCAACCGGCAGACTCCTGCACCCAGGGACCCTGCGGGGCAAGGTCCAGAGCAGTCTGCATCTCCGTCAAAGCTTCTTCCTGCCGACCCGATGCGGCCAGTACCCGCCCTAGGAAGGCGTGGCCCAGACCGCTTTGCGGATCCAGCTCTATGGCTTGACGGCAGGCTTCTTCTGCTGAAGCGAAATCCCCGGTCTTCCGACTGTAGGCTGCGCTCAGCCGAGCCAGGCCCAGGAAGGCCCAGGCTTCGGCGTTCTCCGGGTTCTTCTCGGTGGCCAGCTTGAGCTGTTGTTCGGTCATCTCGGGGGAGTAGTCCCCGTGGAGGTAGTAGGCGATGCCCAACCGGGTGCGGCCCAAGTCGCTGTCCGGGTGCTCGCGCAGCACCTCCTCGTACTTAGCGATACCTGCGTCGAGCTCCCCGCTCTCGACCAGGACGACACCCTCCTCGATCACTTGAGCCACTTCCGCCGGTAGCGTCGTGATCGTCGAATCGTCTCCGGACCCGGCGGTGGACGTCGAGACCGGCCCTCCGTCTGTGGTCGTGACGGTGGACTCCGTGGTCTGCTCGTCCGCTCGGGTGACCAGCACCGCGACCACCACGACGATCGCCACCACCACCACCCCTGCCGCCAGCAGCCACCGCCACCGCTTCTTCCCCGGGCGAGCCTCGGGACTGGGGTGCACCCAGAGAGCCGGCGCCCCGACGGCCTGCACACCAGCGGCCTGCGCCCCGAGATCTGGGGTAGGCGCCACCCGCTCCACGCGGGTAGGAGCCGCGCCCGCTGCTTCCGTAGCGGCCGGCTCCGGGCTTTGCCCCAACTCTATGCCGGGAGCCTCCACCACGGTAGGGGCCAGGGCAGGAGCGGGGGCGGCACCGGGGACGGTCTCGTAGACGGTCACCGGCGGAGGAGAGAGAGCGGTCTGGAGGGCTGCAGCCAAGTCCTCGGCCCGCTGGTAGCGCCGCTCCGGCTCTTTGGCCAACGCCCGCTCCAGCACCGCTTGGATCTCTGCGGGCAACTGGGGGTTGAGGGAGCGGGCGGGGGGCACGGGAGCGGAGAGATGTTGGGCCAGGATGGACGCAGTGGTATCGGCGTCGTAGGGGACCCGGCCGGCCAAGGCCTCGAAGAGGACCACGCCCAACGAGTAGATGTCCGAGCGGTGGTCGACGGCGAAGCCCTGTACCTGCTCGGGCGACATGTAGTGGGCCGAACCCAGGACCATCCCGGAGGCGGTGTAGGACGTGGCCCCCATGATCTTGGCGATGCCGTAGTCGGTGAGGATGGGCTCCCCCTCCGAGGTGAGCAGGATGTTGGCCGGTTTGATGTCACGGTGCACCATGCCGTGGGCGGTGGCGTAGTCGATGGCCGAGCACAGGGGCGGGAACAGACGCAGGATCTCGCCCGTGGAGAGACCGCCCGGAGCCTCGCCGGAAGGCAGCGGAGCTTTCGCGCCGCCGGCGGTCGCCCCGGCCATCATGAGGGACGCCAGGGTGGGACCGTCGATGAACTCCATGACCATGTAGTAGGAATCGCCCTCGTTGCCGAAATCGAACACCTTGACGATGTTGGGGTGTCGGAGAGCAGCCACCGCCTGAGCCTCGTGCCGGAAGCGGCTGACGAAGTTAGGGTCGGCGGCCAAATGGCTATGCATGACCTTGACGGCTACAGCCCGGTTGAGGATCGGGTCGAGCGCCCGGTATACGGCGGCCATGCCGCCCCGCCCCACCAGCGCGGACACCTGGTATCGGCCCAGAGTGCTGCCTACTAGGTCTTCCATCGTCGGAGCTCGTCCATCATGAATGACCCGTCACAGGGTGTCTTTACGCTTCTGCAGCGCGATGATGATCGCGAGCAACACCGCCGCCAGGACGGCGGACATGCCCCAATAGAGGGCCAGATTCACGTTGAAGATATCGCCGTACTGGTCGTTCAGGGAGTTGATCAAGGCCTGCTTCTCCCCTGGTGTGTTTAGGCTCTGAATCCCGGGGAGGTAGACGTCGGAAAGGTCGGCCGCCTGTCCGGGACCGCTCTTGACCTGAGCCGAAGTGACGAGTGCTCCCAATTCCCAACGGGTGGAGGTGATCCACCCCATGATCTTCCCAGCCGTCCCCAGATCCGACACGGGGATCATCCCTCCCGAGAACACGAACTGCGGCACCAGCACCAGTATCACGAGCAACATGGCCCGGTCTTCGCTGGGCGCCACTGCCGAGACCAGTAGGCCCCACATCACGCCGGCGAACGTGCCGAGCACCAAGGGCACCAAAAGCTGCATGGTCGACGCGAAGCTCAGGTGGGAGAAATCGACCGCGGCGATGAGGAACGCGAAGAGCATGACGGCGCTCCAGACCGCGAAGATCAGCCCGATAGCCACCTTCGAACCCACATAGGGCATGACTCGTAGTCCTACCATGCGCTCTCGTCGGTAGACGGCGTCTTCCTTGACTATCTCCCGGACCGAGGTGATGGTACCCACCAGGATGGTGATGATCGAGGTCATGAAAAGCATGGTGACGGCCTGGGTCGCGCTACCCGTCTCGAGATCGAAGACGTCACGCTTCCAGATGACGAAGTTCAGCACTCCCAGGAAGGGGGCGATGGCGAAGAGCAGGGCCGCCGTCTTCTTGTCGCGCCATATGGTGTCCATATAGCGCTTGGAGAGCACCACGAACTGCTTCCAGTTCGAGACCCGGCGGGGTGGATTGGAGGCGCGCTGCGGTAGCCGGCTGGGTCCGTACCCAGCAGGGGACGTGGGGGCATACGCCCCGTCGCTCCCTATGGCCATCCCGGCGCCGGCCCACCCTACCTGCTGGGCGAACGCCGGACCCATCTCGGCGAGGCGTGATTCCACGTTCTCGCGGTACGCTGTTGAGCTCCGGAAACGGCCTTCCCACTCCTTCGGCTCCTCCTGCTCCAGCCGCGTGTATATCTCATCGAAGTCGTCCACCCCGAAGTAGTGGAGGGCGTCCTCCGGCGGACCGTAGTAGGCCAAGTGGCCGCCCCGGGCCATGAAGATGACCTTGTCACAGGTCATCACATTCTTGGTGGCGTGCGTCACGAGGGCTACCGTGCGGCCCTGGTCGGCAAGCCGGCGAAGCAGCTTCATCATCTGCGACTCGGTGCCTGGATCGAGACCGGAGGTGGCCTCGTCCAGGAAGAACAGGCTGGGCTTGGTGAGCAGCTCCACTCCCATGGACACCCTCTTGCGCTGACCGCCGCTCAGCTGGCGCACCGCCCGGTCGGCGCACATGCGCAGGTCGAGGTCCTCGAGCACCTCCTGCACCCGTTGCCGACGCTCCTGAGAGGACGTGTCACCCGACATCCGCAGTTGGGCGGCATAATCGAGGGCACGCAAGACCGGGAGTTCCCGGTGGATGATGTCGTCCTGGGGCACGTACCCCAGATCGTTGCGGTATGCGCTGAAGTTCCGGTAGAGGTCGGTCCCGTTCAGCAGAACCGTCCCCGTGTTGGCCGGCCGAAAGCCGCAGAGGGCATTGAGCAGGGTCGATTTCCCCGACCCGCTGGCTCCCACGATGGCCACGAACTCCTGCGGGTAGATCGAGAGGGAGACGTCCTGCAAGATGCGCAGTCCCTTGCCCACTATCCGGTTCAGATGGAAGGCGTCCATGCGCAGGTTGCCCTCCTCGTCGACCACCCTGAGGCGTCCGTGCTCCAGCACCATGCGGCTGGAACCTATGCGAACCACGTCCCCCTCTCCCAGCAGATGCTCCTTGACCATCTGGCCGTTGAGGTAGGTGCCGGCGCCGCCGCCCAAGTCCTCCAGGTAGAGGTCGGAGCCGCGCCGGACGATCTGGGCGTGCGCCCGGGAGACCTGGGGATGGAAGATGGTGACGTCGGCGTTCTCGCTCCGACCAAGGACGAGCGCCCCCTTGGAGGGCAGATCGAAGGTGTCCGCGCGCGGCGCCGCGCCCGCCGGGGCCGCGGCGCCCGCAGGCTCCGGACTGCGATACTCCAGACAGACAGAGCGACCGATGTAGATCACGTCCCCGTCCGTCAGCGGCATGTTCTGGACCGGTCTGCCCTGAGACCGAAGACCGTTCGTGCTGCCCAGATCGGTGATCTCCCAGCCTGAATCGCGCCTATCGAGGCGGGCATGGCGGCGGGAGACGGCGTCGGAATCGATCGTGATGTCGTTCGTCGGGTCCCGTCCCAGAGCCATCGATTCGCCGGTCAAGCGGAATTCGCCGACTCCCTGAGGAGTAGTGACGATCAACCGGGCCGGAGTGGGAGGAGCCATGACGACGGTCTGGCCCAGTTTGCCCACGGGCTCCGGCAGGATGCGCGGCGGAACGGCGGCGGCGACGGTGGGCGCCACCGACTCCCGGTGGTAACGGATGGAGAAGGGCCCGATCTGGATGACAGAGCCATTGGCTAGTCGGTTCTCGACCTTGACCTCAAGCTCCACCCCATCCACCCGCGTGCCGTTCCCGCTGCCCAAATCGATGACGGTGCTCCCTTGGGTATCGGAGAGGATACGAGCGTGGAAGCGGGAGACTGTGGCGTGATCGAGACAAACGTCGTTCTCGGGAGCGCGCCCCAGGCTTATGACCGGCTGGTCGAGCTGACGTTCCTGGACACCGTCCCGACCTTCGAAAGAGAGCCGACCGAACACTTGCCCACCCCCGGATTTTGGTTGGCTCTATTCTTATCTTCCTCGGCGGCTTTTGCAAACCGTCGAATCTGCGACGGAGGCGTTGCGCGGCTGGGGGCCGGTGCTAAGATGGGTTTTGTCGTGACGATACAAAGGCCGAAGCGGCAGGGGCCCATGAAAGATCCGTCTACAGGCCCGGAGCGGCCCCTTTACCTCTACATCACCCTCTTGGGGAACCTGATCGCCGTCGGGGGGATGGCCTTCCTGCTCTTAGGGGTGCTGGGGGCGCTTGGTCTCATCACCGCGGTCACCAACAGTCTGGGGGGCCTGGGGAGCAGCTTCGCCTCGGCCACCACCGGCTCGGCTATCGAGTACTCATTCGCCTTTATTGCAGCGCTGATCTCGCTTGCCGCCTCCTGGAAGATGTTCCGTGAAGGGCCGATCATCTGGTTGCTGGCAATCGTGGTCGTGTTCCAAGTGGCGGCCGCGGCCGTGTTCCACAGCTGGGTCTCGGTGATCGCGCTCATCCCCACGGTCGCGGCGCTCTACGGGTTGGTGGTCCTCCTGGTGGGCGAAACCGCCGCCCAGGCAGGGGCACCGGCCTCCGCGACTCCCGCGCGGAGGAGCGTGGTCCCGCCGGCTCCCGTCCAGACGAGCCCGGTCGCCGCGGGTAGCGTTTCCGCGGAATCCATGCATCCGCGCGCGCAGGCAGCCGCGCCTTCTCCGGTATCGCCGGCCCCAGCAGTCCCCACGCCTATGGAGCCCACGGCGGCCGAGATGCGTCCCACGGAACCCGCGCCCATCACGGATGAGCCGGTCGCCCGCCCCCCTCTGCACGCAGATACCCGGCCTGCCCCCCCGGCGGCAGCGGGTGCCCCCCCGGCGGCAGCGTCACGACGGTGCGCCGATTGCGGGGCCCTCAACACGCAGGACGCCCGATTCTGCAATTCGTGCGGATCGATCCTGCCGGGCTAGACCGCCTACCGGGTAGAGCCGCCGTCACGCCCGGACCGGCCCTCAGTCCACCGGCAGCCCGAAGAAGTCTTTGGGATTCTGGTAGCAGACCTTGTCGATGCTGGCTTTGTCGAGTCCGAAGAGCTTCATGGCCAAGATCACCCGGGGGACCATGAAGTAGTCGTTGCCTTCACCGCCCAGTTCCGAGTTGATGATGATGCGGTCGCGCAGATCCGGGTGGTCGATGACGTACTGGGCGGCCGGTTCCGGGGGCATCTTGTCCCAGCACACGGAGAGCCCTACCATGCCGCCGGTCTTCATGCGCCAGTCGAGAGTGGCTTCCCCGGCATGGTCGAATACGCACTTCTCCGGGGAGAAACCCTCTTCTTCGATGATCTCGAGTACTTGCGGCAGCACCGCCTCCCCTTGAGGAGCCAGGCGGATGGGGGTATGGAGGATGACGGGCAGGTCGTGAGCTTTGGCGATCCTCAGGTGCTCCCGGAAGAGTTCCCGCTCGAAGTCGGTCCCGGTGTCCAGACCTATCTCGCCCAGAGCCACCGCCCGCTCGGCCTTGAGGAAGTCGGGAAGTCTCTCCAGACACTTCTCGGCGTCGGCGTGGTTCACTCCGAAAAACGGCACCGAGAGTGAGGTGAAGAGCTCGAAGCCCAGGGTCTTGGCCGTGGTCGTCTCCATGCCCAGGAAGCGCTCCCACATGAGGAGGACGCTGTCCGCGTCCTTGCTTCCCAGGTACATGTGAGGGCTGGGGACGATGGCCGCCTCCATGCCCATCATGACCAGCTTCTGCAGCTGCTTGTCTTCGATCATGTCGGTGTGCAGGTGGGCATCGATGAAACGCATACTTCGGTCCTCCGTGCGCTTGAGCGCCTGGTCGGTGGTGGGGGGATCAGGTACCAATCCTAACACCGCCGGTGCGGCGGAGGCCAGACGTGACGGCGTGCCCGACCACGCCGGGCTCGGGCCGCGCGGCCCCGATCTCACGCGGCTTTGGCCGCGCGGATTACGGCGAATTGCGCCCGTTGCCAGACGACACTCGCGCCGGCGAATCCGGCCTCGAGCAGCCACTCCACCTGGGTCTGAGCGGGAGATGGGAGGTCGTCCTCACCCACGAGCCACCGCTCCCACTCGGCAGGGTCTTCGCCCTGGGCCAGCATGTATCTCCGCCACTCCGCCAGCATGATCTCGGTCTCCTCTTCGGTCGAGCCGGTGACCAGGTCGCTCATCGCGAGGACTCCCCCGGGCAGCAGTGCCTTGGCCAGCCTGCCGAAGAGCCCCCGTTTGTCCTTGTCTTCCAGGTGATGGATCGCCAGCCGCGACACCGCCGCGTGATATCCGAAGCCGAGCTCCGCCGTGCCGAGCTCCGCCGCGCCGAGCTCCGCCGTGCCGAAGTCCACGTGTCGGAGATGCACCCGGTCCGCGAAGGGGGCGAGAAGGTCCGCGCAGGCGTCCAGCATGACCGGCGACACGTCCAAGGCAGTCAGTTCGGCTCCGGGGAAGGTCTCCAGCAGAAAGCGTGACAGCGTCCCCGTCCCGGCCCCGAGCTCCAGTACGCGGAACGGGCCTGCACCCTCGGGCGGCATGGCCTCTCGCAGCAATCCGGCGATCAGAGGCTCCTGCTCGCCGTAGTCGGGGACCACCCGGCGTATAAGGTCTTCGTACCGTTCCGGGGTCCAGTCGAACCGGGCCCAGACAGGGCCCCTGTCCGAGTCGTGCCGACTCAACGTGCCGCCTCCGCGGATACCGGGTCCTCCATTCGCACGGGCATCTCCGGAAGCTCCTCGCTATAGAGCCAAGTCTCGAAAAGACCGGCCAGATCGACTTCCACCGAACCTTGCGCTTCCTCCTCGGCCAAAGCGATGAGATCCTCCGTCCAAACGTTCCCATACCGGTACCGCGTGCCCCACTCACGCAGGATGCGGAAGAAGATCTCGTCGCCCACCGTCTGCCGCAGCGCGTGCAGGGTCAGAGCCCCGCGCCGATAGACGCTCACGCTGAAGAGGTCGTCGGGTCCGGGATCCCCGGGCGGCGGCCGGCCGTCGCTGAGAAGCATCCCCAGACTTTGTCTCACCTGTTGGTCAAGAGCCTCGCGTCCTCGGTCGTGCTCCAGCCACAGCCAATTCGCATAGGTGGCAAAACCCTCGTTCAGCCAGATGTCCTTCCAGCGGGTGATGGTGACGCTGTTACCGAACCACTGGTGAGCCAACTCGTGGGAGACATAGATGTCACCGACGACGGGGTCGGACAATCTCTTCGAGAGCACGTCCCGCCCGAACAGGGAAAGGGTCTGGTTCTCCATGGCCGCCCCGGTGTCGACATCCGGGACCACGACGCCGTAGACGTCGAACGGATAGGGACCGAACAGATCAGCGTAAAAAGCCAGTATCTCCCCGGTGCGCGCGAACGCTTTGCCCGCCTCCTCGGCCACCGCGGGGGCGAAGTAGTTGCGGATGGCCACCCCGTTGGGAGCAGTGCTCTCCTCCAGCTCGTATTCTCCGACGGCGACCGTGGCCAGGTAACTGGCCATCGGCTCTTCCATCTCCCAGACGAACGTCTGGTCCCTTTCCCCGGCCTCAGTCCCGACCAACACCCCGTTCGCCGCCGCCACGTAGGGTCGAGGCACAGTCAGACGGAACCCATACGCCGCCTTGTCTGAAGGGTGATCGTTCACCGGGAACCAGGTGGCCGCGCCCTGGGGCTCGTCCAGCGTGTAGATGGTGCCTCCCGTGTGTTGCCAGCCCACCGAGAACGATCCGGAGTCTTCCAGGGAGACGGGGATTCCCGAGTAGGAGACCTGGACGGCAAACCTCTTGCCGGTCTCAAGTTGCTCGGGGCACAGGACGGTGAGTTCTTGCCCCTCTCGCTCGAAATCAGCGGGAACGCCGTCCACGAACACGCTCTCGACCTCCAGTCCCAAGAAATCCAGATTGAAGGAGTCGAGGTCTTGGACGGCCTCCGCGTCCACCGTCGTACTCCCGCGCAGACCGTTCGACCGGGGGTCGATAGACAGGACGATCTCGTACTTGAGCGCGTCGTAGCCGCCGTTGCCGGCGGAAGGGAAGTAAGGGTCGCCAATGCCCGGCGCGCCGGCCGGAGGATCACCGCACCCAAGGCCGGACAGGGCCATAAGCGCGGTGACCACCACCACGAGGACTGCCAAGAGAATCGGGGCCGCGACCCGGCCCCCGTGCACACGCCGCATCTTCCCCCCGGATCGCGTCGGAAGTCAGTCACCTACCAGCTTACGCCGGTCTCGTGTCTTCCTCCAAGCCGGTGCCGTGGTCCGCCACCCGCTGCCGAGCCTCGCCCGAGAACACAGGGACCATCCTGCCTGGCCCACCTGTCATGGGAGTAGCGCGACGGACGTACAGCGCTCCCACCCCGAGCCCGGCCGCACACAGGCCGGCCATGCAAAGAACAGTCGCCTGCACGCCCACGCTTTCCGCCAGTTGACCGATGAGCAGACTCGAGATAGGGGTGGTCCCCATGAACAGGAGACCGTACATAGCCATCACCCTGCCGCGCATGTGCCCGGGTACCCGCAGCTGCAGCCGAGTATTGGCAGTCGTCATGAAAAGGACCCCGGCAAAACCGATCATGAACATCAAGACCGCGGTGATAACCCCCTGCCGAGAGAGCCCCACGAAAGCCAACAGCACGACAAAAGCGATCGCCGCCCCCATCAGCAGGCGCAGCCTCAGCTTCTCCCGATAGGCCACGAAGAGCCCGGCCAGCACGGCGCCCACCCCACTGGAGGTAGTGAGCAGGGCCAGAGTGGATGCTCCCGCGCCCAGCACATACTTGGTGACCAGGGGCAGGATGATCTGGAAGTTGAAACCGAAGGTCCCGATGGCTGCCACCAGGATAAGGATCACGACCACTTCAGGGGTGGAGCGGGCATAGCGCAGGCCCTCCTTCAACTGGCGGAGCGCTTTCTCGCGAGGAGCTCGAGGGACTGAGTGAAATTCATCCGGGCGCATGAGCAGCAGGGCCGCGATCACCACCAAGAAACTGGCCGCGTTCAGGTAGAAGCAGGCAGCGATGCCCGCGGTGCCTATCACCACGGCGCCGACGGCCGGCCCTGCCAAGCGAGCGGCGTTGAACTGGGTCGAGTTGAGAGCAATAGCGTTCGACAGATCCTCGGTCCCCACCATCTCGGGAACGAAGGCCTGACGGGTAGGACCGTCGACGGCGTCCAGAAGACCCCGCACCGCCACCAGCGCGTAGATCATGGTCACCGTCACCAGCTCCGTGGACGTGAGGATGGCCAGCGTGAGCGCCACCAGAAGCTGTATCGCCTGCACGACGATGATGGTCTGCCGCTTGGGCAGGCGGTCGGCCAGCACTCCGCCGTAGAGTGAGAAAAGGAGCACGGGCAGGAAGCGGATGGTCATAGCCAATCCCAGAGCCATGGGGGAATCGGTCAGGCTGAGAACCAGCCAGCTGAGGGCCACGTCCTGCATCCAGGTCCCCCCGAGAGAAACCAGCTGCCCGAACCAGAAGAGTCGGTAGTTGCGGTTGTTGAGAGAGCGCACGCCGCGGGCCACCGCCCACAGGCCTTTGCGTGTCCTGGTCATCGCTCTCTCACTCGGGAGCTGGCTGTAGCAAGCTTCTCGAGCGCCTCGACCACGTGGTCAAGTTCATCCCCCAGCTCTTCGGCCACTGCTTCGAGAAAGGGGAGGGTCTGCCTGCGGAGCTCCCCCGCCAGTTCCCGTCCGCTCTCCGTCAGCTCCAAGGGTATCTGCCGGCGGTCCTCCTCGCTGCTGCCCCGGGCCAAAAGCCCGCGGTCGGCCAGTTTCGACACCAGCCCGCTCGTGGTCGAGGTGGTTATGCCCAGACAGCGGGCCAGTTCGCCGGTAGTGATGCCCGGGCTACGCCGCACCTGGAAGAGCACCCGCAGCTGGGGCAGCGTAAGCCGGGAATGCTCCCATTGCCCGAGTCTGAGAGTGTCCATATCCCGCAAGGCCTTCCAGTAGCCCACCCGGAATCGATCCTGGAGCGCCGACACCGCATCTTGTGTAGTACATCGAGTCATGGCAGATATTGTACGGTATTACCGTACTGTTTGGCAAGGCCTAACTATTGAGGCGGGACACCTCGTCTCGCGCGAAGTACGGCCAGGCCACGGGAACACCCTCGCTGTAGGCCTCCACACCCTCCCCCGGCTCCAGGACTTCCCCGATGTCGGCGATCTCGATCCCGATCGCGGCGATCGCCGCGGCCAAGGAACCGGCGTCAACGGCGGAGCAGGTGATGAGGAGACTGCCCGAACCGATCAGGCCCAGTGGGTCGATGCCCAGGATCGAGCACACGCGGGCGGTCTGCGCATAGATGGGGATGCGGTCCATGTGGACGCGCAGCCGGCGGCCGCCGGCTGCGCCCAGCTCCCTCACCGCCGTCGCCAGCCCGCCTTCCGTCACGTCGTGCAAGGCGGTGACCCCCGCGACGGACCGGGCCACGCGGGCCTCCTCGAGGATCCCCATCTGCTCGAGGAAGGCGGCGCAGTCAACTATCTCCGCCTGCGTCATTCCCTCCCGGGCCAAGCGGTGGGGGAACTCTCGAGCGACCAGGCCCGTGCCCTCTACCGCCACCCCTTTTGTCATGAGTATGCGGTCGCCCTCCTGCATCCGGTGTTTGGCGATGAGCCGTCCGGCCACGACCGTGCCCGCCATCATCCCGACCACGAGCGGCCGCGAGACGGCATCGGTGATCTCCGTGTGCCCGCCGCACAGCGAGATGCCGTAGGCCGCGCAGACTTCCTGGATGTCCCTCGCCAAAGCGAGCACTTCGGAGGCGCTCGAATCGGTGGGCAGCAAGAGCGTGCTGAGGAACCACCTGGGAGTGGCCCCACTCGTGGCCACGTCGTTCGCATTGGCCAGCACCGCGTACCGGGCCGGCGAGTCGGCGGCCAACGTGATCGGATCGGAGGCCAAGACCAACACCTCCGATTCCCCGACATCCACGGCAGCGGCATCCTCGCCGATGGCTGCTCCCACGAGCACAGTGGGGTCGTCCGGGGCGATCCCCGCCAGGCTGACCTCCAGCAGATCGGGCGGTAGCTTGCCCACCGGCAGGGGGATGCCGTAGCGGATCGTCCGCTGCGCCTCCCTCAGGTCGGTCACCACGAAATCAGCGCCCACGGCCGCCAGATCCTCCAAGGGATCGTTGCGCAGGAACATCGTCAGAGTCCCGGCCCGTTTGCCCGCTTCGATGTCGAAGGCATGGTCACCGATCATCAGCAGCTCGCCCGCCTCCACACCCAGCTCTTCGGCCACATACAGGACCCCGGCGGGGAACGGCTTGGGATCGAAGGGCAGGTCACGGGAGACAATGAGGGCGAAGTCGTCCGGTTCGACTCCCCGAAACCGGCCCAGTGCCCTCCGAACACTCACCCCGGCGTTGCGGGTGATGATGGCCATGGGGATCCTCTGCCCGCGGAGGAAATCGATCAGTGCCTCGGCGCCCTCGCCGGGCTCGGCCCTGTCGGCCGCCTCCCCCTCCGCTTGCTCCAGGACGACTTCGCGGCCGCGCCGCTCTTCGGGATCCTCGGTCTCGCGCAGGTATTCCAACAGACCCTTCTCGGGGGGGCAGCCGATCTCCCGTTTGATGGCGGCCAGGTCCAGGTCTCCCGGTCGGGTCAGAGTGCCGTCGAAGTCGAAGAGCACCGCCGCTATTCGAAACGGCGCGCCGGAAGGCAGGAAGGGGCTACGGTCCGCGCTGGGGCGATGACCCCCTGATTCCTTCTGTCGCCGGCTTTCCACGCACAGACTCCTTCGTCCAGGCACATTGACGGGCCCGAATCGGGCGCCGAGCTACGCAGGTATGCTATCAGCCAGAGCCGGGTCCCGACGGGCCTCACCCCAGCTGCGTCGCCCGGGCGGCGGCACGTAGGGCCAGCACCCCGGTGAGGGTGGCGAAGCCCAGCATGACCGCCAGCCCGATCAGCAGCGGTTTCACCACCCAGCCGTCGATGAGCAAGGAGCGCATGGCGTCGTAGATGTAGGTTGTGGGGTTGACTGTAGCCGCCCACTTGAGCCATGTCGCCCCGATGTATTCCTTGGGGACGAAGGTGGTGGAAAGAAAGATCAGCGGGAAGAAGGCGAAGGTGGCCGCCTGAGCCGCCGCTCCGCTCTTGGTCTTGAGAGCTACGAACACCGCGTAGCCGGCGAAAGCCATGCCCCATAGAAAAGCGAAGATCAGTACGATTATCAGGCCGGCCGGGCCGGTGGCGGATCTCAGACCCAAGCCCAGCCCCAAGGCCAGGATCAGTATCACTTGACCCACCAGTATGATGGCTCCGCCAATCATCGGTCCCCAGATCAAGGACAGTCTGGAGGCCGGGGTGAGCAACAATTTCGTGAAGTAGCCCGACTCGATGTCGGTCACCAATGACTGACCGGCTACCCCCGCTCCCCCCACCGAAGCCGACACGATCGAGACGGGGATGATGAAGGCCAGATAGGAGCCCTTGAAACCGGGTAGTTGGGCCACCGACGATAGGCCCGAGTTGAAGACGAAGAGAAAGAACACGCTGATGGCTATGTTCGGAATCAGGGCTATCGGTGTCCGCAGGCTGCCCCGAAGTGAACGCCAGACAAGGAGTAGAACGTCGGTCATGATGCCTCCTCCTCCGAGCCGGTCAGGCGATGACCGGTCGCTCGCAAGAACACGTCGTCGAGGGTCGGTTCGCTCATGGTGAGAGCTTCCAGGGGGATCTCGGCCTCGTCCAAAGCCCGGATCAACCCGGGAAGCTTGTCGGCCGCCGACGCAAAGTAGCAGAGCAGGTCGTGCCCGGCCACTTGTCGCTTGGGAGCCAGGGCCGCCAGCGTCGCATCCGCCCGCCCTGCGAGGTCGGGAGACGCGAAGCTGAGGGTCACCACTTCGTTGCCGATCTCCTTCTTGAGCGCCCGGGGGGAGCCACGGGCCGCGATGCGTCCCTGGTTGATGATGGCGACCTCGTCCGCCAGCTTGTCGGCCTCCTCCAGGTACTGAGTGGTGAGGAAGATGGTCATTCCCCGCTCCGAATTGAGGCGACGCACCTCCTCCCATATGGTGAGGCGGCTGACCGGGTCGAGGCCGGTGGTGGGCTCGTCAAGAAAGAGGACGTCCGGGTCGTTCACCAAGGCCAGGGCCAGATCGAGCCGGCGTTTCATCCCGCCCGAGTATTGCCCCACCCGCTTCTTGGGATCGACGTCGTCCAAGCCCACCGTCTTGAGCAGCGTCTGCGCTTTGGCTCGAGCGGCGGCCGGATCCGCCGAGAAGAGGCGGGACTGCAAAACCAGGAGTTCGGGCGCCGTCATGAGCATATCCAGGCCGACCTCCTGGAGGGCCACCCCGATGCGCGACCGCACCTCGTGCGACTCCCGGACCACATCGAAGCCGCCCACCCGGGCGGAGCCGGCCGTCAGGGCGAGGATCGTCGTGAGCATCTTCACCGTGGTGGTCTTGCCCGAGCCGTTCGGCCCCAGGAAGCCGAAGATCTGGCCCGAACGGATGTCGAGATCGACACTGTCGACCGCTCTCAAGTCCGCGAAGTCCCGGGTGATACCCTCGGCAACTATGCTCTTGTCGCCGTCGTGTGGGTTCACTCTCCCAACCTCCTCCAAATCAGGTACTTCACATAATTCACATAAGGTAGTAGAGCAGCGCAGGGATGACCACTACGCTGGCCAGCGTCGTCACCAGCACCACCGAGGAGATCAGCTCGGCCTCGTTCTTGTACTTGGTGGCTAGAAGGGCGCAGGTGACGGCGGACGGCATGGCCGACTGGAAGATGACCACCGCCCGAGGGGTCCCGGCGATCCCCAGCAGCCACACCGCGAGCAGACCGAACGCCAGCCCTCCTCCCATCCTCAGCACGCTCGCCACCACAGTCGTGGAGAGGTGAGAGAGCCGGATCTTCCCGATGTTCATCCCCAAAACGAGCAGCATGAGGGGCATGCTCGCCTGACCCACGAACCTGAGTGAGTCCATCACCAGGTCTGGAAGGGTGACGCCTGCCAGGTTGAGCACCAGGCCCAGCAACGCCGAATATATCAGGGGCGTACGCAGGACGACGCTCAGCCCTTGCCTCAGGTCCGGTCGCCCGGCCGCGATGTAGATACCCGCCGAGTAGATCAGGATCCCGAACGGCACGCCGAAGAGCGCCGAACTGGCCAGGCCCTCCGCCCCGAAAGCCAGGTAGATGATGGGAAAGGGGATATTGACGGTGTTTGGGAAGACGATGGGCAGGTAGATACCCGAGTGCTTGGTCTTTCCCCAGGAGAAGACCAAGCGCCCCACTAGAAAGGTCCCGGCCATGATGAGCAGGCCCGACGCCCAGAGCTCGGCGGCCTCGCTCAGCACGATCGGGGTGGAGAGCATCGACGTGATCACCAGACAGGGGGTGGCGATGTACATAGCCACGTCGATCAGCGCCACGGAGCTTTGTCGGCTGAATCGGCCGAACAGGTACCCGAGCGCGATGGTGAAGAACGCCGGCAAGACAATCGTGACGATCTCGTTCATCGTGCAAGCGTACACTCCGCGCACCTGCCGCGGCTAGATACCATGTGTGGAGCGTGATATAAGTCCGGCAGTGGACGAATCGACTTTCTATCACTGGCTGGTGATCGCCTGGATGGCCCTCGCGGCCGTCACCTTCATCGCCCTCTTCTTCGTCACCGCCCCGTACGGCCGCTTCACACGCGGCGGCTGGGGCCCCCGCATGAGCGCCCGTTGGGGGTGGGTGCTGATGGAAACGCCCGCGCTGGCCACCTTCGTTATCATCTGGGGCATCAGCGACCGGAGGTCGAATCCCGTAGGTCTGGTCCTGCTTCTGTTCTGGGCGGCGCACTACGTGCACCGCGCGCTCTTCTACCCCTTCCGACTGCACAGCAGCCGACCCAGCATCACGATGTCGGTCGTCCTCATGGGCGCGGCCTTCAACATCGGGAACGGCTACCTGAACGCCCGCTACCTCTACGGGCTCGGTCCGGATTTGCCGACGTCGTGGTTCTCAGATCCTCGTTTCGTCGTCGGAACGCTGCTTTTCTGGTCGGGCTACGTCCTCAACCAGCACTCGGACCGGGTGTTGATCGGCCTGCGCCGCGACGGGCAAACCGGCTACCAGATCCCGTACGGGGGAGGGTACCGGTTCGTGTCCTGCCCCAACTACCTGGGGGAGATGGTCGAGTGGGGCGGCTGGGCATTGGCGTGCTGGAACCCTGGGGCCCTGGCCTTCTTGGTGTGGACGGTGGCCAACCTGGCCCCCCGCGCGATCAAGACCCATCGCTGGTATCGAGAGAACTTCCCCGACTACCCCCGGCGCCGCAGAGCGCTGCTGCCGTTCATCGTCTGAGGTCCCTCGCCCGAAAAGAGGGCGGGCCCAAGAGCTCGTTTCAGAATGACCTTTCGCCAGCAGGGTGGGGTTGGCGGCCGGAGGCAAGTACGCAAGAAGCAGGCGTAGCGGAGCTACGGACGCGACGAAAGGACGAAGCGTCCGGCCGCCAAGCGCGGCCTCGGTGGCCGAGAGGTCATTGTGAAACGAGTTGTGAAGAGTGACCGGCCCTCATGGCCCCAGTAGACCGGGCGCGATAGAATGGCCCCGTCGTGGCCATGCCGACGATGCGGGCGCGCCGCATCGTCGTCCGCTGCAGGAAGCTGAGGGAGAGAGTGCGCCCCACCACAAGCCGGGTGCTGGCGACGGCTCCGGTCGCCCGGAGCGTCTTCTGGCTGATGATCACCCTGTTGGCCTGGGAGTTGTTCCAAGGTCTGCGGGCGGCGGCGCCCATCCCGGCGGGCTCCTGGGCGCTCACCCCGTTCGATCTGTTCTTCCTTGTCCTGCTGCCGGCCCTGACCGCCTTTGCCTTCACCCGCCTCTTCCTCGTGATCACGCAATCCTCCCGAGGAACCTTGAACGTGTATTCGGTGATCTCGAGCCCTCTCGCCTGGATGTTCTGGGTAGGCCTGGGGATCGGCATGATCGGACACGGCATACATCTCGCGGGTCACGCCGCCCAGAGAGCGCTGCCCGATGTCTTCGAGCAGGGAGAGTTCGCCGCCAAGGTGGCTTTTCTCGATGTCAGCCTGGGGTACTTGGTGTTGGGACTCGGCTTCTTCCTCGCCACCTTGGCGATCATCATCGTGGGTCAGGGCGTAGGGCAGAGGATATCGGGGGCGGAGCGCCTGCTGTTCGTGTTGGGATCATTGGCCACCTACGGCCTTGTGATCGTATACCTGGGGGTGGAGGGAAGACAGATCATCCCGGCGATCGCAGCCAGCATCGTACTGACCGCGGTCAGTTTCTGGACTCTCCCGGCCTCCGAGATCACCAGGGACCCCATCGGGGCCTTGGTCGTGCCCGGCACCTTCCTTGCCGGACTTGTTCTGATCGTCTGGACCCTCGTCGTGGGCGGGCAGCCCACCTGGCCTTGATCCTCTCTTTGGAGAAGTCCCCGAGGCGAGGTCTCGGCCGTCGACTTCGCCTCGATTCAGGCGTCCTTCTCACCCGACCTCATAAGCTATAATCCCGCCCTGTCTCAAGCCATCAGCGCCTCGCGGAGTGGTGTCCGAGTTGGCTTAAGGAGCACGACTGGAAATCGTGTAGGCGGGGGAAACTCGTCTCGAGGGTTCGAATCCCTCCCACTCCGCCTCACGCCTGTACCCAGAAGGAATACGCTGTGAAGAACCGAGCCCTCGTGACCAGACAACCCAAGGTCGCCTTGATGGCCGCGGCCGCGGTGGCGGCGTTGCTGGCCATCGTGCTTGTCGTAGCCGCCTCTGGATGCTCCTCGGAGGAACCCGCAGATACGCCAACGACGGCCTCGGGCACCAGCATGGGACCCAGGACCGGCACCGGCCCCACATCCACGGTCAGTTCCACCACCACCCTGCCGGAGATGCTTTCCGATTGGGACCGCGAATTGGCCGAGACCGCGCAGGTCCAGAATCGACTCGCCACCTACCTCACCGAGCAGGGCGCCGCCCAAGACGACCCTCGCATGGCCGTCATCTTCGGGCTTCGGGCCCGCACCCAGGCGATAACCGGCCGCCAGGCCCTCGACCAAGGTGATCTTGGACTGGCCGACATGGCGATGAAAGACGTCTACCTCACCCTCAACCTCGGCCGCAACCTGGCCGAGGGATCGGTCTCCCAGATCTTGGAAGACGCCTACGCCACGATCGCCACGTTGGGCGTGCCTTCGGACAAGCCGGAAGAGGCCGCCGCTTCCCTCGACAAGTTCATCGCCGCGCTGCGGCCGCTTCTGGACGAGGCAAAAGCCCTCGTCCCCGCGACCTAGACGGTGCGCCTTCCCCTCTCCTCGGCCTGATGTGCACCACTCATCCTGCGGGGTATACTCCCCGCGACCGTGCTAGGTGGGGAGCTAGCGGTGCCCTGTACCCGCAATCCGCTTCAGCGGGACTGAATCCCCACCCCAGGAGCGGGTCTGTGAGGTCTGACGTCGGCAAGCGGTGTTGACGGCCAGGTCCTGCGCAATGGAAATCCGTGAACCGGGTCAGGACCGGGAGGTAGCAGCCCTAAGCGGACTCTTCCATGTGCCGTGGGGTAGCTTGGCTTGAGCCGGCTACCGGCGGGCGCTCGGAGGTCTGTCTTCGAAGGTGGGTGCACGGTCCTTCTTCACCCTAGGAGTCGGAGATCGCCAGAAGATGACCACCGCGACCCTTACCGACATCCTCATAGTCATGGCCGTGGCAGCCGCCATCACCCTCATCTTCGGCCGACTACGTCTCCCCACCCTTGTCGGCCTTTTCGTGGCCGGAGCACTTGCGGGTCCCAACGCCCTGGGACTGATCAAGAGCACCGATGAGGTGGAGGCTTTGGCCGAAGTGGGAGTGATATTCCTCCTTTTTGCCCTTGGCCTCGAGTTCTCGTTCCGGAGGATGATGCCCTTGGCCCGGGTCATCCTGGTAGCCGGACCCTTGCAGGTGATACTGACCGGGGCACTGGGGGCCGGGGTAGGCCTCGCCTTCGGTAGATCGGTGTCCCAGTCCGTCGTGCTGGGGATGCTGGTGGCGCTGAGCAGCACAGCGGTCGTCCTCAAGAGCCTCTCTGAGCGGGCGCAGATCGATTCCCCCATGGGCAGAAACACCTTGGGAATACTCATCTTCCAGGACATCCTGGTCGTGCCGATGATGCTCGTCCTGCCGCTCCTTGCCGGCGAGACCTTGGAGACCTCATGGAGCCCGCTGACGATCGCCGGGATAGCCGTGGGGGTCATCGCCCTCGTGATCGTCGGGACCAAGTGGGTCGCGCCGCGATTGCTCTATGAAGCAGCCCGTAGCCGGAGCGCAGACGTCTTTCTCATGGTGGTGGTGACCGTCTGCTTCGGCGTGGCCGCTCTCTCGGCAAGATTGGGCCTGTCGCTCGCACTCGGGGCTTTTCTCGCGGGGCTCATCATCTCGGAATCAGAGTACAGTTCCCAAGCTCTCGGCTACATCATGCCGTTCCGAAACCTCCTCGTGAGCTTCTTCTTCGTGTCGGTGGGTATGCTCCTCGATCTTGGATTCCTGGGCCGGTACTGGTGGATGGTCCTCCTCGGCGTGGTGGGCCTCTTGCTGGCGAAGACCCTCATGGGCACCATTTCCGTCCTGGCCGTCCGCTATCCCCTTAGGACGGCGCTGGGTACCGGGATGGCGCTCAGTCAAGTGGGAGAGTTCTCCTTCGTCCTGGCAGCCGTGGCGGCAAGCAAGTCGCTACTGCCGCGTGAACTGGAGCAGGGGTTCCTTGCAGTGGCGGTACTCACGATGGCGGTGACTCCCGTCGTGCTGGCGCGGGCTGAGGGAGCCTACCGGCTCGTATCGAAGCTCGGACTCCCACGATCGCTTACCTCCGGTCGAGCCATAGGTCCGGCGAAAGTGCCGGCCCGCTCCGATCACCTGCTCATCATCGGCTACGGTATGAACGGCAGAAATCTCGCCCGGGCTGCCCGCGAGTGCGACCTCCCCTATGCCGTGATAGAGATGAACCCCCGAACGGTCCGAGAAGAGATCGCTCGGGCCGAACCCCTCTATTTCGGGGACGCGACGAACGACGCCGTCCTCCTGCAGGCGGGTGTCACTCGGGCCAGGGCGGCAGCAGTCGTCATCGGCGATCCGGCAGCGACCCGGGGCGTCGTGGCTCAACTCCGCCGCCTGAACCCCTCTCTTCACATCATCGCCCGTACCCGTTTCGTGTCCGAGGTGCATCCCCTCTACAAGCTGGGTGCCAGCGATGTCGTCCCCGAGGAGTTCGAGACCTCCATCGAGATCTTCCATCGGACCGCCGAGTACTTCGCCCTTCCCCGCGAAGAGGTCGAGCGTCTGGAAGCCGCCATCCGCGAGGACCACTACGTCCTCCTGCGCCGAGCCCAGGAGGACGACTGATATAATCGCGCCACTCGGCGAGCGCTATCAAGGAGTCGCCCGGCGCATGTCAGTCTCCCTCTATCGCAAGTACCGGCCGGCACGCTTCGAGGACATCATCGGGCAGGACCACGTGGCCCGCACTCTCGTCAACGCCATCAACCAGGACCGGGTCAGTCACGCCTATCTGTTCACCGGCCCGCGCGGCACCGGGAAGACTTCCACAGCCAAGATCCTGGCCATGGCCCTCAACTGCGACGCCGGCGGCGGCAAAGCCACGCCGACACCCGACGGGACCTGCCCGCACTGCGTAGCCATCCGTCGGGGAAGCGCGATGGACGTCGTGGAGATGGACGCGGCCTCCAATCGCGGCATCGACGATATCCGCGATCTGCGCGACAAGGTGCACTTCTCTCCGGTGGAAGGCCGCATGAAGGTCTACATCGTGGACGAGGTCCACATGCTGACTCAAGAGGCCTTCAACGCCCTGCTCAAGACCCTCGAGGAACCCCCGGCGCACGCAGTCTTCGTGCTGGCCACCACCGAACCACACAGAGTGCCGCAGACGATCCTCAGTCGCTGCCAGCGCTTCGATTTCCGCCGACCCTCCGTCATGGAGGTGGTGAGTGTTTTGAGTTCCATCGCCGATCAGGAGGGTATCGAGGTCTCCGAGACGGCACTGACGGTCATCGCCCGCTCGGCCGGAGGAAGCTTCCGCGACGCCATCGGCACGCTCGACCAACTGTCCACATACTCCGGCGGCACCATCAGCCTGCAGGAAACGCTCGACATCCTTGGCATCGTCCGCCACGACCTGCTGTTCGAACTCGTAGATCTCGTACACGAGAGCGACACCCAAGGAGCGCTGCTCTTCGTCGAGCAACTCAGCCAAAGCGGTACCGACTACGTCCAGTTCATGAAGGACCTGCTCGGCCACCTGCGAGATCTCTACGTGACGATGCACACGGCCGAGATCCCCGCCAGCATCGCCTTGCCGGAGGAACAGCTCGGCAGACTCCGGAGCCAGGCTAACCGGGTCCTCACCGCCCAGACGGTCCTCTTCATCGATCTGCTCGGCGAGGCCCTTCGAGCGGTCCGCCAGGGGTCTGACCCCCGGCTCGAACTCGAACTCGTCTTGATCAAGATGACCGCCTTGACTCCGACCGGCGCTCCCTCCGCAGGACCTGCGCCGGCCCAGGTGGTCGACGGCGGTCCTGGAGCCGAAGCCGCTGCGGAACCTTCGCCAAAGCCCACCCCATCCCCTGAGGTAAAGCCCTCCCTAAGGGGAGCACCCTCCGCACAACACGTCCCCTCGGTCGAGGCGACACCGCCGGTCGACCCGAGGCCGTTCAGCGAGGGAGCGGAGCCCGTCGCGAGGGCCGAGCCCGACGAGACGGGGCCCACCGTACCAGCGGAAGCCGACGCACCGGCGGAGCCCGGCGAGGCGGAGCCCGGCGAGACAGCCCCCCCCGGGCTGCAAGCCCCCTCCCCCGGGAAAGAGGCTGAGCCACCGGCTCCCGAGCCGGAGACGCCGCCGGGGGGACCCACCACGGTGAAGGCCGACATCGACCACCTCAGGCGGGCGTGGCCTCTGGTGCTCGAGGCCGTGAAGAAGCGCCAGGCGGGACTGTCTGCCGTGCTCGGCGAGGGACGTCCCGAGGGCCTCGAGAACGACGAACTGGTCATCAGATTCCCGGCCGGCTACGCCTTCCAAGCCGACCAGGTGACCCGAGGCGACAATCCACGCATACTCTCGGAGATCCTCCGGGACATAACCGGGAAGAACCTCCGTATCGCCACCCGGCTGGCTGCGAACGCCGCCGCCCCGGCGGCCGACAAAGAGGAAGATGCTAGAATCCTGAGCAAAGACGAACTGATCAGGGTGCTTCAGCAGGAGTTCGACGCCCGAGAGATCGAGTGAAGGCCCGCGCGCCAGACGAGTCGAGGAGAGGCCAGTGAGCCCGAATCCGAACTACCAGAAGATGATGAAGCAGGTCCAGAAGATGCAGGCCGACATGGCCAAGATGCAGGAAGAACTGGCCAACGAAGTAGTCGAGGCGTCTGCCGGCGGAGGCATGGTGAGTGTGGAAGTCACCGGGGCAGTGGAGCTGAAGAGCATCAAGATCGACCCCTCGGCGGTGGATCCCGAGGACGTGGAGATGCTCGAGGACATGATCATGGCCGCCACCAACGAAGCCCTGCGCTCGGCTCAAGAGCTGGCCAACAGGAAGCTGGGCGGGATCACCTCGGGTCTGAACATCCCCGGTCTGCCCTTCTGACCGGGAGCGATCCACCTAGCTTGTATCAAGGCTCCTGGCACCCGCTCGCGCATACATGTTCAGCCCTACGGTCCAGAAGCTCATCGACGAACTGAGCAAGCTCCCCGGTGTCGGGCCAAAGACGGCCCAGCGCCTCGCTTTCCATCTTCTCAAGCTTCCCCCGGAAGAGGCGTTGCCTCTGGCGCAGGCGCTCATAGACGTCAAAGAAAGCGTCCGCTTCTGCAGCCGTTGTTTCAACCTCACCGAACGAGAACTCTGCGATATCTGTCTCGACATGGCCCGCGACCCCACCACTATCTGCGTAGTGGAGGAGCCGGGTGACATCATCAGCGTCGAGCGCACGCACGAGTACCGGGGACTCTACCATGTCCTCGGCGGAGCACTTTCCCCGCTGGACGGGATCGGGCCCGAGAAGCTGCACCTGACGGAGTTGTTCGAACGGGTGCGTGAGGAAGAGGTGCGCGAGGTGATCGTGGCCACCAACCCGAACATGGCCGGCGAAGCCACTGCCCTCTACATCGCCGAGGAACTTCGCGCTTCGATCGTCGCGGGGACGCTCCGTATCACCCGGCCCGCTGCCGGTCTACCGATGGGGGGCGACCTCGAATACGCGGATGAAGTCACACTGGGCCGGGCGCTGACCGGCCGGCGCGACCTCTAGTCGCCGGCGCAAGCCCCGGAGAGGGCGAGCGCATCCTCGCGTGGCGCCACGCGACCCGGCCAAGGCGCGTGATCCTGAGAAATCCGTTAGAATTCATCGGTCGACAAACTTGAAGCGGAGCACTGATCCAGGTGGCAAAAGAGAAGCGATCGAAACACCAGGGCACGGCGGGAGTGGACGCTGCGGGGCTGGACGCGGCGGGAGAGGAATACATCGTCATCGGCGGTCCGGAGAGGAGAGCCGAGCGCACCAACATCGTGGTCATGAAGTTCGGGGGTAGCTCGGTAGCCGACGCCGCCTGCATCAAACGCGTGGCCAATCGCATCGTCGAGGCCCGGAGAGCCGGTCACCCGGTCGTCGCCGTGGTCTCCGCTCGAGGGGATACCACCGACGAGCTGATCGAGATGGCCAAAGAGATCTCCGACGATCCCCCCGCGCGAGAGATGGACATGCTCCTCTCCACGGGGGAACGGATATCTGCGGCCCTGCTGGCCATGGCCATATACGACTTGGGCCACGAAGCGATCTCGCTCACCGGGTCTCAGGCGGGTATCGTCACCGACACGTTTCACACCAAGGCCAAGATTCTCGACATCAGACCGAACCGCGTCCGCAAGGCCCTTGAAGAGGACAAGATCGTGCTCGTGGCCGGGTTCCAGGGCGTGTCTACCGAACAGGATGTGACTACCCTGGGAAGGGGAGGCTCCGACACCACCGCGGTAGCCCTGGCTGCCGCTCTGGGGGCGGAGGTCTGCGAGATCTACACCGATGTCGAGGGCGTCTTCACCACCGACCCCCGCATCGTCCCTGAAGCCCGCAAGCTGGACACCATCTCCAACGAGGAACTGCTCGAACTGGCGGCAAGCGGCGCCAAGGTCATGATGGCCCGTAGCGTCGAGGTGGCGCGTCGTTTCGACGTGCCGCTCCATATCCGCTCGAGCTTCACCACGGCCCCCGGCACCTGGATAGGACAGGATGATTCAAGCATGGAACAGGCGATAATCTCCGGCGTGACCTATGCTCTCGACGACGCGAAGGTGACGATCCACCACCTTCCCGACAAGGTCGGCGTCGCCGCCAAGATCTTCACCAGTTTGGCCGACGCCCATGTGAACCTCG
The DNA here is from genome assembly GCA_964497095.1 of uncultured Gaiellales bacterium. Taxonomy (GTDB): domain Bacteria; phylum Actinomycetota; class Thermoleophilia; order RBG-16-64-13; family RBG-16-64-13; genus CAVPLM01. The sequence goes on along the minus strand of CAZCCL010000002.1, from coordinate 12,431 downwards.
ACGTGATCATCCAGAACGTCGCCGAGGGAGGCTTCACCAACATCTCGTTCACCGCCTCGGAAGGGGACTTGCCGAGGATTACGAAGATCCTAGGGGACCTGCAGGGCGAGTTGGGATTCACCTCCCTCGATACCGACAAGGACGTGGCCAAGGTGACGCTGGTCGGCGCGGGGATGAAGACCTACCCCGGCGTAGCCGCGAAGATGTTCGACGTCCTGGCCGAGAACGACATCAACATCGACATGATCTCGACCAGCACCATCAAGATCAGCTGTGTCATCCGGAAACAGCACGTGGAGACCGCGGTGAAGGCTCTACATGACGCCTTCCAGTTGCACAAGGCCATGGTCAGCCGGGACGAGGTGTTCAGCTAGACCTCTCCGGTCGTTGAACGACCCCCGAGCCTGACCTAGTACGACGCCTTGAGGCCCGCGGTCTGGCAGGAATGAGCCGGGGCGCAGACCCCCTGCGGGGGGGGTGCGCCCCGATCACGTCCGACTCCTGGTCAGCGCTACCCTTGCGATGTACCTTCCCGCCCCGTTGCCGGTTCCGGTGCAGGTGCCGTCGCCGACTCCAGCGCCAGGGCCGGGTCCGTTACCCGCGCCGGCGGGGCCTGCTCCTGTACCGGGTTCGGTGTTCGGCCCCGAGCCGGTATCAGGACCGCCGGGACCATGGGGCCCGTCTGCCAAACAGGCACCTTCCTGCCGGCACTGAAGCGTCGCGGTCTGGGTCGCGGTCTGGGTCTGAACCTGAGCCTGCGTCTGCACCTGCTCGCAGGTGCCGTCGCACTCCCCGGTACGAGCCTGCGTTTGAGTCTGAGTCCGTGTGCACGTACCTTCGCATTCGCCGGTACGAGCCTGGGTTTGCGTCTGAGCGCGCAGCACCGTGGCCGGCTCCGATCCTACGCTCTGGGCCTCGACCCCCCGGGCGCCCGTGCCGTCGCAGACCCCGTCACAGGTACCGTCGCAGGTCCCCGTACAGTTGTCACCCGTGCCATCCTGCAATTGCTGCTGGTCGCGGGCTCTATCGGGATCACCGCAATCGGTGCATGTGGTACCGGGGCCCTGGGCGTTCCCGTTCTGACCCGACACCTCAGCGCCTGCGATATCGCTTGCACCCGAGTAGCCCTGTGATCCACCTGCCGCCACCGCATAGGCCGAACCGGCTATCGCCAGAGTCAGAGCGGCGGCGACGGCGATGACGACCATCGTCTTGCGTCTACGCATCGATGACCTCCTTCGTCGTTTCCTTTGTGGACGTGAACCGCGATCAGCCGCTGCTCGCGACTCCGCTGCTCACGACTCTTACTGTAGTGGCGGCAGATGAGGAGAAGGTTAAGGCCCGATGAGAATCCTCTTATCGATTCCTCTCGCCCCGAAAAGGCCCGCTCGTGGAGATCTGCTCCATAGGAAGGCCCACGACGAACCTGGATCCCCGACGGGGAGCGCTTTCTACCGACACCGATCCGTTGTGGGCTTCGACCAACGCCTTCACGATCGCCAGACCCAGGCCCGCTCGCCCGCCCCCGGAATCTCCCTTTCCCCGGTAGAACCGCTCGAATATGTGCCGACGCGTCTCTTCGTCCATACCCTCGCCTTCGTCCCGCACCCAGAGCGAGACGGCCCCCTTCTCGGGGATCCTCATGCCGCCAAGGGCCACCGCCTGCCCGGCCGAGGTGTGAGCGACCGCGTTCTGCATGAGGTTGAGGAACACCTGGGTCAGCCGGTCCTGGTCGGCCTCGATCGTTACTCCGGGCAGCGAGTCGATCCCCCAATCCCGGTCGCCTAGATGTGGCCCTTGCCCGACCAAGGAAGTGAGAAGCAGGTCGATGTCGACCTTCTCCATGCGCAGAAAGTCGGTGCGAGTCGCCCGAGTGAGCGTGAGAAGATCCGCGACGAGGCGGTTCATGCGGTCCAACTGCCGCTGGAGTTTACCGTATA
>CAZCCL010000002.1:0-10481 GCA_964497095.1 uncultured Gaiellales bacterium | reverse complement strand
GGTCCAATTCGTCGATCACCAGCTCATGCTCCTGTTTCAGAAGGGCCGCACTGGGGTCCTCCTGGCGGTCGAGCACCTGCAGGTGGCCCTTGACGATGGTGAGCGGCGTACGGAGTTCGTGGGAAACGTCGGATATGAACTGTTCCTGGGCGACGAAGGCCTTCTGCAAGCGATCGAGCATCGCGTCCATAGTCTGGGCAAGCTCCCCGATCTCGTCGTCGTGCCCCTTGTAGTCGATCCTCTTGGAGAGATCTTCACGGGAGATGGCAGCCGCCGTCCGCGTGATCCGTCTCACCGGGTCGAGCGCGCCTCCGAGCAGGAACCAAGAACCTACTCCCACCACTGCGCAACCGAGCGCTCCCCCCACCGCGAGCAACAGCAGGAGACGACTGAGAGTCCCTCGGATGTCGCTCAGGGAGCCGGCGATCTCCACGGCTCCCACCTGTTCTCCTTCGAGCAAGATAGGAGTGCCGGCAACGCGGTAGGATCCTTCTCCCAACTGAGCATCGGTGAAGAAGCGGGTGCCCGTCGCGAGCAACTTCTCGCTCTCAGCCAGGTCTTCCGGACGAATATCGTCGGAGTTGGAGACCACGGACCTAGCTGTCGTCTGCATCGACAGGACGAATCCGTTCTGCCTCAAGGAGTTCGCCCCACTCCCCCCGAGGTAGTCTCGGGTAACATCGACCAGTGACTGCTCGTCGGTGGCGCCGGAGGCCGCCTGCTGGTAGCGCACTATCTGCTGCTCGAGCTTGGAATCCAGATCTCCCCGCAGTTGCTCGGATAGGACCGCATAGATGCCGACGGCCCCTGCGACCACGATCACTACCACTCCGAAAACGAACCACAGGGTGAGACGGAGCCTCAAACCGGCATCGACTCCGCGGACCCGGAGGAAGTGGCATCAGGGGACTGCTCGGGCGCCTTCAGCCGGTATCCCCCTCCGCGCACCGTCTCGATGATCGTGCCCTCCTCCGGACGGTCGAGTTTGCCCCGCAGGTAGCCCACGTAGACATCCACGACGTTGCTCTGGGGATCGAAATCGTATCCCCAGACGCTGCCCAAGATCTGGGAGCGACTAAGGACCTGGCCTTCGTGGCGCATCAGGAACTCCAACAAGGCGAACTCGCGAGAGGTGAGATCAGCAGCGCGACCTCCACGACTCGCTTTCCGGGTCTTAAGATCGAGAGTCAGATCCCCTGTCTGCAGCAGGGACGCCTGAGGCTGGTGTTCATGCCTGAACTGCGCCCTTATACGGGCTACCAACTCGTCGAAATCAAAGGGCTTGGGCAGATAGTCGTCCGCACCCAGATCGAGACCACGCACACGCGAAGGCACGTCTCCACGCGCGGTGAGCATGATGATGGGAATACTCTGGTCGGACCTGCGCACTTCCGCCAGTATTTCGAACCCGTCCATGTCGGGGAGCCCGACGTCCAGAAGGATGAGGTCCACCGCTCCACCGGTCTGCAAATGCTCCAGCGCGGCCTTGCCCGTGGAGACCACGTCGGTCACGTAGCCCGCCCCCTCGAGGCCCTTTGCGATGAAGGAGGCGACTCTCGCCTCGTCTTCCACGAGAAGCAGGCGCACTTCGCCCCTACCGGCCCCCACCGGTGGTCGCGGGGGTAGACCCTGTCCCGGGGGTAGACCCTGTCCCGGTGCCCTGACCTGTTCCGGGACGGCCTTCGACCCGCACTCCGCCGCTGACGGTCTGGCGAAGCGTGCTGCCGGTCGTGCCGGGCCCGGAGACGTTCTCCGCCGTAGTGCTCGGCGGGTTGGCGAGGGACGTGCCCGGGGAGGTCTGTGTGCTCGGCGCGGTGGTGTTAGGAGCGTTGGCGCCGGGGGCGCTGGTGTTCGGAGCGGACGACCGGCCGTGGCCACCCTGGTCGACGGAACCGCCCTGTTGCCCGGTGCCCCCCTCGCTCTGGGTGGAGCCTCTTCCCCCAGAAACGCCTTGTTGCCCTGTCATGGGAGCTTGCCCGCTCGACGGCGTACCCACCGTGGTGGAAGGTAGACCCTCAGACGCTTCCTGCCCGGTGAGACCGACCCCGGTCTGTCCTATTTCGACCACGGGCAGGTCCGAGGCAGAGTCTGGTCCGGCACCGGTCAGGCCGAGTATCAAGAACGACGCCACAGCCACCAGCGCCAAGGAGCCCGCTCCCAAAAGCGGCAGAGTATAACGGCGGACCCGAGTTATCATGCGACCGTCCTGTGGGTATGTGTCGATTCAAGCGCTGCGAATGTTAACAAAAGAGAGTCGCTCGGAGCCGCGGCGACATGGTCGCTCTCGCCCAGACTGGGACGCGCACAGGCGCATGGGCCGTTCCCCGGCTCCGTTCCCCGGCTCTATTCACATGTGGTCGCTTCGGCTAGTATGGCGAGGCATGCGGGAACTCCCAGAGGAAGGGGCCGAGGTGGAAGCCATCGTCGTCGACAAGCTCCGCAAGCAGTTTGATCCGCCCAAAGGTCCTGTCGCCGTCGACGAGGTTTCTTTCCACATCGACGAAGGCGAGATCTTCAGCCTTCTCGGTCCCAACGGGGCCGGCAAGACCACCACCATCTCCATCCTTTCTTGCCTGCTCAGGCCGGACAGTGGAGAGGCGCGGGTGGGGGGGTTCTCTGTTACTCGCGAGTCCGAGAAGGTCAAGCAGCTCATCGGGGTGGTCCCCCAGGACATCGCCCTCTATGAAGACTTGAGCGGGCGGGAGAATCTGATGTTCTGGGGCCGGATGTACGGCATGGGTGGTTCGGAGCTCGACCGGCGGGTCGACGAGGTCCTCGAGTTGATCGGTCTGGTGGACAGACAGAAGGACCGCCTCGAGAAGTACTCGGGCGGCATGAAGCGCAGGGTGAACATCGGTGCTGCCCTCCTACACAAGCCGCGCTTTCTCTACCTCGACGAGCCCACGGTGGGCATCGACCCCCAGAGCCGCCGATCGATCCTCGATGGGGTCAAAGATCTGAATGCCGCAGGGATGACCGTACTCTACACCACCCACTACATGGAAGAAGCCCAGGAACTCTCCGACCGCATCGGGATCATGGACCGGGGAGTCATGATCGCGGTGGGAACGCAGGCCGACCTGGTACGCATGGTGGGAGAGCGCACCCGTATAGATCTGGCGCTCGATCGTGACGCTCAGACTCTCACCGGTCAATGGCGCGACCTGCCCGGCGTCTCGACCGTCTCGGAGCCCGAGGACGGCCACGTGTGGCTCCTGGTGGACGATGCGAACACCCTGATGCCGCGGCTCTTCGAGAGCGCCCGCACGACAGGCGCGCGCATCACCGAGATCAATCTGGCCGAACCCAACTTGGAGATGGTCTTCCTGCATCTCACCGGTCGAGCCCTGAGGGATTAGGGCAGGCTAAGAGGTCCAGCAAGCAGAGAGCTCGAGCAAGCAGAGAGGTCGACCATGCGGGCACTCAGCATCGCCTGGAAGGATGTCCGCCACGTCTATCGCAACGTGGCCGGTCTGGCGATGATGCTGGTCGCCCCGCTTCTGTTGGCCTTCGCCCTGGGCGCGGCCTTCGGCGCCGGCGACAACTTCTCCATCGCTCCGGTCCGGACCGTGGTGGTCGACCAGGATGAGGGCGCCGGGGCGGGGGCCCCCGCCGCCGGCGCCTTGATCGCCGACACGCTCAGCGGTCCCGACGTCGCCGACCTATTGACCGTCTCCCAGACCGATACACCCGAAGCCGCGCGGACCGAGGTCGACAGCGGGAAAGCCGATGTGGCCGTCATCATCCCGCCCGGGCTCTCCGCGGCGCTCATGGGGGGCGGCTCAGCCCAAGTGGAGGTCTACAGGGACCCCACTCTCAGCGTCGGGCCCGCCATCGTCACCTCGGTGGTCCAGTCGGTGGTGCAGTCATTGGACGGAGCACGGGCCGCAGCCCTCACCTCCGTCGAGCTGGCGACTTCTCTCGGCGTCACCGATCAGACGGAGCTTTCCGGCCTCGCGAGCGCCACCGCCCAGGCGTTCGGCGCGAAGGCCGAGGGTGGGCCACCCATAGCCCTCGAGGACCGCCCCCCTGTCAGCCCAGGCGCGGAGGCTCCCAGACGGCCGAACGTCGCCAGCCAGGTCTTGCTGGGAATGATGCTCTTCTTCATGCTTTTCGGCGCTGCTACCCCTGCCCGCAGCATCCTCGACGAGCACCGGGAGGGCACTCTCTCCCGGCTCTTCACCACCCCCACGTCGCGGACCGTGATCCTGGGAGGGAAGTACGTCGCCGTCTTCCTAGTGGTGCTCATCCAGTCGACCATCCTGCTGGTGGTAGGTCGGCTTCTGTTGGGCGCGGATTGGGGAGAGTTGGGCCCCGTGATCGCGCTTACCCTCACCGGAGCCCTCTGCGCCGCCTCCCTGGGGCTGGTCACCGTGTCGTTCGCCAAGACCCCGGCCCAGGCAGGCGCGGTGAGCGCGGCCATCTTCGTGTTCTTGGGACTCATCAGCGGCAACTTCTTCGGACCGGATATCGGGGGAACCCTCGCGGCCGTTCGCCGTATCAGTCCTCTGGGATGGCTGCTGGAAGGCTGGGGAAACCTCCTGTACGGAGGATCGTGGAGTAGTATCGCCCTGCCGGTCGCGGCGGCCTTGGGCTTCACCCTCGTGTTCTTCATCATTGCTTCCTTGTTTTTCAGGAGGCGATACGCGTGAACCGGACATGGCACATCGCCGCCAAGGAGTTCCTCCAGACCCGGCGGGACCGGTTGGCGTTCCTCTTCACCCTGGTCCTTCCCGTGATATTCACCGTCGTGCTGGGGATCCTCATCGGCGGAGCCCAAGATTCGGCGGATCTCCTGCCGGTAGCAGTTGCCGATGCCGACGGGACCCCAGCCTCCCAGCAGTTGACCGATGAGTTGGAGATGTCGCCGCTCCTCACACCGGAGATCATGGCCGAGGAAGACGTCGATAAGGCGGTTCTGGACCAAGAGGTAGCGGCCGCTATCGTGATCCCCGCCGGCTTCGGCGCCGCCATCGAGCAGGGTCGACCGGCCTCGGTCTCCCTCATCCGCGTGGAGACATCCACGGGTGGTCAGTCGGTCCGGACCGCGTTGGACGAGGTCGTCTCAGAACTCAACGCCGGCATGCTGGCGGCGGATGCAGCTGCCGAGCAGGTCTCCATCAAGACCGGCCGGGTCCTGGACGACGCCCTGCGGGAGGCGGCCCGCTCGGCGGCCGACTCCTACCTGGCGACCCCAGCCGTTACGGTCGAGTCGGCCGAGGCCGAGGGCTCGAGCATCAAGAACGCCACCGGCTTCGACCTGTCCTCGTCCGGCGCGCTGGTCAACTGGGTCCTCTTCAGCCTCCTCACGGTGGCGACCGGGATAGCCTGGGAGCGGCGCCGGGGCCTCCTGCGCCGGCTGAGTGCCGTGGGAGTGCACGGCACGGAGATGATCAGCGGCAAGATGCTCGCCATGGTGATCATCACCTTCATCCAGCAGACGCTCCTCATCCTACTGGGCCAATTGGCCTTCGGCGTGGACTACTTCAACAGCCCGCTCGCCCTACTGATGACCATGGTTTCCCTGTCCGTGCTGGCCGCCAGCGTCGGACTCCTCATCTCCTCGGTCTTCCGCTCGGAGCAGGCCGTGATCGCCACCACGGTCATATCCGCCCAACTCCTGGCCGCTTTGGGAGGCGCCTGGTTCCCACTGGAGATCACGAGCGAGTCGTTCAACAGGGTCGCCCACTTCCTGCCCACCGCCTGGATCATGGATTCGCTGCACGGCATCATCCTCAAGGACTGGGGAGCAGTGGACGTTCTCTTCCCCCTGGCGATCGTGTGGATCTGGATCGTGGTGCTTTTCGGGTCCGCCGTGTGGCGCTTCCGCCCGGAGTAGATACAATCTGCGCATGGATGCGCTGCGTGAGCTCACTCTCGTCATCGAAGACCTGAACCGAGCCGGCTCCTTCAAGGACGCCGCGGAACGGCTTGTCCGCTGGGCTCGGACCCTGACGGGATGCGAGGCCGCCATACTGCGGCTGCGAGGGGAGGGCGAGACCGGTACCTGGCTGGCCGTCTGCGCCCTCGACGGACCTTCAGCTTCGTTCGTACGGGACGAGACGGTGGTAGGAGAATCCGACTGCATCTGTGGCCGAGTGGCCACCGGGGCCGTCGATCCCGCCCTCCCCTTCTACACGGCGGGAGGCTCCTTCCATTGGGGACGAATGGACACGTTCGGCCGGGATTTCGCTCCCGAGCAGACAGGTCCTCTCCGCGGCCGCTGCATAGAGGAAGGGTACGACTCGCTGGCGGTCTTTCCCCTGCGGGCAGGCGACGCCATGGTGGGCTCGCTCCATCTGGCGGATTCCCGGCCGGACCAGTTCGCCTCGTCCGTCGAAGTGGTCGAAGCCGCCTGCAGGCTGGCAGGGGATATCCTCCTGCGTCACGAGGCCTCGGAACGAGAGCAGGCTTTGCTCGAGGCCGTCCAGGCCGCCCTCCTGCCGCCCGCCCCGCCCCCTGTGGAGGGCTTGAGCGTCGGAGTCAGCTTCGAATCGGCCACCGACATGGCCCGACTCGGAGGTGATTTCTACGACGTGCTCGATCTGGGCGATGGCGGCGTCCTCGTCCTGGTCGGGGACGTCTCGGGCAAGGGGGTAGGAGCGGCTGCCGCTGCGGCCCAGGCCAGGCACGCGCTGGAGGCACACGCGAGTCTGTCTTCCGACCCCACTTCGTTCATGGGGATGACCAACGAGTCTCTCCGCCACCTGCTGCAGCCTGGGCATTTCGTCACAGCCGTCGCCTGCCTCGTGGACACGCGGTCGGGACGCCTCACGACCTGCCTGGCCGGGCACCCCTCCCCCCTCCGTCTGAGGGCCGGGCAAAACGCCGACACCACGGGGATGGAGGTCGACGCCCCGCACAATGCCCCGTTGGGCATCTGGGCCGATCTCCGTTTCGAAGAGAAGACGGATGGCCTCGCACAGGGTGATGTTCTTCTCATCTACACCGATGGGGTGACCGAATCCCGGCGCGCGGGTAGGTTATTCGGGTCCGAGGGAGTGATCCAGGTATTGAGATCTTTGCGTCGTCCGGCCGATGATGCGGGTCACCTCGAAGCCGGCGTCGCCGCCGACCCCGGCGCCCCCGTCGACCCCAGCGCCCCCGCAGAAGGGAGCACCATTGGTACCATTCGGGTCGAGGATATCGCCCGGGATGTGCGCTCTGCTGCAGCCGCCTACCATGACCCCTCCCTGCCCGGAGACGATCGCCTGGTGATGGCGATCCGCCTGGACGGTAGAGGGAGGGAATAGGCGCGTGGACCTCGACAGAGAGACCTTCGAGACCATCTCTCCCGACGCCGAGCCGGGTATGAACTTCATATCCGCCGACTTCGAACTGGTCATGGTGAACCGGGCGAACGAGCGCCTCTACGGCAAGTCCATGGTCGCGCTGCTGGGCAAGAAGTGCTATCGCGAATTCGAGAAGAGGAACGCGCCCTGCCCCCACTGTCCGGGAAGACTGGCCCTTGCCACCGGCCAGGCGCATGAGGCGGAGACCGAAGGAGTGCGTGACGACGGAAGCCGGTTCGCCGCTCGGGTGCGGGCCCACCCGGTCATGGGACCCGACAATCGACCGACCGGTTTCATCGAAGTGGTCGAAGACATCACCGAACAGAAACGGATGGAGAGTCTGGCCCGCATAGACGCCGATCTACTCTCGGCTCTGGCAACAGCCCAGAACACCCGCAAGGCCCTGAGGGAGATCCTGCAGGCCGCTCTGCGGGTCGAGTGTATCGACAGCGGCTGCGTGTTCCTGGTCGACCACGAGGGCGTTAAGCCTTCTCTGGTCGTGCACCGTAACCTGACCCCGGAGTGCCAGGAGGCGCTCGCCGCCCGGGTCGCGGAATGGGCGGCCGAGCCGGGCGATGCAGCAGATCCGAGCAGGGCGGCGGATCGAACGGGGGCGGCGGATCCGAACGCTGAGCCCCCTGGTGCGGGCTTCTCGCTTGCCGGGATCGAAGGCGCGCCTCGGGCGCTGGCAGTGATCCCCATACTGCATCGGGGCCGCTGCGTAGCCGTCATGGTCGTGGGGACGTCCGTCTACCCCGCTATACCGCCCACCCTCCGCGCAGGCCTCAAGGGTCTGGGCGCGACTGCCGGCAACGCGATAACGCGCATCCGGGCGGAGCAATCTCGCGGCGATGCCGTGGCCGATCTGGAGACCTTCATAGTCCACGCCCCGGTGGCGGCGTGGACCCTCGATGCCGCCAATCGCATCACCATGTGGAACAAAGCGGCCGAGAGGCTCTTCGGCTGGAAGGCTCCTGAGCTACTCAATGGTCCCTCACCCTTTCCCGACACCGGTCCGGTCGGGCAGCGGAGTCTATCTTCAGCACCCGTCACGCGCGAGACATCTCTCCTTGCCAAGGATGGCTGTCCGGTCGAGGTCCAGTTGGTGGTCTCCTCGTTTCGCGATGTATTGGGCTGTGGGTCCACCACCATCCTCATGGCCGAGAACCTCTCCCTGGGCAAGCGGGTGGTCGAGCTGGAGGGAAGACTGCTCGCGCTCGGGCACGACCCCTTGGCCGATCCCAGACTCGAGCACCCGGGCGGGGTGGCCGGCAAGGCGTCTGCGACTTCACCTCCTGCTCCGGTCCTCGTCATCGACGCCGACGAGCTTCGGGCGCGCCCCCTTATCGAGATCCTGACGTCCCTGGGGCATGCGGCCTTCAGATGCGACTCGGTGGATGAAGCCGCCTCCACGCTGGCGGCCTCCACGCCGGCTGCCGCCACGACCGCCGCCGAAACCGAGGCCGCGACCGAGGCCCCGCCTTTCGCTCTCGCCATCGTCGATCTGATCGCTCCGGACCGTACCAGCGCCTTCGAGGAGAAGGCGGCCCTGCGTAGTCTGGGCTTGACCGGGCCGGTCATCGTCAGCAGCGACTCCGAGGTACGGGGCCACGAGCAGCACGGGTTCGCCGCCGCCATCCGGCGGCCCTACACGGCCCAAGCCGTGGGCGAAGCCGTCAGGCGGGCTTTGGACGGCGGCTCCTAGGACGGTAGTCGACCCGCAACGGGAAGGGGTGGGCGGGCGCTGCGTGCCCGCCCCACCCCACCAAAGACCCTCGTCCGCGCTTCTTAAGCGTACGGGATCTCTATCGGCGAGGCCGTGGTCGGGATGTCCGGGTCGGTCACGTTGGCTATGATCTCGAGATCGTACTTGTAGTCGCCGGTGCCCTTGACCCACTGGCCGCCGGTGATCGGCTTGCGGCAGAAGTTCCACCAGCCGGAGTACGGCTCGGGGTTCTGGGTCCAGTTGACCGGACCACCGATGGTCATCACGTTGGTCTGCTTGGTGGCCTCGATGATGGCGTTCTTGTCGGCCGGGTCGGTGCAGCGCTTCAAGATGTCCGTCCACACTTCGAACTGACCGAAGAAGCATACGGGCTGGGTCCACTGCCTGCTGTTGTCCGCCGAGAACTGGTCGGCGACCTGCTGCGAGGTCAGCCCGGTGACGTCACTCGTGAACGGGAACCAGACTTCGACGCTCTGACCGGCACCAAGCTCACCGAGAGCCTCCACCCCATCGGGGAAGAGCAGAGCCTTGGGCTGCGTGGAGACTTTGACCTTCAGGCCCTGTTGGACCGACTGGTTCCAGAAGTTGGAGAAGTCCGGCGGGTTCATCACTCCGACGATGAGCTCCACCCCCTCCGACTTGAACAGGGAGATGATGGAGGAGTAGTCCTCCGTGGCATCCTGGAAGCGGCCCCCGTCCACAGTGGTGTAGCCGGCGGCTTCCCAGGCCGGTGGCATACCGGCGTTGAATGCCAGACCGTCTGCGTTGTTGGGGAAGAGAGTCCCGATCTTCTTGTTGGTCTGCATCTGGTCCCAGATACCCAGGAAGTTGGCGGTCAAGTCCTTCAGCAGGAACCAGGTGTGCCAGCACCACTTGAAGCCGCCCTCAGGCTGCCCCGCGTTCCAAGCGTCGCCCGGGCAGTCGTAAGTGATGCAGGGACAGCCCAGAGCCTCAGCCGTATCGCGCACCGGCACCACGTTGGCGGCGCTGGCACTGCCGCCGATCAGGTTGACCCCGGCGTTGGTGATGAGGTCTCCGGCCACCTGCGCAGCCCGGTTGGAGTCGGACTGCATGTCCTCCACGAGGACGGTGATCTTGTGCAGCTTGCCGTCACCCAAGACCATGCCGTCTTTCCAGATGTTCTTGTTGAACCAGTCGATCTCCCAGGAAGCCGCAGCCCCGAAGGCGGCCATCGGCCCGGTGACGGGGAGAACGTACCCACATTTGACCTCGTCGCCTTGCTCTGCCCCGGCGGCCACTGTGGTCGTAGTCCCGCCCGCAGCGCTCGTAGTGGTCTCGCCGCCGGCTGCCGCGGTCGTGGTGGTCTCTTCTTCGCCGCCGCAGGCGGCAAGCAGGCCGCCCAGACCCGCACCCATGCCCACGGCCGCGCCGGCGATGCCCGCCATCCTGAGGAACTCCCGACGGCTGACGGTCTTGCCCGTCATCTCGCCTTCGCACTCCTG
>CAZCCL010000001.1:0-66169 GCA_964497095.1 uncultured Gaiellales bacterium | reverse complement strand
TCGGTGGAAGACGAGGACCAGTGGCAACAAGGGAAGCCCGAGCGTCTCGACCACATCGCCGACCCCCCTCGCGAACGAGGGCTCCGGTCGCAGGAAGAAGGGCACGTCCGCTCCGACCTCACGAGCCAACGTGGACAGCCGGTCCTCCTCGAGCGAAGGCCCCCCGGCGGCGGCGATCGCCTGGCCCCCCGCCCTCAGGGCGGCGGCGGCGTCAGAACTACCTCCTCCCAACCCGGCGCCCACGGGAATCCCTTTCGAGATCCGGACCCGTCCATCGAGAGCCCAACCGGTGGCCCCTTCCAACGAGCGGAGCGCGCGGGCGGCCAGATTGTCCTCCCCCGTGGCTGCCTCGCAGTCCACCCGGAGGTCTCCGCCGCTGCGCCCCGCGGGTCGGGCCACGAGATCGAATTCCAGAGAGTCGAACAGGTCGATGGGCACGAAGACCGAGAACACCTCGTGATAGCCGTCAGCCTGTCGCGGTCCGATCAGCAGGCTCAAGTTGACCTTGGCGGGCACCCGCGTGTGAAGGCGCATAGTGCTCTCCCCCTATTCTGAGGCGGCGGGCCCGTAGACGAGAAGCTCCTTGCCCCCGGCACCGAGGAGGGTCAGCCCCGAGTCGTCGAGCCGGCACCGGCGGGCCTGCCCCAGCAGTTCGAAGTAGATGCTCTCCGGCACGGTAGTAGAGTCCCAGCCATTCGTCGATCCGTGCCCCGTCGATCGTGGGACCTCCTTCGCCGTGGAGCAGTCGATCGTCCTGCCCGGCTGGTCTCGCCGATGTTTCAACCCGTTTGACCGAGCCAGCGCATCATCTGGTCTCGAGGGATCAGCGGCCGGCTCACTGCTTCTAGTACTTCCGGGCTCATCTTCCCCTCTTCAATCAGTTGGCGCCCGGCCTTTTTCGCCGCCTCCAGAACGTTCGCACCGTCCTTGGTCAGCTCGCCCTTTCGCTTGAGAAGGGAGGCATGAGGTCGGAGCAGGGCCCCGGAAAACTCGGCACTCGCGTCCTCGGCAAACTCCTGCACGATACGGACCACGGTGTCGCAGTTCTCCTTCTCCCACCACCCGCTCGTGCACACAAGCGCCATCTTCTCGATGCGGACGTCCGGACGGAAGCGGGCGCGCGCGCTCCCCACGGATCTCCAGGATCGGATCCAGAAGCGGGCACAGCCGATTGATGACGTTCTGCATGTCGCCCGGCAAGGGAACGTACACGGGAGCGGCTAGAACAAAGATGTCCGCTTGCTTCAAAGCGGCAAAGAGCAGATCCATATCATCCTTGTGGACGCACTTCCCGGGCGTGCGCTCCCAGCACCGCATCTCCCCGCAATCGCACGGCTTGACATCGAGTCTGCTCGCGTAGAAGAGCTCGACCTCACACCCCACCTCCTCCATCCCTTCGAGGAAAGGGGTGAGCGTCAGCGCCGTGTCCCCCTTGTCCATGCGGGGGCTCCCATTGATGGCGACTGCCCTGGTCATTTCCAGCCTCCTCCTTGGGCGGACGACGTGCTTTCGCCTCCGGTCCGACACCTTCGCCTTCGGTCGTCTTTCTCCATCGTACAACCAAAGGCGGAGATTCCGGTCACGAATCCTCGGCAATATGGAGACTGGACAGCACACGCCATAATGATATCATTACCATTATTGATATCATTCTCGGGCGGCGTGCACATGGTTCGGACGATCATCAGCTTGAACGAAGAAGACAAAGCCTGGCTTGACCGGCGCGCCCGCGACGAAGGGGTGACGATGACCGAAATCGTGCGGCGATCAGTACGGCTCTACCGCGAAGTCACGGATCCAAGTCAATCCGATTTCCCACTTGTGCTCGAAAGGACTCGAGGGATGTGGCCCGGCGCTGATGGTCTCCACTACCAGCAGCGCCTGAGAGACGAATGGGAGTCCGGGGCTTGACCCTCCTCATCGACTCGGTCATTCTCATCGATCACCTCGCCGGGCTTCCTCAGGCCACCCAGTTCCTGCGCAGCAACCGCAACAGGATCTCTATCTCGGTCATCACCCGAGCGGAGGTCCTCGCAGGGTTTGACGCAGAAGACATCGACTTACCGAAACGGCTGGTCGACTTCTTCCCCATTCTACGCATCGATTCGGACACTGCCGACGGCGCCGCGCGGCTCAGACGCGAGCATGGACTCAGATTGCCCGACGCGTTCCAGGTAGCTTTAGCGGTTCAGCACCGCCTCAGGCTCGTGACTCGTGACACTCGCCACCTGGGGCCCGACAGATTCCCCTTCGTGTTGGTACCGTACTCCGTCTGACCGCCTGCCGGGCACCGGCCGAAGACGAGTCCGGACGAACCGCCTCCGCCGAGGCCGAGCGCGGCTCCGGCTAAGGGAAGAGCTCTCCGGCCAACAGAACGAACTGCCCCGGCGCCAGGCGCTCCGCGCGCACACCCTCGGGCAGGTCGAGCTTCCTGACGGCTTGCAGCGCGTAATCCCGGGGCACGCCCAATCCCCCGCTCAGCGCGTTGACCAAGATCTTCCTCCGCTGTCCGAAGGCCGCCTGGACCACCGCCCGCAGATCCTCCGGGTCGGTGCGCGGCAGTTCCTCGCGGGGGAGTCGGTCGAGCACCACCAGGCTCGAGTCCACGTGGGGCTGCGGATAGAAGATAGACCGCGCCAGCGGCCTCACACGGACGATCCGGGCGTAGAGCTGTACCCATACGGAAAGCACGCCGTAGGCCTTGGTCCCGGGTACCGCGGCCATGCGCTCGGCCACCTCGCGCTGGACCATGAGGCAGTAGCGGCGCACGTCGGGCAGTCGCTGGAGCGACTCGATGACGAAAGGGCCGGCCACCGAATACGGGAGATTACTCGCGCACAGGCTGGGAGACGGTGCCAAGTCGTCGAGAGGAGCCTTCAGCACATCCTCGAAGTGGAGGCTCACTTTGGGATCGCCCTGCAGGGTCGCGGTGAGGGGCGCTTCCAGACTTCTGTCCACCTCGAACGCGTGCACATGCTTGGCAACCCCGGCCAGCGCGCTGGTGAGCACCCCCAACCCGGCACCGACCTCAAGGACCACGTCCTCGGCACCACATCCCAGATAGCCGAGGATCACCCCCAGGATATTGTCGTCGATGAGGAAGTTCTGTCCCAGATCCCTCTTGGGCGTGACCCCGAACTCCGCCAGCCGGGCAAGCGAGATCTGACGCAGGCCGGAAGACGGCCTCGGGTCATCGCCGACGCCGCCTGCGCCCGCGCCGCCCGCGCCGTGCTCCCTCCGGGGAGTCTTTCCTCGGGCGGGATCACGCGCGGTCACTCAAGGCCCCCAAGCGGTACCGCCAGCCGCGGAAACGCCGCGCGTACGTTCGACTCGATCTGCGTCGCGAGCTCATCCGCCGTGACCCCCCGTAGGTCGGCCACGAACTCGTAGGTCTTCGCCACCAGCGCCGGGCGGTTGGGACGGCCCCGCACAGGCACCGGGGTGAGCCAGGGGGCGTCCGTCTCCAGCAGGATGAGGTCAGCGGGGACCGCGGCGGCGGCGGCCTGCAGATCGACCGCGTTCTTGTAGGTCACGTTGCCCGCGAAGCTGACGTAGTACCCCCGTTCGACCACCGCGTCCAGATGTTCGGGTAGCGAGAAGCAGTGGAGCACCACGTTCATCCCTAAGGCATGCTCGGCCAGCACCGAAAGAGTGGGTTCAGCCGCCTCCCGCGTGTGGATCACCACCGGGAGGCCGGCTCGTCTGGCCAGTTCGATATGACGCACGAACACGTCTTCCTGGATGTCATGCGGCCAGAAGTCGTGAAAGAAGTCAAAGCCGGTCTCCCCCACCGCGACCACGCGAGGATGTGCCGTCAGTTGTTCGATGGCGGCGATCTGCTCATCCGTGGCGTGGCCCGCCTCGTGCGGGTGGAAACCGACCGTAGCGAAGACTCCCGGGTTCTGCTCGGCCAGCTCGACCGACCAGCGGGATCGGGTCAGGTCGATTCCCGCTTGGATGATGAGACCCACCCCGGCCTGGCGGGCGTCGGCGATGAGGTCGGCGGCATCCTCCCGGCAGTGATCGAGGTGGGTGTGGGAGTCGATGAGCATGATCGCGGCCGTGCTGCCCCGGTGAAGTAGCCTGTTCGGTGGGACGACCCCGACCCGATCAGTCCTCGATGCGGGGGAACAGAGGGGCGCCGCCGATCACGGCCGCCGTTTCGGGCAGCAGGCCCCAGCGGGCCTCGCCCCATCCGGGTGCTCGAGCGGACACAAGGTCCGGCTGTAGCCCGAGCCGCCCCCGGATGGCCAGCGCGGTCTCCGGGATGAACGGATAGAGGAGAACGGTGAGCAGACGGAGGCCCTCCGCCAGATCCCAGAGAGTGGCGTCAAGCTCGGCAGCTGCACCGGAGGCGGGCTGCGCAGGCTCGGGGGCCCCTCGCCCTGCCGCCCCGGCGTCTCCGGCCCCACCGCTGGACTGGGCGCCAGCCTCCTTGGCCAGCTTCCAAGGCGCCTGTTCTTCCACGTAGCGGTTGAGCCGGCGCACGAAGCCCCAGATGGTGTCCAAGGCGGCGCTCAGGTCCATCTCCTCCAGTTGGATCCGCGCCGTCTTGGCGGTCGCCACCGCCTCGGCGGCCAGCGGCGAATCGGTCGGGGTGCGGCCGGGGGGCGGCGCCGGAACGGCGCCGCCCCGGTATTTGCCGATCATCGAAGTAGTCCGCGACACCAGGTTGCCCAGCTCGTTGGCCAGCTCCGCGTTGTAGCGGGCTTTGAAGCCCTCCTCGCTCACCATCCCGTCCTGACCGAAGCTTACCTCACGCAGGCAGTAGAACCGGAACGGGTCGGCCCCGTACTTCTCGATGAGCGGGAAGGGATCCATGACGTTGCCCCGGGTCTTCGACATCTTCTCGCCGCCCAGCTTCAAGTATCCATGTATGAACAGATGTTCCGGCAGTTCGTATCCGGCCGACATCAGCAGGGCCGGCCAGATGATCGCGTGAAACTTGAGGATGTCCTGGGCCATCAGGTGGTACGTCGCCGGCCAGAAGCGGGAGACAAGATCTTGACCGGGAGCGAAATACAGAGCACTCATGTAGCTGATGAGCGCGTCGATCCACACATAGATCACCTGCGAGGAGTCCCAAGGGACGGTGATCCCCCACTTGAGCGTCGCTCGAGAGATGGAGATGTCTTCCAGGCCTTGCTCGATGAAGGAGAGGGCCTCGTTGTAGCGGTGCCGGGGACGAATCCAATCGGGACGCCGCCTGTAGTGCTCGATCAGCCGGCCCTGATAGTCGGAGAGGCGAAAGAAGTAGTTCTGCTCCTCCATCCGCACCGGAGCCGTGCCGTGGTCCGGGCAAAGCCCGTCCACCAGGTTCTCTTCGGTGTAGTAGGCCTCGCAGGCCGAGCAATAGAGACCGGCATAGGAGCTGGTGTAGATATCGCCGTTGTCGTAGCAGCGTTGGACAAAGTCTTGCACGAACCTCTCGTGCTCCGGGTCGGTGGTCCGCACCAGGAAGTCGATGCTGGCATCCACCTTCTGAGCGACCTCGCGGAACTTGACCACGATCTCGTCGGCGTGCTGCTTGGGAGTCACGCCCCGGGCGAGAGCGGCCTGCTCGATCTTGCTGCCGTGCTCATCGGTGCCGGTGAGAAAATAGACGTCGTCTCCGATCTGTCTGTGGAAACGGACCGCCACATCGGCCGCCGTAGTGGTGTAGGCGTGCCCGATATGAGGCACGTCGTTGACATAGTAGATGGGAGTGGTGATGTAGAAGCGGCCCATGGCCGCGCTATTCTAACAGATGGTCTGTAGGCCACCGCTCGCGGCCCAGGCCCGGGGCGGCCCGGCCGGGAGCGGCCATGCCCGCCTCAGCCGGGGTGGCAGAGTGGACCGCCTGCAGTGCCTATCACCGGTCCCGCTCCTTGGCCTTCAGCGCCAGAGCGTATGCCTTCCGAGTCGAGAGTCCGGTCAGATCGGCCGTGATCCGGGCCGCCGACTTGGTACCCACTCCCGAGTCCATCAACTGGGCGAGGGCTTCTTCAGCCCGCTCCTCCAAGTCTCTCCCACCGCTCAAGCCGGTGCCCGTACCGCGTGCGCCTTGCCCGCCGGCGATCGGCCTTTCCCTCCTGGTCTCGCCATGAGCCTCCAAGACCACGACGATCTCGCCCCGCACGGGATCCCCGAGCCGGCAGAGCACTTCCGCGGCCGTCCCCCGGACGACCTCCTCGTGCAGCTTCGTCAGC
Source organism: uncultured Gaiellales bacterium (assembly GCA_964497095.1). GTDB lineage: Bacteria > Actinomycetota > Thermoleophilia > RBG-16-64-13 > RBG-16-64-13 > CAVPLM01. The sequence goes on along the minus strand of CAZCCL010000001.1, from coordinate 59,981 downwards.
TCTCGGCACACAGCGAGGCGGCGTTGGGGCCAGCGTTCGGCGATGGTCGCGAGAGAGGTCCGGATCCGCCGAGGTGACTCGAAGGCCACCAGAGCGGCCCCCGTCCCCTCGAAGAGCTCCAACTGGGCCTGCAGCTTGTGCTTACCCCGAGCGAGAAAACCGACGAAGGCGAAGCGGTCGGCGGGCACGGCCGAGAGGACCAGCGCCGTCGAGACGGCCGAAGCGCCCGGGAGCACCGTCACCGGGATGCCTTCCGCGGCACATGCCCGCACCAGGCTGAAGCCGGGGTCCGAGAGCCCCGGCATTCCCGCATCCGAGACGAGGGCCACATCTTTGCCCTCGCGGAGGGGCGCGAGCAGCATTTGAAGTCTCTGCTCCTCGTTGTGATCGTGGAAACTCATTAGCCGCCCGGCGTCGACCTCGTGGTGGGCGAGTAGGACCCTGGTGCGCCTGGTGTCCTCGCAGGCGATCAGATCTGCCCGCCCCAGAGTCTCCAGGACGCGCAGAGTGACGTCCCCGAGGTTACCGATGGGTGTCGGGCAGATGTACAGCATCCCTCACCCGAAAGCCTCCCAGGCGGCCAGCCCGCCACCGACGAGACCGGCCTTGTTCCCCAGCTTGGCCGGGGCCACGCGAACGCGATCCCGCGCCGGAGGCATGGCATGCTCCTGCACGAATGCCCGGGCCGGGCCTATGAGCAACTCGCCCAGTTCTCCCACCCCTCCGCCGACCACGATCATCTCCGGGTCGAAGACATGGGTGATGTTCACAAGACCGATACCCAACCATCCGGCCAACTCCTGCACCACACCCAGCGCTCCCGTGTCTCCCTCACGCGCGAGACGACTCACCTCACGCCCGGTCAGCCGACCCTGTTTTCGTAGTCTGCTTAGGGCGCCCGTGGGATCCGTTCTCTCATCTCCGGCCCGGACCTCCGCGAACCGCCCCAACGCCATCCCGGAGGCGTACATCTCCAGGCAACCGTTGTTACCACATCGGCAGGGCAGGCCATCGGCCTGGACGATGACGTGCCCTAGCTCGCCGGCCCCGCCGCTCGCGCCCCGGTAGAGGCGGCCGTTCAAGAAGAGGCCACCACCCACCCCAGTGCCTAGAGTCAGCATGACTACATGCCGCAACCCGGCGGCGGCGCCCGCTACCGCCTCTCCCAGGACGGCCGCATTGGCGTCGTTCTCGAGAACCACGGGAATCCCCAGAGCTCTCTGGAGTATCCCGGCCAGAGGCACTTCTTTGAGCGGGAGGTTGGGGGAGGAGTATACGAGGCCCTCGGCGCCGTCCACGGTCCCGGCGCAGGCCAAGCCCACCGCTTCCGGTTCGAACTTCGAGAAATCCGCCATCGCCTTGCGCAACGTGGCCTCCAGACCGCCGATGAAGGCCGCCGTCCCTACCGCCTGACTGGACTCGATGAGCGGCCGGGCCAACTGCCTGCCGGTCCGGTCCACGGGACCCACAGCGACCTTCGTCCCCCCGACATCCACGCCCAGCACCGACTTCATCGTCTCGCCTCCTCGGGCGGCTCGGCACCTGCGGGCGGCTCGGCAGCCGCGGACCGGTCGGCACCTGCGGGCGCGCCCATCTCGTCCGGCGCGCTCGAGTCATCACCCGCGAGCTCCTCTAGGGAACCCACGCCCTCCGAGCCCTCGACCGCCGGCTCGAGGGCCGCTCGGGCCACTTCGAGGTCGGAGGGGCGCACCAGGATATCCTGCTGGCCGCAACCGTCCACGGTCAAGCCGTACACCACCGACAGCGCCTCATGGCGGACCATGGCTTCGATCCCGGCGCTGCGCAACTTGCCCACGATGATCTCGGCCTCCAGGGGATCGAAGACCGTGGTCAGAAGAACAGGAAGGCTCGTCTCAGAGTCCGAGGTCATCGCTTATCTCCTTCATGGCCTCCAGTCCTATCGCCAGGAATTCCTCGAGGTCGATGCCGAGTTCCGTACAGGTCATCATGTCCTCCCTGCGGGCCCCCTTGGCGAACGAGGGCTCCTTGAATCGCTTCTTGAGGCTCTTCAACTCCACCGCCTCGAGCCGTTTCTCCGGTCTGATCAGGGCTGCCGCCGTCACCAGGCCGGTCAAGGGGTCGCCGGCGAAAAGCGCCCTGTCCATCCGGCTCTCCACGCTCGAGCCGTTCGCGGAGTTGTGAGCGGCGATCGCGTGCAGGACGGCCTCGTCGTCCAGCCCCTCCTCCCGCAGCCACTGGACGGTCAGGACCCCGTGCATTTCCATGGTATCGGCGGTCATTTCGGCATCCAGGTCGTGGAGCAGTCCGGCCAGCCGCCACGATCCCTCGTCCTCCCCCAGTCGCCGCGCCAGTGCCCCCATTATCGCCTCGGCGGCCAGCATGTGCTTGACCAGGTTCTCGTTTTCGACACGAGTCTGCACGATCCGTAGCGCGTCGTCCCTGTTCACCGCTCCTCCGTTTGCCACAAGACCCTGGCCATCCGGGTCGCTCTCCTTACGTCGTCGACAGACCAACTGCTCCCGCCGAGGCCTGCCAGCCGCTCCCACTCCTCGGATGAGACCCAGTGCCACTCGCTCGCCGCCTCAGGGTCGAGGTGCAGATGGTCGGGGTGGCTCGCCGGGCGGCAGGCCATGCTCACGGCTAGAAGACGCTCGCCCTTGTATACGGTCAAGAGTGCGTAGCACGGGCCGCCCACCTCGATCTGCAGCCCGGTCTCTTCGGCGACCTCCCGAATCACAGCCGCCGCAAGGTCTTCGTCTTTCTCCATCCGACCCCCGGGCGGGTCCCAGGCGTCCGCGGGCTGTTCGCGATGGACGAGGAGCCATCTGTCGTCGCCTGAACGCTCGTCGTGACGAGAAACCAGGCCGACCACGGCGACCCGGGCGTACGGCGCTCGAGGGTCGCCCGCGGGTCCGGTGGGACTCATCTGTCCTTCCCCGCGGCAGCGAGCGTGGGCAGGAGCCGCGCCGCTTCCTCGGCTGCGAGGCGCACCTGCCGAGCGCTGACATCGAGATGGGTCACGAACCGCACTCGGGTGGGCGCAGCCTCCCCACACCATACGCCCCGCTCTCGCAGCGCCGTCACCGCCTGCTCCGCCGTCACACCCAAGGGACCGACGTCGACGATGAGGATGTTGGTCTGCACCGGATGCACGATCTCGAGTCCGGGGACCTCCCCCAGAAGGTCCGCCAACACCTGGGCCTTCTCATGGTCCTCCCCCAGACGATCGAGGTTGTGCTCCAGCGCATAGAGGGCGGCGGCCGCCAAGATGCCGGCCTGCCGCATCGCTCCGCCGTAGCGCTTGCGATTGTCGCGTGCTTCCTCCACGAACTCGACCGATCCGGCCAAAGCCGAGCCGACCGGAGCCCCCAGCCCCTTCGAGAAGCACACCGACACGGAGTCGGCCGCGGCCGCATACGCTCGAAGCGGGCTCCCCGTGGCCCTGTGGGCGTTCCAGATGCGGGCGCCGTCCAGATGCACGCCTATGTTGCGCCTTCGAGCCAGCCGCGCGACCGCCTCCATCGCTTCCAGGGGCCAGATGGTGCCGCCGCACCGATTGTGGGTGTTCTCCATCTCCACGGCGCCCGTGCGGGCAAAATGTTCCCCCAGCGGCCGGATGGCCCCCTCCACCGCTCCGGGGTCGAGGATACCGTGTTCCCCGGCAAGCGGCCTCAGTTGCAGGCCGGACAGGGCCGCCGCGGAACCACCCTCATAATGCAGCACGTGGGCGTCCTCGTGGACGATGACTTCGTCGCCCGGGCGGGTCAAGGTGCGCAGGCAAAGTTGGTTGCTCATCGTCCCCGAAGGCACGAAAAGGGCCGCTTCCTTACCCAGCATGTCCGCCACCAGATCCTGGAGACGGTTGATGGTCGGGTCCTCGCGGTAGACGTCGTCCCCGACCTCAGCCTCGGCCATGGCCCGGCGCATCTCCGGACTCGGCCTGGTGACCGTGTCACTGCGCAGATCAATCGGTTGGGCGAGAAGCGTCATCCCTCCCTCCCTAGCGAGGCGTCGAATCGGGTAGTCCGCCATCCACGGGGATGGTGGCCCCGGTGGTCGGAGTCTGGCGGGTGGCGAAGAAGAGCACCGCGTTCGCCACATGGGCGGCTGTGACTTGAGTCTTCAGTAGGTTCCTGCTCTGGTAGTAGGCTTCGAGACCGGCCTCATCCAACCCCCGGGCTTTCATCCGTTCGGGGCCGACCTCCGCCCATAGACCGGAGCGGCAGGTGCCGCACGAGAACACGGCATCGGGTGAGACCATGTTGACCCGTACGTCGTCCCCGGCCAGTTCCAAGCTGGCGATACGGGCCAGCTGATGAGCCGCTGCTTTGGTAGAGCTGTAGGCGCCGAAACTGGCCCCCGGGGAAAAGACGTTCTTGGTGGAGACGAGCACGATGTCTCCCCCGGTCCTCTGGCGCCGGAACAATCGAGCCGCCTCGGCAAGGACCAGCAGAGTGCCTTCGACATTGACCCGTTCGAGCTTGCGATAGCGCTCCAGATCCAGTTCGGTGAGCGGCGCCACCATGGCGATACCGGCATTGGCGATCACCAGATCGATGCCGCCCCAGGTGCGCGACACCTGGGCGAAAGCGGCCGACACAGAGGCCGCGTCCGTCACGTCGAGGGGTACGCCGATCACGTTGTCGGGGAAATCACGCTCCATATCCCCAAGCAAGGTATCGAGAGGGGCGCCGTTCAGATCGGTGGCGGCTACCAGGCAGCCGGCCTCCAGAAGACCCCGGCAGACGCCGGTCCCGATGGCTCCCGCCGCTCCGGTGATGAGAGCCACCTGCCCACTAAGCTCCGAGGACCTGCCTTTGCCCGAAGTAGCTTTGGGCGCGCTCGAAGCCAGCTTGGCGTGCTGCAGAGGCCGATACTCCATGCGGAACAGCTCGTCCTCGTGCAACCCTTGGTACGGGCCTCCCACCGCAGAGGTCTCTGCGACCAGGGTCTTCACGGCCAGAGCGTGCTCGGTTATGTCACGGGCGATGACGGACTCGCGCAGGTCCGGTCCCGCGCAGAGCGCGCCCAGGCCGGGGATGAGAACCACCCGCGGCCGAGGATCGAAGGGCTCGATGCCCGGTGGCATGTCTTGAGCGTGGCGTTCGAGATAGGCCGCGTAGGAAGTGCAGTAGCCTTCGACCGCCGCCTCGAGTCGCTCGTGGAGCGCAACGGGATCCTCGTACGGAAGCCCCTCCACCCACAACGGCAGCGCTTTGGTGCGGATCAGGTGATCGGTGGTGAGCGGCGGGCTGACCAGCATGTCGCGCGCTCCCGGTGCGGCGAGAGCAGCTAGGACCCCGCGCCCGGTGAGCGTCTGTAGCACCACCCGCTGGTAGGGCCGGTCGCAGTCATCGGTGCGGGCGGCCAACAGCCCGCGTATCACCGGCGCCACCGCCGCCAGTCTCTCTTCGGCCTCTCCGGTCTCCGCCGGCGTAGCCGCAACGGAGGGCGTCTCGGCGGGCGTAGGCTCCACAGCCGGCGCGTCGACCTCTGCCCCGGGGAAAGTCGGCGGCGCGGGGTCCGCGGAGCCATGGGCCGGCGGTCGACGTGGCACCCTATGTGCCTCAAGGAACTGCTCCGCCCGCGATACCAAGTCGACCGTGGCCTCGTACGACTCCCGGGCCGACTCGCCCCAGGTCGTGAGGCCGTGATGCGCCCAGACCATCCCTCTAGCGGAAGTCCGGCCCTCCAGGGCCGCAACCGCCGCCAAGGCCAGGTCGAAGCCCGGAGTGACGTAAGGGAGCACGATGACTTCTTCTCCGAGGACCCGCCCTGCCAGGGCCTCACCGTCAGGCCGGTTCGTGAGCGCCAAGATGTGGTCGGCATGAGTGTGGTCCACATAGGAGGCCGGGAGAAACGCATGAACCAGCGCCTCGATCGACGGAGTCAAGCCGTCCGCCCGCAGCCGATGGGTCCTCAGTTGGTCGACCATCTGCCCATCGTCCAAGCCTGCCAGCAACCGCAGGCGCCTCAGGTAGTCCAGCTCGAGACCGGTGTGATCACCCGGCTCCATGAGGGCCATGTCCACCCCCGAAGCCTTCACGAATACGGCGGCCACCGTCTCCCCGAGGATGTTCTTCCACGGAGTCTTGACCGAGGAATTGCCGCCCCCATGCAGCACCAGCGTCGGCTCGCCCCCCAGCAGCCGGCTGGAATAGGTGCGGAGAGCAAGCGGCTCTCCCCACTCAGCCGCGTACCGGGCGACGAACCCGGCGGCTTCTTCCTCCGACCACTTCGACCGCATGAACAGCCACCTCTGCTCTCGAGCTACTCCGCTCCCGCCCCCTGCATGGCCGAGAGCATGAGCCTGGCATTCGCCAGCGCCGCCTTTCCATCGAAGACGGCACTGCCCGTGACGACGATATCCGCCCCGGAGGCGGCCAGACCGGCGATGTTGTCTCGTGTGACCCCGCCGTCGACGGAAACCAGGATCTCTCTACCCGAGGATGCGATCAGTTCCTTCACCTTGGCCACCCGGGAGTAGATAGCGGGGGAAAGCGCCTGCCCACTCCACCCGGGATCCACGGCCAGAAGCACGATCAGATCGATCTCGTCGAGCAGAGGTCCGGTCAACCACTCCAGGGCGGTGCCAGGGTTGAGCGCCAATCCTCGCACCAGGCCCCGGCCCGGCCCGGACACATGTTCCATCGAGCCGAGATGCTGAAGCACCCGGTGGATGTGGACCGCCGACTCCACCTGGACCGTTATGATATCGGCCCCCGCGGCCACGTAGTCCCCCAGTCGATCAAGAGGCTCGTGCACCATCAGATGCACATCTTTGAGGAGTGGCGTGCGTAGGCCCTTGATGTACGGCGGGCCGACGGTGAGCGCGGGGCAGAAGCAGCCGTCCATGACGTCCACGTGCACCATTCCCACGCCCGCTTCCTCGAGCAGTGCGAGCTCGTCCCCCAGATGCATGAGATCGGCGGTGAGAGTGCCCACGCTGACCGTGGGACACAGCGACCGCAGGCGCTCCAAGGTGCTAACGACAGCAGGTACGGTCACGGGACCCCCCGGTGAGGAGTCGCCGGCCCCGGAGCCGCCCCTGTCAACGCCGCCCAACGTGGCCCTACTTCTTCTCGTTCCTCAAGGTCTGGAAGAGCTCGTAGGCCTCTGCAGGCTTCATGAACTCGTGCACGACTTTGTTCACCGCTTGGATCATGGCCACCGGGGCGTCCGACTGGAAGATGTTGCGGCCCATGTCCACACCCGAGGCGCCTTCGCTCACCGCCTTGTACGCCATGGTGAGGGCGTCCAGCTCGGGGAGTTTCTTACCGCCCGCCATCACGATGGGGACCGGACAGGAAGCGGTCACGGTCTCGAAGTCTTCTTCGATGTAGTACGTCTTGACGAAATTCGCGCCCAGTTCGGCCGCCATGCGGCAGGCCAGCCGGAAGTAGCGGGCATCCCGGGTCATATCCTTGCCCACCGCAGTGACGCCTAGGACGGGGATGCCGTAGCGGTAGCCCATGTCGACCAGACGGGTCATGTTGTAGATCGACTGAGTCTCGTATTCCCCGCCGATGAAGACCTGGACCGCAACGGCGGACACGTTCATGCGTACCGCGTCCTCCATGTCGACCGCCAGTTGCTCGTTCGAAAGCTCCCGCAGGACGCTCGGCCCTCCGCTCGCCCGCATGACTACACCGCGCTCGTAGGTCGGGGGGACGATAGAGCGCAGGATGCCCCTCGTGAGCATCAGGGCATCGGAGTACGGGGCCAGCGGAAGGATGTTGACGTCCACTCTCTCCAGACCTGAAGTGGGTCCCTGGAAGTAGCCGTGGTCGACGGCGAGCATCACCGTGCGGCCGGATTCAGGGCGGAATATACGAGCCAGCCGGCTCTGCATGCCCCAGTCGAGCGAAACGGAACCCTTGAGGAAGAAGGCCTCATGCCGCTGCGGTATGTCGAGATAGTAGTTCTTGGATTCCTTGAGGCTGTCGATATCTGGCATGGATGGTTCTCCATATGAGCCGGCATTGAACGGACCAGCAGATTCTAGCAGAGGGGGAACGACCGACCGGGTCCTTGGCAAGACTGGGTATTCCGGAAGACCGGCTCTTCCTGCCATAATGGCCGGGGAAGGCTGCTGCTTGTGCGACGACGACTGCGATCACGCGATCACGGGAACGGCAACCACCGATGAGCCCCGCTGACTACATAAGGTGTCGCCAATGTCGGACTCCGAACGAGCCCGGTGCGCTGTTCTGCAGCCGCTGCGGCGCTTCTCTCACCGGCTCGGTCCCTGGGGGGGCGTTGCCCCGGGGCAGCCGGGTCACGCCCGCCGGGGTGGCGATGGGGTTCGCCCTCTTCCTCGTTCTGCTGGCCACGACGTTCAGTCTGGGTTTCATCGTCTACCGCGGGCTCGATCTGGGCAAGACGGTCGACCCCTACGCCGGTCGCACCGGCACCACGGCCACCATCGTCACCGAGTCCTCCGCCAATCCCGGCGGTGGCGGCAGCAACCCCGGCAGTTCATCTTCGACCAAGGCGGCCATGCTCATCCGGCCTCGGGCCACCTCCGCTTCCTCGGTGCTGGAACCGACCGCGACCAGCAACTTCCGCCCACCCAACCTGGTGGACGGCGACCTGACCACGGCGTGGTCCGAAGGCAGGAAGGGGCCGGGGACGGGTGAATGGGTGCGCTTCGAGTTCTTGGAGCCGGTGGTCGTCGACCATCTCGAGATCGCGAACGGCTATCAGAAAGACGACGATCGTTTCTTCAGCGCCGCCCGTGTCAAGTCATTGAAGGTTGAATACTCGAACGGGGCCACTCAGCTGGTCGAGCTACTGGATACCAAGGATCTTCAGTCCGTCACCACCACACACAGAGCCACCGAGTGGATCAAGCTGACCATCGTTTCCGTCTATCCGGACTACGAGTGGGAGGATGCGGCCCTTTCCGAGGTACGCATATACGCGGTGCCCAACGAGCAGTAGGGGAGCGCCGCCCCCCGGCACACGGCCTGCTTTCCGTACTTCTCCCGGATGGTATCCACCTTGAGATCGAGTTCTCTCAGCAAAGGCAGTTCTTGGTCGAAGAGGTCGTCCTGCCAGGCGCGCGGCACCAGATTGCTGAGCCCCACCCCCACCAACCTCAGGTGATAGCGCCTGCGACGCCCCTGGCGGAAGAGAGCCAGTACTTCCTTGAAGAACGTCTCGTCCACATCCAGCGGCCGGGACAAGGTGTGCGAACAGGTATGGGTGACGAAGTCCGAGTAGCGGATCTTGACGGTCACCGTACGGGCCTCCAACCGCCTGCGGCGCAGGCGGCGGCAGACATCCTCGGTGAGCGCGATCAGTGTCGACTCGAGCAGGCTCACGTCGGAGACGTCTTCTTCGAAGGTGTGCTCCCGGGAGATGGACTTCACTTCTTCGTGGGGTATCACCCGGCGCAGGTCTTCACCCCGGGCCCGGTGGGCGAGTAGTTCTCCCCATTCGCCAAAAGAAAGACGCAATAGATGCGGCGGGACCCGGGCCAGATCACCCACGGTAGCTACCCCCCGGTCTCGCAGCTTTTCCAGCAGTGCCGGCCCTACCCCCGGCAGTCGCTCCACGGGCAGAGGGGCTAGGAACTCCGCCTCCTTTCCCGGCGGGATCACGGTGAAGCCGGCCGGCTTGTGATGATCGGAAGCCACCTTGGCCACCAGCTTGTTCGTAGCCAGCCCCACGGAGATGGTCAGATCAAGTTCGTCCTCCACCCGCCGTTGGATGAGCCGGGCCGTCCGGACCGGCGACCCGAACAGCCGCTCGGTGCCGGTGAGGTCGAGATAGGCCTCGTCCAGGCTCATCTGCTCAACCAAGGGCGAGTAGCCGTCCAGCATGGCCATCAGACGGCGGGAGTACTCGAGGTAGAGCCGGTGATGTCCGGTGAGATACACCCCATGGGGGCAGAGGCGCCTGGCGGTGCGGAGGGGCATAGCCGAATGTATGCCGTACCGCCGGGCCACGTAATTGGCGGTGGAGACCACTCCCCGCTCCCCGCCGCCGACGATAACAGGCTTGCCTCGTAGCGAAGGATCCCGGTTCTCTTCCACCGCGGCGAAGAAAGCGTCGAAGTCCAGGTGGGCTATCACCCGATGAGCGGCGCGCGGCCGCACGATGGCACCGGCGCCGCTGCCGGCATCGAGTCCGGTGCTGAGTTCGGTGCTGAGTCCGGCGGATGTGATCCGTCCCTCCATGGTCCCCAGAATATACGAACATATGTTCGCTGACAAGGGGGCTACTCAAAGGAGGGGTGCGCCACGCCGCCAACGGGGTCGCTACGCAGCCAACGAGTGTCTACCGGCCCCCTAGTGGGTGCCTCTTGAGCGGCCGCCAATCGGGTGCCCAGCCGGCGGCTGCCGGGTGCCCGCCGCCCACTCAGCGGCCGCCTGGCCCGAAACACCCGGTCCTCGGAGCCGCTCAGTCTTCGCCCCGTACTCCTTCCAGACCCTCCCTGATCAACCAGGGCACCATGAACAAGGCAGCGACCGGGTCGGCCCACCACCAACCGGCGGCCGCGTTGAGCGTAAGGCCGAGAAGAAGGGTGAACGACAGATAGGCGCAGGCGAGCGTCTCTCTGGCCTCGGCCCGGAGCGCCCCACTACCCAGGCCGGCGGCGGTCCGCAGCTTGGCCCAAGCCAAAAGAGGCATGACGACCAGCGAGGCCGCAGCCAGCACGATGCCCACCGTACTGCTTTCCGGACGATCCCCCGAGGCCACGTTGAGGGCAGCCTGCACGACCACGTACGCGGCCAAAGCGAGAAAGGTCAGGCCCACGAAGCGATGCGCCCGACGCTCTGCCTTCTCGATGCGCTCCGCGTCGTGCGAGCCCGTCTCGACCCAGAGCCGCCACAGCAGCACCGCTGCCGCCGCGCACTCGATGACACTGTCCAGACCGAAGCCGAGGAGGGCGATGCTATCGGCTTCCGTCCCCGCCCAGACGGCGATGACGGCCTCGATGACGTTGTAGACGAGGGTCGCGCCGACCAACCACAACGCCCGCCGGACCAGCGTCACCTCCGCCTCACCAGGGGTTCACCTCAGGCGATTTCTCCGGCCAAGGCCCCGTAGCCGGGACGCCCCATCAAGGCGTAAGTAGCCTGCTTGCTCAGCTCCACTCCGGGTTGGTCGAAAGCGTCGATATCGTACAGTTCGCCGGCGATCGCCGTCGCCATCTCCAGCAGGTAGAGCAGACCCCCCACCGAAAAAGCGTCGACCCGGGGCAGGCTGACCGTGAGCGAAGGCCTGCCCTTCTGCGCCAACGCCCATGCGGTGGACTTCTGCTCGGCCCAGAGCAACTCGGCCAGACTGTGACCCCCGAGATACCCGAGCTCCTCCGCGTCGGGGCCCGGAATGGGTATGGATACCTTCTCCGTGAACTCTCCGACTCCCACGAATGTGATCACTTTGTCGTCCGGGCCCTCCGCGTACAACTGCAGCTGGGAGTGCTGGTCGGTCACGCCGAGCGCCTTGACCGGCAGAGGCCCCACGTTGACCTGGCGTCCGCGCCGGTCGAGAGCTTTGCCCAGGCTCTCCGCCCACAGCTGCCGATACCAGTCGGACAGGTCGCGGAGGCGGGCGGAGTATGGCATCATGACGCTCACCCTCCGTCCGAGGCCGGTGTCTTCCACATAGTGGACCCCCGCGAAGGCGCAGGCCGGATTCTCCCACCCCTCGCTGTCCGCGATCCACCCGGCCATATCCCGAGCCCCGGCGAGAAGCGCGCCGATGTCCATCCCCGTCAGTGCGGCCGGCAGTAGTCCCACCGGGCTGAGGACCGAGAAACGCCCACCCACCCCCGGGGGGAGGTCGAACATGGGTACTGCCGACGCGTCCCCGATCTTGCGAAGCACTCCGCTCGTCGGGTCGGTGGTAAACACCAGATGGTCTTTCAGCGCTTCCGCTCCTAGGGCGGCTTCGAATCGCTCCCGGACCACCAGATACCCGGCCATGGTCTCGCCCGTCGTCCCCGATTTCGAGATGACGTTCACCAAGGTGCGCTCCGGATCGAGGCGGCTGAGGATGGCGGCCGTCTCGTCCGGATCGACGTTGTCGAGCACGTAGAGACGAGGCCTCTGACCGCGCTCGGCAGGGTCGAGCTCGTTGTAGTGGAAGGGCAGAAGGGCGGTCGCCAGGGCGGCGATCCCCAGAGCCGACCCGCCGATCCCGATGACCAGCAAGGAGTCGAAGTTGGCTCGGTTCCGATCCACAAAGGTCAGAATCTCGGATGGATCTTGGTACGGCAGTTCCATCCAGCCCAGCATCCCTGTTCCGGCCCGCTCCAGCAGCACCTTGCGGGCTTCCTCGAGGCGAGGCCGGAGCTCCGCCAGCATGGCGGGGGTCAGCGCGACGGGCTCCAGTCCCCCGGGCATCGACACTTCTTCTCCGCCGGCCCCTGCCAAGCAACGCCCGATATCAAGCGATAGTCTCTCCGCCACCGTCTCTCCCTCCCACTTGGTCACCGACCCGGCGCCGCGGGCTCCGGGTGCGTGCCTCGTTCTCCCAACACCGCCGGATCTCTTCATCGTAGCGAGTCCGAAGGCTCGCCCAATCGAAGCGGCTCACCCACGTCCTCTGCCAGTCCTCCGACCAGCCGCGCGGCCGAGCCAACGCTCCGGCGAGGGCTCCTACCAGCTCACCTTCCCCGTACAAGACATCTTCATGCACCTCGGGTGGGATGATCTCCGGGTAGCTGAGCCGGCGAGGCAGGACCGGCCGGCACCCGCAGTAGAGAGCTTCGACCACCGCTATGCCGAAGAACTCGTGGACGGCCGTGGAGACCACTACGTCGGAAGACCATAGAAGACACGCATAATCGGTGGCTCGTGTGACCCTCCCCCACTGCACGATCTCGTCCTTCAACTCTCGCCTGGCGCGCAGGAACTCCGCCGTCGGTGTGCCTTGGTTGGGCCCCGCCATCGCCAGGCGGAACCGTACCCCCCGAGCCTTCAGCTCGTACAGGGCCGCGAAGAGAGCCCCCGGGGCCTTGTCGTATTCCCAGCGCTGGTTCCACACGATGAGGGGTCCGGCTTGGGGATCGCCCCAGCGACCGTTCGCCGCCTGCGATCTCCCCGTCGGCCGATGGCGGTCGAACCGGCGCAGGTCGCAGCCGATCGGCAGAACCCTTGATTTCGCCTCGATCTCCTCCAGATACGAGTGGGGGATCTTGTCCGGCATCGCCTTCAGCAGAGCCGAGCAGGCCTCCAGGAATTCCCGGCGATGGTATTCGCTGTTGAAGAGGACGGTGCGGGCCGCTACTGCTGTGGTCAAGTTCTTGAAGCCGTAACTCAGGTCTCGCTCGACGCCCGGGGGCAGGGGATACGTGAGCTGGTTCTCGTGGAAGTAGGCGATCGCCGGGGCGCCGGCGATCCCCGGCTCGACCGCCGCTAAGAAGACGGCTAGATCGAGCATATCGGACACGAACAGCACATCGGGTCCTGGGGCGGCCGAGTCGGGTGCAGATCCCAAGCGACCCTCTTCACTCACCCTTTGAGCCAACGATAGAGCCCCTCCGTGCATCCGCCACTTCCAGTGCCGGCCAGGGAGGGTGAACAGCTTGAAACGATGGGCGGACTGCCTCGACAGCCCCTCCAAGAAGTACTTGTGAGAGCCTCCGAAGTAGGGCTCGAGCGCCCAGACCTCGAGTCCCGCTTGCCGGTCCACGTGGTCCATGTGTTCTTCTCGTCTCCTCTGCGCCCTTTTCGACACTCGGTCGGCCCGGTCAAGAGCGTCCTCTCAACTCGCGGGCCTGCGGTACCCCGGCGCGCCCCTGGCGGCTACGTTGCTGATTCTATATGCTGACTCGGCCGAGACACAGTGAGCGTGGGGGGAGAGGGACCGTAGGGATGGCCCGGAAAACGATGAGAAAGACCGTTGAGACGCGGCGGGCGGGTCGCGCTCTCCTCCCTCTCATCGGAGCCCAACTCTCCACGGCCGGAGGTTTCGCCCCGGTCCCGGAGCGAGCCGTCACGATCGGTGCCGAAGTGGCGCAGATCTTCTCCTCCAATCCCCGGACGTGGCGGCCGCGCTCTCCCTCACCTGAGGAGATCGCGGCCTTGGTTGCAGGCCTGCGACGCAACGGGATCCCGCTCTACCTTCATACGATCTACCTGCTCAACCTCGCCTCGCCGGACGATGAGCTCCGCCGCCGGTCCCGCGATGCCCTTTCCACGGCGCTCGCCGTCGGCGCCCTCACTCTCGCGGCTGGGGTGGTCACCCACTTGGGCTCCCACCGGGGAGACGGCTTCCGCGCCGCTTTGGCGCGGATCCGCGAAACGGTGCAGGCGGCGATCGACCAGGCCCGCCGTTCTCTGACGATGACCGGTTGCGGGCACGCTCTCCCGCCCCTGCTCCTGGAAAACAGCGCGGGTTCGGGCCATACCGTGGGCGGCGATCTCGAGGAGTTGTCCGCACTCCTGGAAGCCCTTCCCTCGTCGTGCGGTCTTTGTCTCGACACGGCTCATCTCTTCGCCGCAGGCTACCCGGTACACACCACGGCGGGGCTCGAGCGCTTCGTGACGGGGCTCCGCGACGACAGCCTCTTGGAGCGGTTGTCGCTGATCCATCTCAATGATTCGAAGACGCCTTTCGCCTCGAAGCGCGACCAACATGAGAACCCTGGTGCCGGTTACATAGGCCGGCCCGGGCTGGGCCGCGTCGTCCGGCACCCGGCGTTTGCTGCCGTCCCGTTCGTACTGGAGGTTCCGGGCGAGGACGGCCACGGGCCGGATGCGGCTAACGTGGCCCTAGTGAAGCTAATGCGGCGGGAGGCGACAGCCCGACGGAGAGGGCCTGCTCGCGGCGCATAGCGTCCAGCAACGCCAACGTTACGGGGCCCGGGCGGCCGTCGCCAACCACATGGGTGCCGATGCGGACCACGGGGTGGATGTCCTTGAGGGTCGAGGCCGCGAACATCTCACGAGCATCATCGGCGGCCGTGCCTCCACCGCTTTCGATGACCTCCTCGAGAGTGAAGGCCCGCTCTTCCACCTGGTAGCCCAGACGCCGGGCTATCTCGAGCACGTGCTTGCGGGTGATGCCGCCCAGGATCCGGTTGTCCAGCGGATGGGTGCGGACGACACCTCCCAGTGCGGCGAAGATGCTGGACGACCCCCCCTCGCGGACCAATCCCTCGGGGCTCAGCAGGAGGGCCTCATCCGCCCCGGCCTCGTAGGCCGCTTCCTTGGCCAGCACCGTGGCCAGCAGGTTGGTCGACTTGATGTCGCTTCGAGCCCAGCGCTGATCCTCAACAGGGTGAAGGACCATCCCCGCCATGATCTCGACGACCTCGGGAGGAGCCTTGCTCCTCGTGTAGGCCAGCACGGTGGGACGAGGAGGGTCGGGGAACACGAACTCCCGGGGCGACGTCCCCCGGGTCACCTGGGCGTAGACCATACCTTCGGTGACTCCTGAACGCCGAACCAGATCGGGCAGGACCTCCTCGAGGGAGTGGCTCTCGAGAGCCTCCGCCAGCCTCAATGCCTCCAGATTACGTCGCAACCGGTCGAGGTGGTCGTCCAGCCAGACGAGCCGGCCGTTCATGACCTTGATGACCTCGTACACCCCGTCACCAAGTTGGAAACCGCGGTCCTCCACGCCGATCCGACCTTCGGAAAGGGGCATGAATCTCCCGTTCAAATACAGCAACTCGTCATCCATCTGCTACCCTCACGTCCATGATCGACTACCGCCCAGCCTCGCGTGCGGACATCTCGCAACTGCTTCCTCTCCTCGCCGAGATCATGCAGCACCACGGGGTATCACCTCCCTCGAAGGACCGCCTCGAGACGATCATCGAGACCATACTCTCCTCGTCCGGCCATTCCCTACTGGTGGCCGAGGCCGACGGCCGCCTGATAGGCATGTGCGTCCTCATATTCTCCTACAGCACGTGGTCGAGTTCACTGGTATGCGAATTGCAGGACGTCGTGGTCACGGAGATCCGTCGCCGCGAGCACGTGGGCCGGGGTCTCGTCGACGCTGCGGAGTCTCTTGCCCAGGCCCGGGGATGCAGCCGGGTGTTCCTCCTGGCCGAGGCCTGGAACCTCGAGGCTCACGCCTTCTACCGCAGTCTGGGTCTGGCAGAAAAGACCTGCCTCTACTTCGAGCGCGCCCTAATCGACTGAGGACCCGGCCAGGCCGGCGGCCTACCTTAGGAACGGCGGGACCTCCAGCTCGTCCTCGGGGCCCGCGATCCCGTCGGGCTCCGCACGGACCTCCTCAGTGGGGACAAACTCGGGAGCGACTCGCTGAGGGGTGCCCACCGCCTGGGGATGATCATGTCTCGTGGCGCTGACCACCTGCTCGGTCAAGATCTCTTCGCTTGTCGCATCGAACCCGGCGGCGACCACCGTCACCCATAGAGTATCGCCCAAAGCTTCGTCCACGACAGCGCCGAAGATGATGTTGGCCTCCGGATCGGCAGCGGCATTGACGATCTCCGCCACCTCGTTGACCTCGTGAAGCGACAGATCCTGCCCCCCGCTGACGTTGAGCAGGATCCCCCGGGCACCCTCGATCGAGCTCTCCAGCAAAGAGGAGTTGATGGCCATCTCCGCCGCCTTCTGAGAACGTTGCTCGCCTCGCGCGCGGCCGATCCCCATGTGGGCCGTGCCCGCGCCGGTCATGATGGTGCGCACGTCGGCCAGGTCGAGATTGATGAGCCCCGGAACGGTGACCAGGTCGCAGATCCCCTGCACGCCCTGACGGAGCACGTCATCCGCCAGCCGCAACGCCGCCACCATCGAGGTGCCTCTGTCGGCGACCTCGAGAAGCTTGTCGTTGGGGACGACGATGACCGTGTCGGCCTTCTGCCGTAGGACCCGGACGCCCTCGAGAGCCTGCAGGCCACGGCGCTTGCCCTCGAAGATGAACGGCCGCGACACCACCCCGATGGTGAGCGCGCCCAAGGACTTGGCTATCTCGGCCACCACCGGCGCGGCACCGGTACCGGTGCCGCCCCCTTCACCGGCCGTGATGAACACCATATCGCTGCCCTTGAGCACGCCTTTGATCTCGTCGTAGGCAGCGGCGGCCGCCTCCCGTCCTACCCTCGGGTCGGAGCCGCCTCCTAAGCCCTTGGTCAGCTCCCGACCGATGCGCAGCTTGTGGTCGGCCTCGCACATGTTGAGCGCCTGGGCGTCCGTGTTGATGGCGATGAACTCCACCCCTTCCAGCCCGGCCTCGAGCATGCGGTTGATGGCGTTCGTTCCCGCGCCCCCCACCCCGACGACCCGGATGACGGCAGGAAAGCTCCGTGAAGGCTGAATCAGGGTCCGACGGCCGGTGCTGGGGTGGGACGGCATGTCCCAAGGGCTTTCCACGTCCTCGGAGACTGCGCTCTCGGCCTCGGGTCCATCCTCTGCCTGCGTCGCGGCCTGAGCCGTGAGATCGGCCTCGCCTTCGGCGGCGACGGAGGCCTGCTCCTCGCCGGGCTTACCCGCCTCCGTCGCCCTGAACAGAGAGCTGAGGCCGCTGTCTTTCATGCTAGATCTCTTTTCCATTGAGCACCTCTCTCGCGAGCTGCCGATACGCCTGAGCGGCCTTGCTTCCTGGAGCGTACTTGAGCACCGATTCCCCTTTGACCGGCGCCTCCGCAAACCTGATGGTCTTCATGATCGTCGTCTCGAACACGAGGTCGCCGAAGCTGTTCCTGAGCACCTCGACGGCCTCCCGTCCATGAATCGTACGAGAATCGTACATAGTGGCCACGATCCCGGCAATATGGACCTTGGGATTGAGATTGTCTCGTACCAGCTCGAGAGTCCGCTCCAATTGAGCCAGACCCCGTAGCGAGAGGTATTCGCACTGCACGGGGACGATCACCCCGTCGGCAGCAGTGAGCGCGTTCACCGTCAGCAGGCCCAAAGAGGGAGGCGTGTCGATCAGAATGAAATCATAGCGGTCGCGCACCTCGAGCAGCGCCTTGCTCAGCATCCTCTCCCTGCCGATCAACGAGCTCAGCGAGATCTCCGCCGCGGCCAGATCGATGCTCGCCACCGCTACATCCAGTTCCCGCTGAACGAGAACGTCCTCTATGCTCACCCCGTTCACGAGGACGTCGAACATGCTGGGCCGCGCGTCGTTGGGATTCAGCCCCAAGCTCATGGTGAGATTGCCCTGGGGATCCATGTCCACCGTGAGCACCCGGTGACCCAACTCTTGGAACGCTACGCCCAGATTGAGAGTGGTCGTGGTCTTCGCCACGCCGCCCTTCTGGTTCGCGAAGGCCAATACTTTGGCCAAACAACGCTCCCTTTGGTCGAATGGGGATTGCCTAGGTCTAGAATGATTACCTTTTCGAAAGAAAGCCCCGGAATCCTCTCTGCTGGAGCCTGCCATCGGCGGCGGGCAGCAGAGGTCGCTTCATTTCCAAGCACTCATTCCGCTCCGAACGCGAACGAACCGCTATCGCGTGACCGTCTCCAACCCAGATTTGAGGAAACCCCGACCCACCGCTACGGGTGGCGTGTGCGACTCGGAGAAGTCCTTCAGTTCGCGCAAGAACTCGCGGTTCTCGCGCACGTGCTCCCAGGCCCGGCTGAGCAGGTATCCCTGAAGCTGGTGCTTGTGGAACATGGGGGCTCTGTGTCTGACCGCAAACACCCGGCGCCCTTTGTAGAAGCGCTTGTGAGCCTGAAGGATTATCTCTTGCAGCTCGAAGGGGGTCATCTGCTTGGGCCAGAACACCACGTGGTGCCCATCGTAGAGACTCCAATTCTTGGTGAAGATACGCCCCTCGGCTTCGAACTGGGCCGTCTGCCTGGTACCGGGCAGGGGAGTCAGAGCCAGGAACTGTATGCTGTTCAGTCCGTGCTGAGTGGCGAAATCTGCGGTCTTCTGCAGCGATTCCGGGGTGTCGGAGTCGGCGCCGAACACGAACATGCCGTGGGTCTTGATGCCTCTCTGCGCCAGGGCCTCCAGCCCTCCGGCCATATCGTCTATGCTCGATTCCTTGTGGTACTCCTTGAGGGTAGCCGGGTTGACGGACTCCAGCCCCAAGTAGACGATGGTGCAGCCCGCGTTCCACAGCAGGTCCAGCAGCTCCCGGTCGACCTTCCCGTCTTTGCAGACGGAATCGGCCCTGATCTGGGCGAAGAACTCCACTTGCGCTTTTTGCCGGATCATCTCTGTCAGCAGCTCTTTGCCCCGCCGCTTGCTGATGAAGAAGTTGTCGTCGTAAAAGAAGAGCTTCTTCGGTTTTATCCTCTTTATCTGCTTCACGACCTCGACCGGCTCGACGGTACGCACCCGGCGGCCGAACATGAGGACCACCGAGCAGAATTCGCATCCGAACGGGCAACCCCGTGACGCCAGGATCGGCGTGGGCTTCACCTGCTCGCCACCGACCACCAGACTCATGTCCGGCCAGGGGAGGTCGGTGAGCGAAGTGAGAAGAGGACGCGACGGGTTGTGCACGACCTGGCCCTGGCCGTCACGGTAGGTGAGACCCAAAATCGTTTCCAGCGAACCGCGGCCGTGAAGGTAGTCGACCAACTCTACAAGGGTCTCCTCCCCTTCGTTACGGACCACGTAGTCGCAGAAGTCCATGGCCTCGTCGGCCAAGAAGGTCACATGGGGTCCGCCCATGACCACGGGCACGCCCGCATCCCGTACCCGGCGCGCGTAGCGATAGGCGCGCACGGCTGTGGAGGTAGTGGAGGAGATGCCCACCAGGTCGGAGGAGAGCACGTCGTCCCAATCGATCTCGGAGAGACTCTCCGCATATACGCGCACCTGATGCCCGCGCTGGGCCATCATGGCACCCAGGAGCGGCAGACCCAGTCGCAGCTGCTTCACAAAGCTGTATACGTGGAAGCCGGGAGCGGCGGGTTCGATGAAGGTGATGTGCACGCTAACCTCGCAGATACTCGATTCATCGCGCGCAAAGTATGGTAGCACAAGCCCCCCGCCGGACCCCCCGCTACCCGGTCCTGCCTTCTACCCCTTGGGAGCCAGGGGGAGCGTCACCCGGAACACGGTGGAAGGTCCTTCATCCATGAGCTCCACCCGGCCGCCGAGCACGGCGCAGATCTCGCGCGTGAGCGCCAGCCCAAGTCCGAACCCGTCCTTACGCCGACCCTCCTGTCCGCGGTAGAAGCGTTCGAAGATATGCGCCCTTTCTTCGTCTCCCAAGGCTGGACCCCCGTTGGAGACCTGGAACACGAGCTCCGTCCCCTGGGTCCACACCTGGACCGTCACCGGGTCGTCGCCTCCATACAGTACAGCGTTGCGAAGGAGGTTCCCGACGACCTGGCGGAGCATGTCGGGGTCGGTGACGGCCCGGGTATGCCCAACGGCCTCCACAGCGACACGGTCCGGCGCGGCCAGACCGGCCGTAACGAGCCGATCGACCTCTTCCTGTGCCAGGGCTTCCACCGATACGGCCGTGAAGATGGGCTGATATTCGCCGGAATCGTAGCGGGAGAGGGTAAGAAGAGCATCCACCAGTCTTTGCAGCCTCGACGACTCGCGGTAGACAGCCGCCGCTGAGCGCTGTCTCTGCTCCGGCGTGGCCGCCGTCCCGTCGAGAAGCGCCTGGGCGAAACCTTGTATGGACGTGAGCGGAGTACGTAGCTCGTGAGCGGCGGATCCCACGAATCCACGCAGCGATTCCTCGCTGTGCCTGACCTCCCGGCGCATGGTCTCGAGGCTGGTCGCCAGTTCCTGGACTTCCCCCGGATACGTGCCGGTTACCGGTTGGTCGTACGAGCCTGCGGCCATGGCCCGAGCGGCCGTCGAGAGCCTGCGAAGCGGCCGGGTCATCCAGGATCCCAGTCCCAGGCCCACCGCCACTGCCAGAGCCACCGCGACCACTCCGGAGAAGAACAGGACTCGAAAAAGGTCTCGCCGACCTGAGAAGGCGTCGGCCACGGCCAGGGTGACCACGGCTTGGCCTTGATTCGCGTCGCCAAGCCGGATGGGAGCGGCCGCCACCAGTAGGTCGGTCCGTCCGCCTGTAGCATCGACCACGGATCTCACCCTCTCGGCGCCCGCACCGGCATCCCCGATCGACTCCGCCTGCTCCCGGAGCCGGTCCAGGTTCTGCGCTCTTACGGGGACGACTCCCGCCTTCGCCACCATGTCCGAGCCCCGAAAGACCAGGATCCCTGCTCCATTCGGTAAACCCCGCACATCGGAGCGCAAGAGGATGTTCAGGAGTCCTGGCCCGGCAAGTCCCCCAGGTAGGGACTGGTCCAGACCTTCCACCTGTTCCGCCACCTGGACGGCTTGGTCGAGCAGTATCTCCTTCTGGCGGTCGAGGATGTACCCTCCCAGGAAGAAGTAGAAGACAAGGCCCACCACCACGAGGGTGAAGACCGAGACTCCGGCCAAGGCAAGCACCAGGCGCACTCGGATGGACCGACTCCCGCTCATGGCGACGCTTCCGGGTCGACTCGATATCCGAGACCCCACACCGTCTGGATGACCCGGCCCCAAGGCCCCAGCTTCTTGCGTAGCTGGCCGATGTGGACGTCCACCGTGCGGGCATCCCCGTAGAAGCTGTAGCCCCATACCTCTTCCAACAACCTTTCCCGGGTCAGGGCCAGACCCCGGTTCAGAAGCAGGTAGTGCAGGAGCTCGAACTCCTTGGGAGTAAGGTCCACCGACCGGCCGTCGACCCGCACCGTGTGCTCGAGGAGCGACACTTCGATCCCTCCCAGGACTTCGATCCCCCGTAAGGCCTGGTCGTCAATCGAAAGCTCCACTGGCGCCGCCACCCTGCGGAGAACGGCTCTCGTCCTGGCGACCAGCTCACCCGGGCTGAACGGCTTGACCATGTAATCGTCGGCTCCCAGCTCGAGACCCAGGATCTTGTCCTGCTCCGCGTCTCTGGCAGTGAGGATGATCACCGGCACCGGTGAAGACCGTCTTATGGCTTTCAATACTTCGAAGCCGGACCGGTCCGGCAGCATCAGGTCCAGCACCACGAGAGCCGGGGCCTTGAGCTTCACAAGGTCGATGCCGTCCTCGCCCAGGGGAGTGACGTGCACCACGTAGCCCTCTCGGCTCAGATAGAGCTCGAGCAACTCCGAGATGGAAGGGTCGTCCTCCACCACAACGACGACCTGCTCACTTGTCGCTCCTTCGCCGGGAAGCACCTCTGGTCTTGCCCTCCTCGGCTCCTCGATCCGCCACTGCCCGCCGGTCGGGGGCGCACTAGTACTTTACCTCGCTCTGCCCTTTTCCCCCGTCCTGCAGGCGCTCGAGCGCAGTCTACCCCGGCCGCGGGGAGCAGGTCTCTGCGGCCAGGGTTGGGGCCGGGGCGCCCGCGATCTCATGATCGCGGGCGCCCCGCCTCGGCGTCGCGGATTCTCTGGTTCAGTCCGTCGCCGGCGCCGGCCCGGTCTAGCCGGCCGGCCCGTCGCCCAAGCCAAGATACTTATCGGTCAGATCACGGAGCTCTTCGAGAGTGAACTTGAGAGCCTCCCTGGCCTGTTTCAGCGCCTCACGCTGCTCTTCGGCCGTTTTGACCAGCCGGTCATATGCTGCCTGGTCTTCGGCGCTCATCTTTTCCTCGACCAGTTCCAGCATCGCCTTCCGGCGCTCGGCCCGTTGCTGCCGCTTCTCCTTCAGTGCCTCCCGCGTCAGTGGCCCCGGCCCGCCGGCGGCGGTCAGGACTTTCAGATCGGCCGCGACCTGGGGGCCGCCCGCAACCGGCTGGTCGTCATCGTTGCCGGCGGCCCAAGCCACTGCCCCCACCGACAAGAAGATCACCAGCGCTAGGACTATCAAGAGCCATCTGCGTTTCCACATACCCCTCAAGGCACACACCTCCTTGTTCGCCGATACCGCGTTGCCGGGTCCAGTCTCGTGCAGGAATATGAGGGAACTGTTAACAAATCCCGAAATATCCAACAAGATCGCGCACCTCACAGTCCGAGCGGACCATGATGCGCTATGAGACTCGCGGCGAGGAAGCAGCCCTGAACGCGGACTACTCTGACGTCCGCAGCGGCCCTATTGAGGATCCGGGCCTTGGCCGACTTCTCCGATTTGCCGCCCATCGAGGTTTGGGGGATAATCAGGCGCCACCATGGAGACCAGCATCGCGACCCAGCGCCCTCCAGGCCGTAGATCCCGCCGACATCTACCGCTGTTGATAGTCGGCGTGGTCGTCCTTTCAGCTCTGGCCTACCTGCTACTACCGACTGCCCACCTCAACACCCGCAGTTTGGTTCAAGTCAACGGCGGGACCTACTCTGTCCCCCCGGCCGTTACAGCCGCCGACCTCGGCGAGATCTCGGCCCTGCTCGCCCGACCCGGATCGACTCTGGACCTAACGGGGGACGTGCTATCCATGGGGCAGGGGGTCCCGGCCACGCGAGAGATCGACGGCCTCCCGCTGTCCGAAGGCTCCGTTCTCACCGACGGAGCCCTCGTGCAGGTACGCCACGGCGAGCACAGGCTCGAGACCATAAAGCAGAAGACTCAAGCCATACCCTTCGAGACCGTCTACGAAGGCAGCGGACCCATCGTCAGCCTCGTGCAGTCCGGCACCTCGGGCGAGCGGCAGCTTTTTGTGGGGTCGGCCAGCGGAAAGCAGGCGGCGGCGTTCATGCTGTCGCCTCCGCAGAACATGGTCGTCCAACTCAGCACGTCGGCGAAGCCGGGACAGAAGCTGGCCGCCCTGACCTTCGACGACGGTCCGGGTGAGTTCACACAGGCGGTGCTGGATGCTCTGGCGGCCAAGCACGTGCCGGCCACCTTCTTCGTCTTGGGCAGCGCTGCCGCCGGAAACAAAGCCATGATCAAGGAGATGAAGGCCGCCGGTCACGAGGTGGAGAACCACACCTGGAGCCACGTCATCCTCACCGAGGTGAGTCCGGAGAGACTGCGCAGCGAGATCTCGCGGACCAATGCCGTGATCGGAGGGTGCCGCTTCCTGCGGCCCTCCTACGGTATATACGACGCCGCCGTGGCGGCCGAGGCCCGCGCGCAGGGACTGCGTATAGCCATGTGGACCGTAGACACCCGGGACTGGGAGTATCCCGACGTGGACTCCATCATGTCCTATGTCAAAGCCCAGACCAAACCGGGCGCCATCGTCCTCATGCACGATGGCGGAAAGAACCGCTCGCAGACGGTGGCGGCCATCCCGGTCATCGTCGACTGGCTCTTCGCCCACGGCTATTCCTTGACCACGGTGGAACAGCTGCTTTGACGCGCGCCGAGAAGTATGCTCCATCGCCGAAGTTTCGGGCTCCGTGTTTAGTATGTCGTCACGCGGGTATTAGCGACACATTGAGCGAAACCCGATCGACCTGGCGGCTATGGATGTAAGGGTGACCAGTCTCGGCGAGACGCCGCTCATCGAGGCT
This sequence comes from uncultured Gaiellales bacterium, assembly GCA_964497095.1. Classification (GTDB taxonomy): domain Bacteria; phylum Actinomycetota; class Thermoleophilia; order RBG-16-64-13; family RBG-16-64-13; genus CAVPLM01. Next base: position 35,691 of record CAZCCL010000001.1, on the reverse strand, counting down.
TGGGGAGACATAGATCACAGTACCTGCGGCTCCATCGAGACGGCCCTTGCCGAGGCTCTGGAGACGGGCAGCGGCAATGTCCTTCTCGATCTGAGTCAAGTCACGTACATCGATAGCGGCGGGCTGTCGGTGCTTCTCACCGGGGTGCGCCTCATGCGGGACCGTGGGACGCTCGGGGTCATCGGCCCGAATGCGAACGTCCGTCGTCTGCTGGAGATCGTGGGGTTGCTCGTCGACCCCAGCTTTCAATTGTTTGAGGATAAAGGGACGGCTTCTGCCGCCCTAGAGGGACAAGTGACGGCTTGATACCCACAGACGACTTGCGGCCGCTTGACGATCTGAGATCCGCGGACGATCTCACGTTCCACCGTGTCATCCGCGTTGAAGCGGAGACGGCGCGTCTCGCGGAGATAAGACGGTTCGTGGAGGAGGCCGCTGGTGAAGCCGCGCTCGACCTGGAGCGGATCTTCGACTGCAAGGTGGCCGTCTCCGAGGCCTGCGCCAACGCCGTCGAGCATGCCGGCGGCCACTCTCTCCCCCTGGAGATCAGCGCCCGGCTGCAGGCCCGGCGTTTGACCTTCGTCGTGACCGACAACGGCCCGTTCCGCAGGCTAACCCCAGCCCGGGAAGACGCCCGAAACAGGGGTCTGGGGATGCCGCTGATGGTGGCGCTCATGGACGAGGTCAGCTTCGCCCGTGCTCCCGGGGGAGGCACCACGGTGAGCCTGTCGGTGCTGCTCGACCGGATCGCGGTCCAGCCTGTTTGAATCAACAGCAGCCGGTGGCCTTCACCCGGTTCCGGCGAATCCGACTGTGAGTAGGGACCCCTTTGCTTCCTCCCTGGTGATGACCCGGCCGATGACCACCGCAGCCGGGGTATCTCCGGCCGTCAGCGCCTCGAGTGCTTCCGGCACCTTCTCAGGCGAGACCACAAGAATGAGACCGCCGGACGTCTGCGCATCGGCGCACAGGAGGTGCTGCCAAGGCTCCAACTCGGGGTCGAACGCCGTCCAGGGCTGCACATACTCCAGGTTGCGTCTCGTGCCGCCCGGGACGACCCCGGTCTGGGCCAGTGCTTCTGCTTGGACCAGCAGGGGCAACCGGTCGTACCACACCTCGGCGAGCACCCCGCTCGCCCGGCACAACTCGCTGAGGTGGCCCAGGAGGCCGAAGCCGGTGATGTCCGTGAGCGCATGGGCACCGCAAGCACGAGCTACCTCGGCCCCGCCCCGATTGAGAGTCGCCATGGAGGCGGTGGCGGCCGCGATGGCCTCGGCAGAGGCGGTCCCCTGCTTGATGGCGGTCGAGATCACCCCGGTACCCAACGGCTTCGTGAGGATGAGGGCGTCGCCTGGCCTGGCGCCGGCGTTTGTCAGCTCATGGCCCGGCTCCAGCACGCCGGTGACGGCCAGCCCATACTTGGGTTCGGGGTCGTCGATGGTGTGCCCACCAACGATGGTAGCCCCGGCGAGCCGAGCCGTCTCCGCCCCGCCCTGCAGGATCCTCCCCAGGGTTTCCAACGGCAGGACCCCCGAAGGGAAGCACACAATATTGAGCGCGGTCAGGGGCCGGCCGCCCATGGCGTAGACGTCGGAGAAAGCGTTGGCGGCGGCGATACGACCGAAATCGTAGGGGTCGTCGACCACCGGCGTGAAGAAATCGATCGTCTGCACCAGGGCGATCTCACCCGTCACGCGGTAGACGGCCGCATCGTCCAACGTATCCGCGCCCACGAGCAGAGCGGGATCACCCACGCGTGGCAGCATCTCCATCACCTGCCCCAAGTCCTTGGGGCCCAATTTGCACGCTCAGCCCGAACCGTGCGAGAGCGTGGTCAGCCTCGGGATCGCCTCCATCGACCATCACCTCCTTTCTTCCCGTTCGATAGCCCTCAGAGCTCGTTTCAGAATGACCTTTCGCCAGCAGGGTGAGATTGGCATGCCCGCGGCAAGGACGCAGGAAGCAGGCGTTCTGGAGACACGGACGCGACGAAAGAACGAAGCGTCCGGCCGCCAAGCGCGGCCTCGGTGGCCGAGATGCCACTCTGAAACGAGTTCTCAGGCGCCGCTCCTTCAGAGGCCTGCGTAGGCGTCCTGGACCGCACATACGCGAGCACCCGAGACACTAGCAGACCGAGGCGCTGGGGGCCAAGGGGGCGAAGGTCCCCCGCATCCTGACTGCTGTTGACAACAAAAGGCTATTGCAATAAGCTTGCAAGAACCGTGACCCATCATGCCACCCGCACGCTCCACGAGATGGGGTACAGACTGACCCCCCAGCGCACTTTGGTATGGGATGTGCTCCGCGAGCACGGCTCGCATATGAGCGCCGAAGAGGTCTGTGCCCGGGTGCAGGACCGGTTTCCGAACATCAACATGTCCACCGTGTACCGCACTCTGGAGTTGCTGGTCGACCTTCATCTGGTCCGGGAGACCCACCTCGGTCCCACTCGGCGCTTCTTCGAGGTGGAAGAAGAGGTCCCCCATCACCACCTGGTCTGCGAAACGTGCGGTCGGGTGACCCACGTGCACGACGAGGATCTGGGAGGCCTGGGTACCACCTTGCTTGAAGACCAGGGTTTTGCGACCCGCGAAGTCACAGTCTTCGGCCTCTGCAGCGCCTGCCGGGAAGACTAGGAGCAGAGGAGAGCGATGCACATCCCTGACGGGTTCGTAAACATCCCCACTGCAGTCGCGACCGGAGCGGTATCGCTTGGGACGGTGGCGTACGCGGTCCACAAGACCAAGAACGACTTGGGCGAGAGGACCGTGCCGCTGCTCGGGGTCGGTGCGGCCTTCATCTTCGCCGCTCAGATGCTCAACTTCCCCGTCGCCGGCGGCACAAGCGGGCACTTTCTGGGGGCGATGTTCGCCGTCGCACTTCTGGGAGTGTGGTCGGCCCCGATTGTGATGACCGTCGTCCTCGTGGTCCAGGCCTTGGGTATGGCCGACGGGGGCATCACCGCCTTGGGAGCCAACGTGTTCAACATGGGCGTGGTCGCGGTCTTCGTCGGGTATGCAGTCTTCGTTGGACTGAAGAGGCTCCTTCCTCGCACTCTGTCCGGTTACTTGGTCTCGGTAGCCGTGGCTTCCTGGATATCGGTGGTCGCAGCTTCGGCCGTGGCTTCGGCCGAACTGGCCGTCTCCGGGACCACGCCGCTCCGTATCGCTCTACCCGCGATGGTCTCCGTACACATGGTCATAGCCGTCGGCGAGGCCCTGATCACCACGGCTGTGGTGGCTGCGGTCCTGGCCACCCGCCCCGATCTGGTCAAGACGTTCGACCTACCTCGTGAGACGGTGCGCCGCGCCGCCGGACGACCAGGCATGCGCATGAGTGGAAGGGCGCGCTTCTGGTCGTTCGTCGCCGGTGCGCTGGTCGTCGCCGTCGCCCTGGCGGTGTTCGTCTCGCCCTTCGCCTCCGGCTCTCCCGATGGCCTGGAGAAGGTCGCAGCGGACAGGGGATTCGAACAGGCGGCTGCTGAGGAACCTACGTGGGGTCTTTCTCCACTCGGCGACTACCAGCTGCCCGGAGTCGGCAACGAGAGGGTGGCTACGGCCATCGCCGGTCTGGCGGGCACGGTCGTACTCTTCGGGCTCGTGGTCCTGGCCGGCCGTGCGCTTGGTGGAAGAGGCCGGCGCATGACCCCAGCCACCCAGCCTGCGAGGAGGAACGACGAGATCCGCGACTTGCCGCCTTCTGGGCCCTCCGGCCGATCCTAGACCCGGCTCGATCCTGTGAGGACGACTGCACTATGGCGCTGATCGAGGCCGACTCCTTCCTGACCGAGATCCGCGCGGAGCAAAGCCCGCTGCACCGTCTCGATCCCCGGGCAAAGATCCTCGGATTCATCGGCTTCACGGTGGTGGTGGTCACCACGCCGGCTCTACCCATGTGGCCCTACGCGCTCTACGCCGGCATCCTGTTCTTCCTGATCGGGGTCTCGCGCCTCCCCCTCAAGCACGTGCTCCGACGCGCCCTGGTGGTGTTGCCCTTCATCCTAGTGGTAGCCATCTTCCTCCCCTTCTTCCACCAAGCGGGGGGCGGCGGCTACAGCCTGGGGGGCATGCGGGTCACGGGTGAAGGCCTGCTCGTCCTCTGGAACGTGGGAGCGAAAGCCATTCTGGGCGTGATCAGCATGATCATCCTGAGCTCGACCACATCCTTCGCCGAGATGGTGTCCGGTTTCGAGCGCCTGAAGACACCCAAGGTCTTCGTGCTCATAGTCAGCTTCATGTACCGGTACAGTTTTGTGTTCGCCGACGAACTGCGGCGCATGCGCCGAGCCATGACCGCCCGCAACTACCGAGCCCGGTGGCTCTGGAACGCTCCCACCCTCGGCTACATGTTGAGCGCGCTGTTTCTCCGCAGCTACAGCCGCGGGGAGCGCGTGTACGTGGCCATGCTCAGCCGGGGCTACGACGGCACGGTGAGACTGGTCGAGGGGGGCCGCTTTCGGACCACCGACGCCGTGTTCCTCGGCGGCCTCTTGCTACTCGTTGTCTCCGTCCGCGCGGTGTCGTCACTGTGAAAGACGGGAGGAGCCCGAGGCCGCACCCTTTGACCGAGCTGTCCTTGGTCGGAGGAAAGCCGCCGGCTGTGGAGGCCGAAGACCTCCATTTCGCCTATCCGGACGGTACCGAAGTGTTGCGCGGGGTCGGTTTCAACGTACAACAGGGGGAGTCGGTGGCCATCATCGGTCCGAACGGAGCCGGCAAGACCACCCTTCTCCTTCATCTCAACGGCATCCTGCGGGGGACGGGAAGTCTCCGCGTGTTCGGCCTGAACGTCGAGGACAAGAATCTGCGTGAGATAAGGCGCAGGGTAGGGGTGGTCTTCCAGGACCCCGAGGATCAACTGTTCCTCACCAGCGTGGCTCAGGATGTGGCGTTCGGCCCGGTCAACATGGGTCTGGAGAAAGACGAGATCCTCCTGCGAGTCAGAGAAGCACTCGCCGCCGTGGGTATGCAGGGCTACGAAGACCGGCCCGCTCATCATCTTTCTTTCGGTCAGAAGAAGCGGGTGGCCACGGCGACCGTGCTTGCCATGCGTCCGGAGGTCCTCGTATTGGATGAACCCTCCTCCAACTTGGACCCCAAGTCCCGGCGGCAGCTCATCGACATCCTGCAGGATCTGCCGGTCACGAAGATCGTCGTGACTCACGACCTACCGGTCGCCTACGAACTGTGCGAGCGCGCGCTTATCCTGGCGGAGGGCCGGGTCGTAGCGGACGGGCCGATCGAGGAGATACTGCTGAACGAACCTCTACTCGCGGCCTACGATCTGGAGCTGCCCTACGGCTTCGTCCCGCCCCGGCCGTCAGTCCAAGGGCTGCGCGGGAGCCTCTAGGGGCATCACCACCCACAGGATGAGGTAAAGCAGGATCCCCACCCCGACGATCAGCGTCATGGCGATCCAGAGGACCCGCACCAAGGTGGGATCCACGCCGAAATAAGCCGCCAGACCTCCGCAAACCCCGCCGAGCATCTTCTCGGTCCGGGACCGCTGCAAGCGTTTCTCCATGTGAGCCTCCTATCGTCGTGCCTTGCTCAGCGGTCGCTGCGATCGGCTATCTGGTCCCTGTATATGTCGGTCTTGTACAGCACGCATTCGCTGTTCGCGCAGGACCAGACCCGATACGTGCTGCACTCGCCCGTCGAAAGGCTGGTGCCCGTGCCGGTGCGCTCCTCCTCCTCGACCCGATCAACGAGAGGCTTGCCGCACTCGATGCAGGTCTTGATCTCGTCTACCACCTGTCCCCCTTCCTAGATCGCGTGTTCAACCCGTGCGCGGACCCCGCCCGCGCCCCAGACGCCGACCGATATCCTCGGCCACCTCCCGGGCCTCGGGATGCTCGAGTATGTCTCCCTTGGCATCCACTCCCGGGCAGAGCAGGTCTCCGGCCGGCGACACCTCCAGCATGTGCCAGAAGGTGCGCATCACCAGCCGGCAGCCGTCGAAGACATAGCTGAACGAGGTCCCGGCACAACTGAGGAACGCCCCCAACCTCTGCCGGCCACCCGGCTCGGCGACGGCCTGCTTGAGCACGTACTTGAGCGCCCAGAAGGGCTGGCAGCGGTCGATGACCATCTTGGGTACCGCCGGTATGCCCATGGAGTAGACCGGGGCGGCCAGCACGATAGAGTCGGCCCTTCTAAGGTGCGGATAGAGCGACTGCATGTCGTCCTTGACCACGCACACGCCGTCACGCGAGCAGGACTCGCAGGCCCGGCAGCCGTGAAGTTCGAGGTCGCAGAGCCGGAACTTGACCACCTCGGCACCCTCCCCTGCAGCTGCCGCCAGACACCAGTCGAGGAGGGTCTCGGTGTTCCCCCCGCGGCGGGCGCTGCCTGCCAAGCCGAGCACGGTAACGCTCACGCCTCTACTCCCCCGCTATCCGGTGGTCCTGACTTTGCGGGCCACCTGCCGGCCCAGTTCCACGCACGTCTCCAACTCGGCCTTGCTCGGCCTGTACTTGACTTCGATGGGCTCCACCATGTCGAGACCCAGGGCCGTGAGCTCCGCGTCGAGCTGCTTCACCGCCCCTCCTGCCCACCCGCAGGAGCCGTAGGCGCCGGACACACGCCTACGCGGCCGGAGACCCTTGATGTAGGTGAGGAATTCCCCGACGGTCGGGAACATATTGTTGTTCAGGGTGGGCGACCCCACCAGGAAGGCCCTGGACTCGAGAACCAGGCGTGCCATCTCGGACCGGGGGTTGCTGCTGAGTCTGGCGACCACGCAGTCCACTCCCTGCTGAGCCACGCCGTCCGCGATGGCCATGGTCATCTGCTCGGTGGCGTGCCACATGGTGTCGTAGATCAGCGACACCCGCTCCGGCGCCTGGAAGTCGCTCCACGCAGCGTACGACTCCACGATGCGGGACACGTCCTCGGGCCGGCGCCATATCACCCCGTGGCTGGGGCCGATCGTCTCGATCTCCAGGCCCAGCTCGCCTATCTTGGCCAGCATCTTCTGGATCTGTCCCCCGAACGGCATGAGGATGTTGGCGTAGTACTTGCTGGCCTCCTCCATGACCAAGCTCATGTCGACTTCGTCGGCGAAACGCTTGGACGTGGCCAGGTGCTGGCCGAAACCGTCGTTGGGCAGGAGGGTCTTGGCCTCTCTGACGTAGGTGAACATACTGTCCGGCCAATGCAGCATGGGCGCTTCGATGAACTGCAACGTGTTGCGCCCGAGGGAGACCTCGTCCCCGGTGGCGACCGTCTGGATATTCCAGCCGTCCACCGTCTCCGCCCCGTAGTAAAGGCCCAGCACGTCCCTCGCCCGCTTCGAGCAGAAGATCCGCTCAGGTCTCAGTCGCTCCACCAGCCAGGGGATCGCCCCCGAATGATCGGGCTCCACGTGGTTGACGACCAGGTAGTCTACCGGGCGCATGCCACAGCAGCCGCGGATCCGGGCCAACACCTCCGGGCCGAAGCCCTCCCGGCAGCCATCGACCAGGGCCACCTTCTCATCCAGGATCAGGTAAGCGTTGTATGTGGTCCCCCGCGGGGTCTCGTAGCCGTGGAAATCACGGACGTCCCAATCGATGGCACCCGCCCACCATATGTCGTCCCTTAGTAGATATCGCTCCATGCACGCTCCTACTCGGTCACACCTTCGTCACAGTAGTAACCCTTGGTCAACCCATATGCCGGCCAGAGCGGACAGTCACCGCAGGCACAGCCCCGGCGGCGCACGTGTTGGCGACTCTTGCCCTTGGCACAGTAGAAGCTCATGTCGTCATGAGGTTTCGACGGGCATTCCCCGCAGATGCACTTCGCCATGTTCTCTTCCGTGTCCGGCACCTTGCCCATGATCACCTCCTCGGTTCGAAGCCACAGTCTAATCTGGGCTGCCCGCTAGGACGTTTTCGTAAACCTACCCACGCCCGCTCAGATCCGCGGCCGCATGCCCAGGATGAGCTGCACCGCGGCCGCCTCTAGGTCCAAGACCTCGATCTTCACGAACCCGGCCGTCGTCAGCCACTCACGGTACTGCGCCTCCGTCCGGACCCCACCTTCCTCGGTCGCCTGTAGCATGTTCACCGCGAACCGTGCCGCCCGGGGGCTCCGTCCCCACATGTGGTCCTGGACGGCGATCGTCCCCCCCGGAGGAAGGATCGGGAAGACCGACCGGGTCACGCGCGCGTTGGTGGCCGGACTGTAGATGTGAAGGACATTGCCCAAGTAGACGAGGTCGAAGGGCCCGGCGGGAAGAGACTCGGTGAAGTCTCCTGCTACCAGCGCGATGTCACCGCCCTCGTCTCCCAGAAACTCGCGAGCCAACGGGATCACATTCTCTCGGTCGTACAAGGTCGCACGCACGCCACAGCGCGCGAAGTGCCGGGCCACGTGACCGACGGCGCCCCCGACGTCCAACATGGTGTGGATGGGACCGGAATAGGCCAGACACCTCTCCACGATCTCATCGAGCAGGGCCGGATCGCGCTCTCCCATCGCGCCCACCATGGTGCGGACGTCGCGTTTGGCCGGATCACGAGGCACGGGCCGTCCTGTGCGGATGACCTCCGGCAGCTCGAGCCAGCCCCGCAGCTTGTTCACCTGGTGCATCAGACCGAAGCGCTCCACCTGCGCACCGCCGCCGAGAAGATGCTCCCTCCCCACCTCCGAGAGGCGGTAGCGGACGCTTTCTTCCGCTGTGGTCGCCGGCTCCACCTGCAGGCGCTCGACCACGCCTTCCGCCGCCAGAGCCTCGAGCACGATCTGAGTAGCCCGAGGATCGGTCTCCGCTCTTCGAGAAACCTCCTCGACCGTCGAAGCTTCTCCGTTCGCCAGTGCGTCGATCAGACCGGCGCGCAGAGCGCCCGAGAACAGCAGGAGCCGCTCCACGGCCGCGCCGTCCACCAACGAGTCCTTCATGACTCCTCCAAGGGGAAGCCGGCCGCCACCCATTCGCCCACGCCGCCGGCGAAATCGCGCACGTTCGTGAAACCCAACTGTCGCAGCTTATCAGCTGCGATCGCGCTCGCCTCTCAGGTGAAGCCGTCGCAGTAGAGGATGACGGGCTCGTCGACCTCGAACCGGCGCCGAGCCTCCCGGGCCAGACCCCTGAAGTCCATCCACTCGGATCCGGGGAGATGACCCGCCCGCCAGTGCTTCTCCCCGAGCACATCGATTAGCCGGAAGTGCTCCCGCCCGTCCATGAGTTCGCGCAGTTCCTGCACCGCCATCGTGCCCACACTGGGTCTGCCGGCCTCGGGATCGTAGAAGACCATGTAGGCGGCGGCGCTGTAGTATCCGGCCTTTCGAAAGGTACGCCTCCGGGCGGGCTCAGCCGCATCGATGACCGCGGCAGGCCGGCGGCCTTCCCTCCGCAGCTCGTCCGTGCAGCGCTCGACGGCCCAGGCCAAGACGTCTTCGTCGGCGCGGGCGACGACCAAGTCGAGCAGCTCGTGCCTCCCGTCTCCTCCGTCCAGCCGGGCGACCACGGCCACAGGACGCCCGCCCACCAGCAGCACCCAGTTGTGTCCCTGCCGGGCCAAGGCATCCAGTTGATCGACCATCGAAGCCTGATCGCCGCCTTCGTGATGGTGCGCTCCACCGTCCTCTCTCTGCCCGCCGGCGGCGCCCTCCAGCAATTCTCGAAGCCCGACCAAATGCTCAAGACCGAACGCGGCCAGCGTGGCATCCGCCGGGGTTGGCGCCGCCTCGTCCTCGACAGGACCACCCGCCTCCTCCGCCAGCATGACCAAGGCGGCCGCCTCCACCTGGTGTCCCCTGGCAAGGAGGGTGGCATTCAGCCGGCAGTCGTCGGTGCGGACCAGGTAGGCGGTGGGCTTCAGATGCTCCCGGACCAGGTCGAGCAAGTCCTCGAGGCGCGTCCCATAAGCCGCAGTCACATACAGTTCTACCAGCGTGATGTGTGTGTGACCGCCGTGGGGCCTCTCGACCGCAAGCACATAGCCGACGTCCTCAGGGGATCCCTCATCTCGCCCTGTCTCCTGCACCAGGTGGGCCACGGCTTCTTCGGCCAGGCGGGAGTAGAAGCCGGGCACGATGATCGGAGACGACTCGCGCCGTCTCTCTTCGCGCAGGCCTTCGATCCGTCCCCGATCGACCTGTACAAGCTCCATCTTCGACTCCCGCACAGACAACCACAGTACTCAAGCGGGCAACGCGTTAGTCTTCCCTTTCCCGACGCATTAGAATCCCACGCATGTGGGTCATCGTACACGCCTTGACCGGTCTTGCGCTGGGCGCTCGGGTTCCTCTGGGGATCGTCCTCACGGTCGTTTGCGCCCTCTTCCTGCATCTCCTGCTGGACCTCGTGCCCCACTGGGACTACACACGCGACCGCCGGCGCACCCTGTGGGCGCTCTTGGACGTCACCGTTTCCGTCGCCGCCGTCCCGGCGCTCTTCCTTCTTCTCGACCTGCCCGGTCGGGCGCTGGTCGCCGCCATCGTCTCCGCCGCCCCCGACCTCGACGTGTTCGACGCGCTTCTACCCGGCGCGAAGCGCAGGCGCTGGTTCCCCAGTCACTGGAAGGGATTCCCTCACGGCAAGGCCGGTCCCCTGGTCGGCATGACCGTGCAACTGGTTCTCGTTCTGGGGATGATCGCCCTCTTGCTCGTGTCGGCCGGGTGACCCTATAGACGCGCCTGCGCTCCGCGACATATGATTAGCCTCGGGTCAGCGTTCGCACAGCGATCGTCCGCGCCGAGGAGGCGCCGGCCTTCCCGGGAGGAAGCCATGAACCGCTACGCCGAAGAGATCGTCGCCTTGGTCGAAGCCAAGAACCCGGCCGAGCCCGAGTTCCATCAGGCGGTGCTGGAGGTGGTGGAGTCCATCGGCCTGGTGATAGACCGGCATCCCGAGTACCGGGCGGCCAAGATCATGGAGCGCCTGGTGGAGCCGGAGCGGGTGATCATGTTCCGGGTACCCTGGGCAGACGACCGGGGCGAGGTCCAGGTGAACCGAGGCTTCCGGGTGCAGATGAACTCGGCTATCGGCCCCTACAAGGGGGGGCTGCGCTTCCATCCCTCCGTCAACCTGGGCATCCTCAAGTTCCTGGCCTTCGAGCAGGTGTTCAAGAACGCCTTGACCACTCTCCCCATGGGGGGCGGCAAAGGCGGATCGGATTTTGACCCCAAGGGCAAGTCCGACGGGGAGGTCATGCGCTTCTGCCAGAGCTTCATGTGCGAGCTCTATCGCCATATCGGCCCCCACACCGACGTGCCGGCCGGGGATATCGGGGTGGGCGGTCGAGAGATCGGCTATCTCTTCGGCATGTACAAGCGTCTGCATAACGAGTTCACCGGGGTCCTTACCGGCAAGGGTCTGGACTGGGGAGGCTCCAAGGTGCGGCCCCAGGCCACCGGATACGGCTGTATCTACTTCGCCAGCGAGATGCTGGCCACCCGGGGGGAGACCTTCAACGGCAAGGTCTGTCTGGTCTCCGGGAGCGGTAACGTGGCCCAGTACGCCCTGGAGAAGCTCATCCAACTGGGGGGAAAGCCCGTCACCTGCTCCGACTCGAGCGGTTTCATCTACGACGAGAGTGGCATCGACAAGGCCAAGCTGGCCTACATCATGGAGCTCAAGAACCTGCGTCGGGGCCGGATCAGAGAATACGTGGACGAGTACCCGAGCGCGCTCTACACTCCTTTCGATCTTTCGGCCGATCATTCTCCCCAGTGGGACATCCCGGCCGACTGCGCCTTCCCCTGCGCCACGCAGAACGAGATCAACGGCAAAGACGCGGAGAACCTCCTCCGTAACGGGGTCTTCCTGGTGTGCGAAGGGGCCAACATGCCCACCACCCCGGAAGGGTTGAACGTCTTTCTAGACGCCGGGATCCTCTACGCCCCGGGCAAAGCCGCCAACGCCGGGGGCGTGGCCACCTCCGGCCTGGAGATGACCCAGAACTCCATGCGCATCTGCTGGCTGGAAGACGAGGTGGAGGGACGGCTGCGCAGTATCATGTCCGGCATCCACGAGAGCTGCGTGGAGGCGGCCGCCGCCTACGGGACCCCCGGCAACTACGTGAACGGGGCCAACATCGCCGGGTTCCTCAAAGTGGCCAACGCCATGATGGACCAGGGACTGGTGTAGCGGGGCGGTCCGAGACCCCTCAAGTAGGAGGTGCCGGTAGCCATCGAGGCCGGCGCGCGGGACATGTCCGAAGCGACCCAGCCGATGAAGCTGGACTGGAGTCACGCATACGACTTCCAGTACCTCATGGCCCGCCGGGTTGAGAACATCATCCTGGTGTCGAGCACCTACGACACCTTCATCCTGCAGGAAGACGGCCAACTGAGCGAGTTGCTACTGGGCGAGTTCCTCGACCTGAACCTTCACCACACGACCGGGCTCACCCACGTGTCCAGCGGCGCCGAGGCCATCGCCCTGGCCAAGGCGGAGAGCCGCTTCAATCTCATCGTAAGCGCGGTGAACTTGGGCGACATGAACGCCGTCGAGTTGGCGCGCGAGGCCCGAGCGGCAGGTCTCGACATCCCCGTGGTCATCCTGGCCTACGACGGCGGCGAGCTGGCCGAGTTCATGTCTCACCGCGATACCTCGGAGATCGAGCGCATCTTCCTCTGGGAAGGGGACTCCCGCATCCTCCTGGCCATCACCAAGTACATCGAGGACAAGCTGAACGTCGCCTACGACACGGGTGTGGCGGGCATCCAGGTCATCCTCCTCATCGAGGACAACATCCGCTACTACTCTGCCTTCCTGCCCATGATCTACACGGAGATCATCCACCACTCCCAGAGCCTCATAGCCGAAGGCGTCAACACGGCCCACAAGATCCTCCGCATGCGGGCGCGCCCCAAGATCCTCCTCTGCAGCACGTTCGAGGAGGCATGGGAGTATTTCTCCGCGTATCAAGAGGAGGTGCTCGGAGTCATCTCCGACATCGAGTTCCCCCAAGAGGGCACTTTGAACCCCGAGGCGGGGATGGAGTTCGCCCGCAGAGTGAAGGAGGCCTGGAAGGACATCCCCATCCTCCTCCAGTCGAGCCGTCCCGAGAGCGAAGCCCTGGCCCGGAAGATGGGAGCCGATTTTCTCCTGAAGGGCTCCCCGACGCTCCTGCAAGACCTCCGCCGGTTCGTGGTGGACAACTTCTTCTTCGGTGACTTCGTCTTTAGCCTGCCCGACGGCACCCCGGTGGGCCGGGCCAAGGATATGAAGAGCCTGCTGGAGATGCTGCGGACCGTGCCGGCCGAATCGATCGCCTTGCATGCGGAGCGAAACGACTTCTCGCGCTGGTTGAAGGCACGCACGGAGTTCCGCTTGGCGCATCACCTGCGGCCGCGTACTTCCGCCGACTACGACACCATCGAGAGCCGCCGCCGCTATCTCATCGAGCAGATAGACACCTACCGACGCGAGCGGACCAGGGAATCGGTGACCGATTTCGACCCGGCCACCTTCGATCCCGAGAACAGTTTCGCCCGCATCGGCGAGGGGTCGCTCGGCGGCAAGGCCAGAGCCTTAGCGTTCGTGCGCCACCTACTCCGTGATTTCGGCGTGATAGAGCAATTCCCGGGGATGCAGATAACCGTCCCCCCCTGCGTAGTGCTGGGCACGGACGTCTTCGACCGCTTTCTCCAAGAGAACGACCTCCGTCCGTTCGCGATGGGGACCGAGGACGACCGGGGGATCGAGGAGCGGTTCCTCGCTGCTTCGTTCCCCGAGGAGATCGAGAGCAAACTGGCAGCTTTCCTCGACCTGGTCCCCTACCCCCTGGCGGTCCGCTCGTCCAGCCTGCTCGAGGATTCCCAGTATCAGCCGCTGGCCGGCGTGTACAAGACTTACATGCTGCCCAACAACCACCCGGAACGCGCGGTCCGGCTCCGTCAGTTGATCGGAGCGGTCAAACGCGTCTTCGCTTCCACCTTCCTGACCTACGCCAAGAATTACTTCAAAGTCACGCCATACCTCTTGGAGGAAGAGAAGATGGCGGTGATCGTCCAGAGGCTAGTGGGAGCGCAGCACGGGACCCGTTTCTACCCGTCGCTCGCCGGAGTGGCCCGCTCGCACAACTTCTACCCCTCTCCCCCTCTGGAGGCGGCGGACGGGGTGGTGACGATGGCGCTGGGTCTCGGCCGCACGGTCGTCGATGGGGGCCGGGCTCTTTCGTTCAGCCCCCGCCATCCCCAGCACCTCATGCACTTCTCGACGCCCGAGGACATGCTCGCCAACTCGCAGCGGCAGTTCATTGCTCTGGAACTCCACAGCAATAGCGACGAGACCACCGAACAGCCTCATCCCCTGGCCGTCGCCGAGACCGACGGCACCCTGGGCCCGGTCGCCTCCACCTATTCGCCCGAGAACGACGCGGTTTACGACGGCATCTCCCGGCCGGGCATCCGCTTGGTCAGTTTTGCCCCCATCCTCAAGCAGCGCAGCGTCCCCCTCCCCGCGGCGCTGGACCGACTGCTGGAGTTGGGACGCTGGGGGATGAACACGGAAGTAGAGATAGAGTTCGCCGTCCAGTTGCCCGAATCGACCGACGCCCTGGCAGATTTCGGCTTCCTGCAGATGCGTCCCATGGCTCTGTCCCGAGAGTCGGAGGAGTTGGATACCGAAGACGTCGAGCCGGAAAAGGTGCTGGTGTGGTCGAGCAGCGTGCTCGGTAACGGCACGCTTGTGCACATCAGAGACGTGGTCATGGTGGACCACGCCAGTTTCGACCGGGCCAAATGCCAGGACATCGCGATGGAGGTCGCCCGCTTCAACGCGGGATTGGCCGCCCGGGGCGTCCCCTACATCCTGATCGGGTTGGGCCGCTGGGGCTCGGCCGATCCTTGGCTGGGCATCCCCGTCACCTGGGAGCAGATCTCCGGGGCCCGGGTGATCGTGGAATCAGGCCTGAAGGACATCAAGGTCACCCCTTCCCAGGGCAGCCACTTCTTCCAGAACCTGACCTCCTTCCGAGTCGGGTACTTCACGGTCAACCCGGAAAGCGGAGAGGGCATACTCGATTGGGAATGGCTGGAGGGACAGTCGTCTATGCAGGAGGCTGCCTTCGTCCGGCACCTCCACTTCTCCCACCCCTTGGTCATCAAGATAGACGGGAAGCATCAGCGCGGGGTGATCCTGAAGCCGGGAACCGGCCCGGACTCAAACGGACAGGCGCTCGTAGCAGAAGCGATGTCTTAGAACGAGTTGTTAGTCGGCCGCCCGCAAGGTCGCGTACGGGTTGACGGCCGCCCCGCCTCCGGGGTGTATCTCGAAGTGCAGGTGATAGCAGCCGTTGGCGTTCCCCGTACAGCCGACCCACCCGATCGTCTGTCCGGCCCCCACCGAGACTCCCCCGTGGATGCCGGAAGCGATGCCGTCCAGGTGCGCGTAGTAGTAGCTGGAGCCGTTCTTGCCCCGCAGCCAGATGGTGATCCCCCCCAATCCGCTGTTGGTGGGATTGGTGCGGAGGATGGTCCCGCTCACACAGGCCACCACCGGGGTCCCGTGCGGCGCCATGATGTCGGTACCCTTGTGCGTGCGGCCGCCTGAACGAGGCGCGCCCCACGTGTCCGTGAAGCTATGCGGCCCGTCCACTGGGAACACGAAAGAACCGGACTGCACCGTCCCGCCGCTGCTGCCTCCGCCGCTGCTGCTCCTCTTCTTGGCCGCGGCGGCCGCGGCAGCTGCCGCCTTGGCCCTGGCCGCAGCTTCGGCCGCCTTGCGCTCCGCCTCTTTGAGCGCCGCCACCTGATTCTTGAGCCGTCTATACTCCTTGGCCGAGGCTTTCATCTTGTCGTTCATCTCGGCCTGAAGCGCCTGCAGTTCCTTCACCTGGGCGGCCTGAGCCTGCTTCTTCTCTGCGAGGGTCGCCTGACGCTCTTCAGACTTCTGGATGTGGGCCTTGATCTCGTCGAAGAGCTCCTGGTCGTCGTCCGCCACTTTGCTGAGCAGAGAGAACCGCTGGAGGATGGAGCCCATATCGCTGTCCGAGAAAAGGACCTCCAGATATCCCGGAGTGGCCGAGCCTCCGTTCTTGTAGAGGTCTACCAGACGCTTCGCCAGCTGGGCCTGCGCGATCCCGTAGTCTTTCTCCGAGCGGGCGATGTCGTTCTCGATCTCCGCGATGGCGTCGTCGAGAGCGGCGAGCCGGACCTCGGCATTGTTGTAGTTCACAGCCAGCTCGTCCAGGGAGTCCTGCAACTTGCTGAGCTGGGCACTGGCCTCTCTGAGCTCGGCCTGTTTCTGCGTGAGCGTAGAGCCCTGTGCAGGAGAGAGCCAGGGCGATGCCGGCAAGAAGACGAGCGCCATCAAGGCGAGGAGGGACGGGATAACCCACTTCACGGCCCGCCGTGTATGCGCTTCCGGTGTCCGGGTAAGGCTCATACAACTTGCTATTCTAGCAAAATATGAAGCATCGGTCTACAAGAGGCTTGGAGCCGACCGGCAGCGCTCCGGCTACACGCGGACCGGGATACCCCGAGCCGCCATGTGTTCCTTGGCCTGATGGATGCTGAACTCCCCGTAGTGGAATATCGACGCGGCCAAGACCGCATCGGCCTTGCCCTCCTGGATCACTTCCACCAGATGGTCGAGCGTCCCCGCTCCCCCGCTGGCGATCACGGGCACGTTGACGGCCTCCGCCACGGCCCGGGTCAGCTCCAGATCGTACCCGTCCTTGGTCCCATCCCGGTCCATCGAGGTGAGCAGGATCTCCCCAGCCCCCATTCCGACGGCCCGGACGGCCCACTCCACCGCGTCCAGCCCGGTAGGCACGCGCCCGCCGTTGAGGTACGCCTCCCACCGTAGCGGCGAGGCCGGATCGGGCGTCGCCCGCCCCTCGGCCGCCTCTACCCGCTTCGCGTCGATGGCGATGACCACGCACTGAGAGCCGAAGCGGCGGGCACACGTGGTGATGAGAGATGGGTCCCGGATGGCCGCCGAGTTCAGCGACACCTTGTCGGCACCGGCCCCCAGGAGTTCGCGCACGTCCTCCTCGCCGCGGATGCCGCCCCCGATGGTGAACGGTATGAACAGCTCTTCGGCGCAGTGCCGAGCCAGTTCCACGATGGTGTCGCGCTTCTCGTGCGAAGCGGTGATATCGAGGAAGACCACCTCGTCGGCCCCTTCTCGGTCGTACCGCGACGCCAACTCCACCGGGTCGCCGGCATCGCGGATGTCGACGAAGTTGGTGCCCTTCACGACTCGGCCTTTGTCCACGTCCAGGCAGGGAATGATCCGCTTGAGCAGCATCAGCGCCCCCTCCCGGACTCGTCGCCACCGGACCGGCCGTCCGGCGAATGGTCGAGGACCGCCAGGGCTTCCGCCACTGTGAACCGCTGCTCGTAGAGGGCGCGACCGATGATGACCGCCGTCACGCCCACAGGCTCCAGCGCCACCAGAGCCCGCAGATCGTCGAGGCTGCTGACCCCGCCCGAGGCTATGACCTCCAACCCGCTGCCCAAGGCCATTTCCCGGACGCCCTCCAGGTTCACGCTCTGCATCATCCCATCCCGGCTGATGTCCGTGTACAGGATCTCGCGCACGCCCTTCTCTCGCAGCCTGCGGGCAAGATCCAGCGCCGATATCTCGCTTCTCTCCTGCCAGCCTTTGGTCTTGACGAACCCCTGCTCGGCGTCGAGGGCCACCACCACCCGCCCGGCCCCCAGGACGGCAAGCGCGCGTTCTAAAAAGGCCTCGTCCTCCACTGCGCTCGTCCCTATGACCGCCTTGGCCACCGGGCTGCCGGCGATCGACTCCAGGGCCGCTTCGGTGCGGATGCCTCCCCCGGTCTGCACGGGCACCGGCACCGCCTCGGCGATCGCTCGCACTAGGTCGAAATTGCGCAGTGCCCCTTCGCGGGCCCCGTCGAGATCGACCACGTGCAGGTAGCGGGCTCCTTCGCTCACCCAGTGCTTGGCCATAGCCACGGGATCGTCCCCGAACACGGTCTCGTCGGCGAAGTCGCCCCTGCGCAGGCGCACGCAGCGCCCTCCCCGGATGTCGATGGCAGGGATGAGTCGCATCAGTCCGTGGTCGGCATCGGCCGCGGCATCATCCGTCTACCAGCCCGGCGCGCTTGGCGAAGTTGCGATAGAAGCGAAGGCCAAGGCTGCTCGATTTCTCCGGGTGGAACTGCACAGCCGCCACATTGTCCACCTCCACCGCCGAGGTGAAGGCCACCCCGTCGTAGTCGGTTATGCCCAGCACGTCCGAAGGCGAGCGGGGCACCACGGCGTAGCCGTGTACGAAGTAGAAGGCCGACCCGTCGGGGATCCCCTCGAACAGATCGGAGCACGTGCACACCTGCACTTGGTTCCAACCGATGTGGGGCACCTTGACCGTGGGCGGCAGCGCCCGGACGTCCCCGCGCACCAACCCCAGCCCCGAGACCCCGGGGTCCTCCTCGCTGCTCTCGAAGAGAAGCTGCAGACCCAGGCAGACCCCTAGGAACGGCACCCCGGCCTCGATCCGCTCAAGAAGCGGCTCCACCAGGCCCTTTTCCTCCAGTTGTTCCATCGCCGCACCGAAAGCCCCCACTCCGGGCAGAACCACACCGGCGGCGCCGGCCATCCCCCGGGGATCGTGCCCTACGACCGCCGTCACCCCCACGTGCTCGAACGCTTTTTGTACCGAGCGAAGGTTCCCGGAACCGTAGTCGACGATGTAGAGGGACCGGGCTCCACCCGCGGGTCCGAGACCGCTCACAAGACCCCTTTGGTAGAGGGGACGCCGGTGGCCCGCGGGTCGAGAGAGACCGCCTGCCTCAGGGCCTTGGCGAAGGCTTTGAAGACGGCTTCGATGGTGTGGTGGGCGTCTCCCCCGGAGAGCACGCGTGCGTGCATGGTCATGCGGGCGTTGTTGGCCAATGCCCGGAAGAACTCCGCCACCAAGCTGCTGTCGAACCCGGCGATGCTCTCCCCCACGGGGCCTCCCTCGTAAGCGAAGTAGGGTCGCCCGCTCAGATCCAAGGCGACCAGGACCAAGGCCTCGTCCATGGGCACGACCATGTTCCCGTAGCGGTAGATGCCTTTCTTGTCGCCCACGGCTTCGGCCAGAGCCAACCCGAGACAGATGCCGACATCCTCGACCGTGTGGTGTCCGCCCGTCTGCAGATCACCGCTCGCTTCCACGGTGATGTCGAACAGACCGTGGCCGGCCACGAGTTCCAGCATGTGATCGAAGAAGCCCAGACCGGTCTTGACCTTGCTCTGACCCGAACCTTCGAGGTCGAGTTTGACCCGGACCGTGGTCTCCCGGGTCTTCCGCTCTATGGTGGCCCCCCGGGGAGCGGTATCGAGAGGGCGCGTGGAGCTATCGGGCTGCACTGTCTCCTCCATGAATCTGATCGGGACGAGCCCTTCGGCCAATCCTTGGGCCCAGTCTTTCCTCGGGCACGGAGCCGGCTTCCGAAGCGACCCGAGGAGGATAGCACAGGGCCGCTCCCGGTCGTCCCGCCGGAATCAGTGCGTGTCGGCGGCGCGCAACTCGGCGGACACGCGGTGAAACGAGAAACCCTCACTGTCCGCCAATTCGGCGAGGTGAGGAGCAAGGGCCGCCACCGCCTCGGGCGTCATCTCCACGAGCGACGATCTGCGCATGAACGTATCCACCGAGAGCGGAGAGGCGAAACGGGCCGTCCCTCCGGTGGGGAGCACATGGTTGCTGCCGGCCACGTAGTCGCCGAAGGCCGTCGCCGTCAAATGGCCGGCGAATATGGCGCCCGCCGACCTCACCCCGGGAAGAAAGGCCCCGGGCTCGGCCAGTTGGATCTCGAGATGCTCGGGGGCGTAGGAGTTGACGAACCGGGCCGCGAGATCCAGAAACTCCTCGTCCGCTGCGGGATAGAAAGCCCGGAGGCCGTCGTCTTCGCGCCCGGTCCGGATGCGGTCGGGGCCGCCGGCCAGGGTGGCGGGACGCAGGCGCTCGAGGGCGTCGCCCACCTCCAGACAGAGACGTTCCGACTCGGCTATCAGGACCGCCTGGGCCCCGCTCCCGTGCTCCTCCTGGGCGAGCATGTCTGCGGCGATCCAATCAGGGCGGGCCGTTCCATCGGCCACCACCAGTACCTCGCTCGGGCCGGCCAGACTGTCGATGCCTACGGCCCCGTAGACCTGGCGCTTGGCCTCCATCACGTAGGCGTTGCCGGGCCCGCAGATCACATCCACCCGCGGGATCGTCTCGGTCCCGTAGGCCAGGGCCGCGATAGCCTGGGCGCCGCCCGCTCGGAACACCCGCTCTATGCCCATGAGCCGGGCCGCGGCCAGCACAGCGAGGTCGACGGCTCCGTCCCGGCCAGGAGGGGTGCAGATGACGAGTTCCTTCACTCCGGCCACGCGCGCAGGGACGGCGTTCATGATGACCGTGGAGGCATAGGAGCCCAGCCCGCCCGGCACGTACAGACCGGTGCGCTCCACCGGACGGTAGCGCATACCCAGCCTCTGCCCCTGGGCGCCCTCGTCCTCCCAGTCCGGCCTCAGCTCGTGCTCGTGGAAGAAGGTGCAGTTGTCGCGGGCGGTTTCAAGCGCAGCCATCACTCGGGGATCGACCCGGCGGTAGGCTGCCTCCAGGTCATCGACCGCCACCACCAATTCCGAGGCGCTCGCCCCTTCCCAGTCGAACCGAACGCTGGCTTCCACCACGGCAGCATCGCCCCTCAGGCGCACGTCGGCGATCAGGGCGGCCACAGTCGCCGCTACCTCCCGGTTCGCCGACTCCGGCACCCGCAAAGCGGTTACCTCATCGGACACGGAGGCGGTGCTCAGTTCTTTGATCCTCATGCTGCGGACTCCGGACCGTCGGATCGCTCGGGCACGCCGCCTAAGAATACCGTACCGGCTGCTCCCGGCGATCGCGGCGGGCCCCGGTGCCGGATCCGTCCTTCGCCGTCCAACGGAGCTAGGAATGGGGTTTCCCAGTCGTTATACTTCTCGGCGGATAACCGGAGGAACCAGGAAGGAGGCTCGGGACGGTCAGGGTCCGGCCGGGGCAGGCCCGATCCGGCCGCGGGGTAACCGGCTGGTGGCGGGACCGTCGCACCCGCCCGCGCCACGCTCTGCGTCTTGTCAGGAGCGCATGAAAGAACGTCAACTTACCGTGGATATCCACAGACGGCTGCCCTCTTTCACTTTGGATCTGAGTCTTCAGGTGGAAGAGGAGGTCCTGGTCCTCTTCGGTCCGTCCGGATCCGGCAAGACCATGACCTTGGAGTCGATAGCCGGCCTGGTGTCACCCGACGAGGGAGAGATAGTCCTGGACGGCCAGGTCTTGTTCCGGCGAGGAACGGCCGGAGAGCATGTGAATCTGCCCGCGCGCAAACGCGGCATCGGGTACGTCTTCCAGAGCTACGCGCTCTTCCCCCACCTGACCGTCCTTCAGAACGTGCGCTATCCGCTGGGTCGCGATTCGAACAGCCGCGAGCGGGCCCTGACTCTGGTCGACCAGATGGGCCTGGGTCCGCTGGTCGACCGTCTCCCGCACCAGCTTTCCGGGGGGCAGCAGCAACGAGTAGCCATCGCCCGAGCCCTGGCCAGGGACCCCGAAGTCCTGCTGCTCGACGAGCCCTTCTCCGCACTCGACCCGGGGCTTCGGGAGAGGCTCAGGACCGATCTGAGGGCGCTCCAGGTGGAGAGAAGCCTCATAGTGATCTGCGTCACTCACAACGTGGAGGACGCCTTCGCGCTCGGTGACCGACTCGCGGTCTTGCGGGACGGGGAGCTACAGCAGGTCGGAGCGGTGGGTGACGTGTTCCGTCGGCCCTCCAGCATGCGGGCGGCTGAAGTGCTTGCCATCCGCAACATCTTCCACGCCCGGGTCTCCGCCGCGACCGCCGACCACGTGACCCTCGTGTGGGACGGCCTCAAGCTGTACGCGCCTGCCCAGCCCAGCTCTCCGGGCGAGATAGTCCCCGTCTACATCGCTCCGGAGGACGTCAAGATCCTCTACCCCGACCGGCCGGCGCTCGGCGGACTGGCCTTCAATCAACTGGACGCCACCGTGCTCGGTGTTGAGAACCAGCGGGAGATGCGGGTCATCCGGTTGTCTCTCACGAACGGCCACGAGTTGGAGGCGCGGGGCGCGAACTACTTCTATCAGCAACTCGACCTGAGCAAAGGGGCCCCGATCCGTATCAGCCTCAGGACGGAAGGCCTGCGCATCCTCCGCGAGGAGGAAACACCCTAAGCCCCGCTACGTGTCGGCTTCAAGCCATGCCTCCACGCCCGGACCGGCGTCTGCGTGGAACGGCCGGGCAAATGCCTCGGCGTACTTGGCCCTGAGACCCGCCAGGTCGGCCTTCTCCACCTCAGCCAGGAAACCGCTCACCGCCATGCCCACCGCGTTCTTGGAGGTGGTGTGGCCGGGTACGATTGCGTTGATGTTGCCTCCCCGGTCGAGAGCATCAGGGACGATCGGGTCGAACTTGGCCCCGTGGTCCATGCTTACCGCCCCAGGAATGATGCGTTCGGTCACGTACGCGCCGGCCAAGACCGCCCCGCGCTCGTTGTGGATGATGACCACATCACCGTGCTCGATGCCCCGGGTGGCTGCATCCCTGGGATGGACCCACAGAGGCTGGTATTTGTAGCCGTCTGGGCCGCCGACCTTGCAGGTCTCGATCTCGCGGAGCCACGTGATGTCTTCGTGCTGGGCGTGTATGCCCCAACGAGGGTGGTTCGACACCACCAGCAGGGGAAACCTCTTGGCCCGCTCTGTCCCCAGCGTCTCCTGGTGGGTGGGACCGGCTGGGATCCACCGGGGTACCGGCGGCCTCTCCTCGTCGTCGGGGAAGTGCTCGGCCAGACCGGTAGCGTAGAACTCGATCTTGCCGGTGGGAGTGCTGAGCGGATGGCTCTCGGGGTCGCGATAGAAGTCGATGAGACCGGCGGGCACCTTCTCCCACTCCGGGTTGGTGGGAAGCGTGACATAGCCTTGCTCCACGAACTCCTCCCACGTTGCAGGCCCACCGGCCGCCAGGTCCCGGACCCCGGAGGTCTCGAAACCCAGGCGCCTCAGGTCGTCGACGGACCTGCCCCCGGTGTATGCCTCGAGCAGTCCCAGCCTCTCCGCAATCTTGCAGACGATCTCGTAGTCGCTGAAGGACTCCCCGACCGGTTCCACGCATCGCTCCTCCGGGAAGACCAGGATGGACTGGCCGCTGTAGAGGTCGGCGTTGATGTCGTCTTCCTCCAGCTTGGTGCTGACCGGCAGGATCACGTCGGCCAGGAGGCAATCGTTTTCCCACCAGGGATGCTGGGCGAAGACGAACTCGATATCGGGGTGGCGCATGGCCCGCACGAAGCTGTTGCCGTCGTTCCAGCAGGTCATGAAACAGGGGGAGTCGGTCCAGACCATGTGGATCCGGGAACATCCCTCGGCCGGATAACGGTAGTGGACGAACTGGTTCTCCCGGGGGGCCATCTCGTGCTCGTTGCCCCACCACTCGCAGCTCCCCTCCATGATGGCTTTGGGGACCAGGGTCTTCGGCACGAAGGCATGGTTGGTCTCGCCGCCGGTGCCCCCGGTGTAGGCGGCGAACAGGCTGGGAATCATGACGGGTTCGGGGCACCCGACCTGGGCCAGATCGTCCATGAAGCCCCAATCCTCCATCTTGGCCTGATTGGCCCCAGGTCCGCCCAATCCCTGCATGGCCAGGCAGAGCACCTGCAGGCGGGCCGGCTCGCTCGAGTAGGGGCCGCGGATCATCGGTCCCCCGTTCCCGATGGCGATCGTCGTTCGCTTGGACGCCCACTCCCGAGCCAGCGCTTTGATGATGCGCGACGGCACACCGGTAATCGGGGCCGCCCACGCCGGGCTCTTGGGAACCCCGTCCTGCACTCCCATCACATATGCCTCGAATGCTTCGACGCCGCAGGCGTGGGTCTCGAGGTACTCCTTGTCGTAGGTGCCCTCCTCGAACCACTGATAGGCGATGGCCAGGTAGAGAGCGGCATCGGTGTTGGGGAGTATGGGGATCCAGCGGTCGGCATGCACCGCCGCCGCGTAGTTGAGGTCGGGCGCGATATAGACCTGTCTGATCCCCAACTCCGTGAACCAGAAGCTGAGACGGCTGGGTAGTTGCCCCATCCAACCCCAGGTGGTCGTCTCCTGGTCGCAGCCCCAGAAGAGCAACAACTCCGTGTTTTTGGCGATGTCATAGACCAAGTTGCTCTGTGGCACCTGCTGCCCGACCGGCTCCATGCCCCATACGTGCTTCGCCCCCCAGCACCAGCCTTCCCAGCTGTCCGGCTGCCGGGCCTGGAGCGTGAACCCCCCGAACAACCGTAGGAGCTTCCTCCCGCAGCCGTGGGGACCGTGAACGACCTTGTTCTCGCCGTGCTGGTCGGCCTGATACAGGATGGCGGTAGGCCCGTACTTCTCCCGAACGCGCAGCATCTCGCCGGTGATGATGTCGAGAGCCTCGTCCCAGGAGATGCGTACGTATTTGCTCACACCCCGGTTCTGGATGTTCCGCTCCCCGTCTGGATCGAAGTCGACCCGCTTCATCGGGAACCTGATCCGGGCTGGAGATTGCACCCGTTTCTTGTACGCGAGGCTGAGCGGAGGGATCAGGCTCTTGGTGGTGGGCCTGAAAGTCATGCCCCGGGCGTGCATCTCCCATTGACCCAGTTCGTCGAGGCGGTACTTCCAGTCGTAGTGCATGGGCCGGATACGCAGGATCTTGCCGCCGGCGATATCCACCAGGCAGGAGTTCGCGCCGTTGGCCACGCCACAGAAGCTGATGTCCCGGATGAGCGTCCTCTCACCGCGCACTTCTGCGCCGGGCGCTTCCGAACCGGGAGTGTCCTTGCCGCCGCACCCGCCCCCGTTCATGCCCCGCTCCTTCCGGTTGTGGTGCCCCACCTTAGAACTCGTTTCAGAATGACCTTTCGCCGGCAGGGTCGGCTGCGGCCCGGATGCGCTACCTGCCGCTACCTCGCGGAACCGTTGCCGAGGGTCGACGATCCCGACCCGTGCAGCACACAGCTTTCCCCCAGCAATTCCTTCAGTTCCGCGAAAAGACTGGCTTGGGGGTCGACCCGGTAGCCGTTCCCGAAACGCAGGCGGCGCGCATCCGCCCCCACCTGCACGTACATGTCGACGGAACACTGCCCGGGGAAGCGGGCCAGGATACGCTTGAGGTCCTCTATGACCGTGCTGGGGAAGCTGTCGCCATCGACGGAAAGAGCCAGAGGCTCCAGTCCCGTCCGGGGCGAGAACGTTTCGATGGCCATGGGGATGAACTTGGTCTCGGCCTCGTCCTTGTGATCCACCCGGCCCTTGATCTTCACCACCTTGTCCTGTATCAGGATCTCCTTGTTCTCCTGGTAGATCGCCGGGAAACAGATGATCTCGACGGAGCCTTCCATACCCTCGACGGTGACAAAGGCCATGAGCTCGCCCGATTTCTTCGTGGTGATCCGCTTCACCGCCGTCACCATGCCCACGATGGTAGTGACCGTGCCGTCCGGCAGTTCCCCTAGTTGGGAGATCAAATGGCCTGCCTCTCTCTTGATGTGCTGCCGGAGATCCTTCAGGGGGTGCGAGCTCACATACAGTCCCAACGTCTCCTTCTCCAATGCCAGAAGCTCTTCCCGGCTGAAGTCATCGGGGGGTATCTCCACCGGCGGCCGTCCATTGCCCCGAGACCCGTTCCCCGGCGAGCCGTTCGTCCCGACGCGGGCGCCTGCCGGAGAGTCGGACTCGGCGGCGGCACCCCGGCTATCGGCCGCCGGCGCTTCCGGCTCCGGCATGAGATCGAAGATGGATCCCTGGCCTCTATCGGCGTCGGCCCTGACCTTCTTGCCGTGGGCCATCGCCTGCTGCATGACGAGGAGCATCCCCCGCCGCGAAGGGCCGACGGAATCCATGGCCCCCGACTTGATAAGGCTCTCGATAGCCCGCCCGTTCACCACGCCCAGGTCGACGCGTTCGCAGAAGTCGAACAGATCCAGGAATGGTCCGCCGCTTCGCCGGGCGTCCAGG
Organism: uncultured Gaiellales bacterium; assembly: GCA_964497095.1. Lineage (GTDB taxonomy): Bacteria > Actinomycetota > Thermoleophilia > RBG-16-64-13 > RBG-16-64-13 > CAVPLM01. The sequence continues at coordinate 9,771 of CAZCCL010000001.1, read as the reverse complement.
ATGACGCGGATGGCCGTCTCCCCCACGTTCTTGACCGCGTTCAGACCGAAGCGGATGCGCCCCTCCACGCCGCGGAAGTCGAGGACCGACTCGTTGATGTCCGGAGGCAACACCTCGATGCCCATCTCGTTGGCCACCGTCACGTAGAAGGGGACCTTGTCCTTGGTGTCCATGACGCTGGAGATGAGCGCGGCCATGTACTGCACGGGGAACTTGGCTTTGAGGTAGGCGGTGCGATAGGAGATGAGGGCGTAGCAGGCGGCGTGTGACTTGTTGAACGAGTAATCCCCCGCCTTCTCCATCAGCGACCACAGGTGATCGATCACCCGCGGTGACGTTCCTGAAGCGGCCGCTCCGGCGCGGAATTTGGGCTCGAGCCGGTCCATCTTTGCCCGGATCTTCTTGCCGATGGCTTTGCGCAGGTCGTCGGCTTCCGCGGGGCTGAACCCACCGATCCGCTTGGAGATCTCCATCAGCTGTTCCTGATAGATGGCCACTCCGTAGGTGGGGCTGAGGATGGACTGCAACCGCTCGTCCTCGTACCTGATGCTCTCGGGATCGCGCTTGTTGCGCGCGTAGTCGTGGATGAACTCCATCGGCCCAGGCCGATACAGGGCGACGAGCGCAATCAGATCGTCCAGCCGCGTAGGCTGGATCTCGCGCAAGGCTTCCCGCATCCCGCTGGATTCGAACTGGAACACCCCTTCCGAGTCCCCCTTGGCCAACATCTGGTACGTCCGGGCGTCGTCCAGGGGGATCGATTCGATGTCGAATTCCGGGTGACCCCCGTCTCGGATGATGCCGACGGCGCTGTCGATGACGTCCAAGTTTCGCAGTCCTAGGAAGTCCATCTTGAGCAGGCCCAGCCTCTCCACGTCCCCCATGGAGACCTGGGTGACCACCTCGGCGTCCCCCTTCTGCATGAGGGGAAGATGATCGGTGAGGGGCCCCATGGAGATGACCACCCCGGCGGCATGGATGGAATCTTGGCGGATGAGCCCTTCCAGAGGCCGGGCCATGTCCACCACCTCGCGGACCAACTCGTCGCCGTCGTAGGCGGCGCGCAGCTCGCACTTCGGGTCTCGCAGGCACTGATCCAAAGTGATGTTGAGCACTTCGGGCACCAGCTTGGCGATACGGTCGGCCTGCCCGTAGGGCACATCCATCACCCGGGCAGCGTCCCGAATGGCCTGCCGGGCCTTGATGGTGCCGAAAGTGGCGATCTGAGCCACCCGGTCGCGTCCGTATTTGTCGGCCACATACTCGATCACCCTCTCGCGTCCGTTCACGGAGAAGTCGATGTCGATATCGGGCATGCTGATACGGTCGGGGTTGAGGAATCGCTCGAAGAGCAGGTCGTAGGCGATGGGATCGAGGTCGGTGATACCCAGCAGGTACGACACCAGAGAGCCCGCCGCCGAGCCGCGGCCGGGTCCCACGGGGATACCGGCCTCCTTTGCGAACGTGACGAAATCCCACACGATGAGGAAGTAGGGCGGGAAGCCCATCTTCTCCACCACTTCCAGTTCGCTTTCGAGCCGTTCCCTTATCTCGGATGTCACCGCATCCCCGTAGCGGCGGACCAGTCCTCTTTCGCATTGCTCCCGCAGATACGAAGACTCGTCGTACCCTTCCGGTACCGGGAACCGGGGGATGAGCATCTCGTCGAGCGCGATATGCACGTTGCAGCGGTCCGCCACCTCCAGGGTGTTCGAGACGGCCTCCGGGTGATCGGAGAACACGGCCCTCATCTCTTCTGGGCTCTTGAAGTAGAACTCCTGCGAGTTGAACCGCAGGCGGTTCTCCTCCGACAGCCGGGATCCCGTCTGGATGCAGAGCAGCACGTCATGCGCGTCGGCGTCGCCCTCGCGGAGGTAGTGCACGTCGTTGGTGGCCACCAACTTCAGGCCCGTGCGCTCGGCCAGTTCCCCCATCCGCGGGTTCACTTCCGCCAACTCGCGGATACCGGTCTCCTGCATCTCCAGATACACGTTCCCCTCGCCGAAGATGCCGACCAGTCGCTGCACTTCGGCCTCGGCGGCGGCTGTCTGCCCGTTCTGGAGGGCGCGCGACAGCCGCCCGCTTGCACATCCCGTCAGGCAGATGAGGCCCTCTGCGTGCTCCCTGAGGACCTGGTAGTCGAGGCGCGGCTTGTAGTAGTAGCCCTCGAGGAAGGCGAGGCTGCCCAGCTTGAGCAGGTTGCGATAGCCCGTGTCGTCCCGGGCGAGAAGGGTGAGGTGCCAGCGCTCCTCGTTCATCCCCTCCTTGCGCAAGCGGTCGTCCACCACATAGGTCTCGAGTCCGATGATGGGCTTGACGCCGGCCTTGAGACACTCTTCGTAGAACTTGATGGCACCCGAAAGCACCCCGTGATCGGTGATGGCCAGCGCGGGCATGCCGAGCTCAGCAGCCCGAGCCACCAGGTCCTCCACCTTGCAGGCCCCGTCCAGAGCGGAGTAGTGAGTGTGCACGTGCAGGTGGCAGAAGCCGGCGGCCGGGCGGGCGGGGTCCGTCTCGCCCGCCGGCCCGGGGCTCGTCCCTGCAGCCGATCCGCCCGCAGCCGCATCGACCGGCGCCGCGGCGGCTCCACCCGCAGTCTCTTCAGCAGTGGGAATAGGACTACCCCCGATGGTCTCGCCTGCGACGGGCGGCAAAACGGACGACAAAACGACCTATCTCCTTGGAAACACCCCAGGGCGGACGCCCCTCTATCGCTCGATTCTACCGGAAGGTTCCGGCCCCCTCAAGCCGAGACGGCGGCTGGTGGTGAACAAAATCCGCTGAGAGCGGGTTTCCGTCGCCCGTGAGACGGCCCCTCGACCGGGCTCCACGGCCCCGGGCCCGACGCCGGTCTCAGGTCAGAGCCCTGATGATGTCCGCCGCTTCCGGGAACTCCCGCAGTAGGGACGCGGGCTCCGCCGGTTCGAAGTCCTCGTACTCGAAACCGGGTGTGACCACGCAGCCGACCAGGGTCCAGTCCCGTCCCGCTCCGGCCCTCTCGTCTTCGCCCGCCCCGTCGCCGATTCCGTCGCCCAGCCCACCCGCTCCCTCACCGCTCGGTCCTCCGGGCGCCACCCGCGCACCCAACCACCAGCCGCCGGGAACAAACACCTGGGGCCGCTCCGGGCCCAGGAGATGGAGTCGCAGCCGGCCTTCTTGCCCACCGGGCGGCCGTGGCGGCCACGTTGGGCGCGACGCTCCCTGCGGCCCCATTGGGCGCAACGCTGACTGCAGCCCCGTTGGGCGCGGCACCACCTCCGGCTGCCGGCCGCGGTCCACCGGCAGCAAAGCCAGTTCCACAGGGCAGCCCGCGTGGTAGAACCAGATCTCGTCCGAACGCAGCCGATGGAAACGACTGGGACTCTCGCAGGTCAGGAGGTATAGGATCGAGGTCGCGAGGCAGCGCTCGCCGAGACTGGTAGGGAGCGTGAGCGGCGATCGGTAGGTCTCCCGGAAGAACCCGCCCTCGCGATGAGGCCTGAGGGCCAGCGCCTCGGCCACCTCAGCCGCCGAGGCCCCGCCGGCCACACGGTCCAGGACTTCCTTCCCAGCCGGTGAGAGCCCCGCCCGAGAGAAGTCCGACGCCTCGTCCCGGGAAGGCGGGCCGCTCACTACCGCTCCGACTCGACCGGATTGCGCAGGTAGCCCACCCCGTCGATCTCGACCTCCACCTCGTCCCCGGGGTGCAGTTCGCCCACACCCGAAGGGGTCCCCAGCATGATCATGTCGCCCCGCTCGAGGGTCATGGCCTGACTGACGAGGGAGATGATCTCGAAAGGGTCGCGGATCATGTCCAGCATCTGAGCTTCCTGGCGGAGCTCCCCGTTCACCCGGGTGCGCAGCCAGGCTTCGGGTCGGGGAGCCTCGGTCTCCAGATAGGGCCCGGCCACGGCGAAGGTGTCGAAGCCCTTGGCCCGCCACCACTGCTTGTCCTCCTGCTGTAGATCGCGCTCCGTCACGTCGTTCGCGCAGGTCCAGCCGAGCACGCACAGTCGCGCCTCTTCGGGCGTCACCCTCCGCGTCTCCCGGGCGATCACCACCGCCAGCTCACCTTCGTATTCCACGCGCGTAGCGTCCTTGGGGTAGATGATGGCCTCCCCGTGCCCGATGAGGCTGGAGGGCGGCTTGAGGAACAGCAGCGGACGGGGCACGTGGTCGTCCTTGCGCTCGGGGGTCGGCGTCCCCCTGAGCCGGGTGATCATCTCCTTGATGTGCTCGCGGAAGTTCCAGCCCACCCCCAGGATCTTTCCCGGGACCGCCGGCGGCAACAGACGGGCCTCGGCCTCGGAGATCACCGTGCCGGCGGGGACTGCGCCCCCGGGACCGGCGCTCGTCGCCTCGACCATGTATCCGTCGCAGGTGACGGCGGTCTCGTAGACCTCACCTCCATACTCCACGCGGGCCAGCTTCATGCGCTCTCCTCGTTCTCACTCTCCGCTTCCGGAACGGGTCCTGGGCCGGCGACACGCAGTAGACCGTAGGTGATGGAGTCCACCAAAGCCTGCCACGAGGCTTCGACCACGTTGACGTTCACCCCCACGCTGCCCCAGCTGTCACGACCATCGGAGCTGTCGATCAGCACCCGGGTCTTCGCGGCCGTGCCCTTGTCCTCGTCCAGGATACGCACCTTATAGTTCACGAGGCGGATATCGTGCACCTCGGGGAACCTGCGCTCGATGGCCATGCGCAGGGCCTTGTCAAGGGCATTGACCGGACCGTTGCCCTCGGCGGTCTCTATGAAGCGGTCCCCACCCACGTGCACCTTGACCGTGGCTTCGCTCACCGTCTCGCCGTCTTCCCGCTTCTCCACGATGATGCGGAAGGTCTCCAGATGGAACAGTTCCACCTGCAGGCCCATCTCGGTTCGCAGGAGCAACTCGAACGAGGCGTCGGCGGCCTCGTAGTGATAGCCCACATGCTCTTTCCGCTTCACGCTGTTCAGCACCCGGTCCAGCAGTTCCTCGTCGTCCTCCAAGGGATAGCCCAGCTCTTGGGCCCGCTGGGCGATGGTGGCGCGCCCGGACAGCTCCGACACCAACACGTGGGGAGCGTTCCCTACCAGGGCCGGATCAACGTGCTCGAAGGTACTGGGATCCCGCTCCACCGCCGCTACGTGCATGCCCCCTTTGTGGGCGAAGGCGTTCCGACCCACGTAGGGCTGATGTGGGTCGGGCGACACGTTGCAGAGTTCGGCCACGAAATGAGCGGCATCGGTGAGTTGCGCCAGATCCCGGTCCGATACGCAGTCGATGCCCATCTTGAGCTTCAGCGCCGGGATGACGGCGCAGAGGTCGGCGTTGCCGCACCGCTCGCCATAGCCGTTGATAGTGCCCTGCACCATGTCGGCCCCCCGCTCCACCGCGACCAGGGAGTTGGCCACCGCGCAGCCCGCGTCGTTGTGGGTATGGATGCCCACCCTGCAGACGGCGCCCACCTCCAACCCCACCCGCTCCACCACCTGGGCCACTTGGGTGGGAAGAGCGGCTCCGTTGGTGTCGCACAGACAGACGGCCTCCGCCCCGGCCTCCGCCGCAGCCCGGAGACAGGCCAAGGCGTAGTCGGGGTGGGCCGCAAAGGCGTCGAAGAAGTGCTCGGCGTCGTAGAAGACGCGCTTCCCCTCGCCCCGCAGGAAGGCCACCGACTCGGCGATCATGCGCAGGTTCTCCTCGCGGTCCACGCGGAGGACCTTCTCCAGGTGGAGGTCCCAGGTCTTACCCACGACGGCCGCGACCGGAGCCCAGCACTCGGCCAATGCCCGTAGCTGGAAGTCATTCTCGGCGGTCACTCCCCTGCCCCTGGTCATCCCGAAGGCCGCCACCACCGCCCCGGCCAGCGGCACGTTCTCCAATGTGTGGAAGAACTCCTGGTCCTTGGGGTTGGAGCCAGGGAAGCCGCCTTCGATCACGTGGACGCCCACATCGGCGATCCGAGCGGCGATACGGACCTTCTCGTCGACCGAGATGCTCAGCCCCTCACGCTGCATCCCATCGCGCAGCGTGGTGTCGTACAGCATAAGGGGGCGGGCGACCATCACTGCTGCCGTCTAGCCGTTGACCGCATTAACCGGAGTGCCGGTGCTGAGCGCGTACTCGCGGAACCGGGAAATGATTTCGCGGGTGATGGGCCCGGGAACGCCCGCACCTATGGGTCGCTTGTCGACCTCCACCACCGGCCCCACTTCCGCGGCCGTCCCGGTGAGGAAGGCCTCGTCGGCGTTGTACACGTCGTACAGGGTGTAGAAGCCCTCTTCCGTTTCCAACCCTATGTCCGCGGCCAGTCTGAGGACCACCGCCCGGGTGATCCCGCGAAGAGCACCGAGAACGGGGTGCGGGGTCATCAGCCTCCGTCCCCTGATCAGGAAGAAATTGTCGGCGGTCAACTCGCACACGTAGCCCGAAGTGGTCAAGAAGAGGCCTTCGTTGACCGGCCTGCCCCGCAGTTCCAGGGAGCCGTAGACGTTGTTCAGGTAGTTGAGGCTCTTGACGGCGGGATTGACGGTCTGGGGATCGTTCCGGCGCGTGGCCAGCGTAGCCACTTTGAAGCCCTTCTCATAGACGTCCGCCGGGTAGAGCGTGATGCCGTCGGCGATGCAGAACACCGTGGCCTTGGGGCACTTCACCGGGTTCAGTCCCAGATCGCCGATGCCCCTGGTGACCACCAGGCGTACGTACCCGTTGTGGATCTCGTTGCGGCGGATGGTCTCCATCAGGGCTTCCACTAAGTCCGCCCGGGGCAGGGGGATCTCGAGAGCGAGCGCCTGGGCCGAGGCGTACAGCCGGTCGATATGGGGATCGAGTTCGAATACCCGGCCCTCATAGACCCGGATCCCTTCGAACACCCCGTCCCCGTAGAGAAGACCGTGGTCGAAGACGCTGATCTTGGCGTCTTCCTTGCTGTAGAACTCGCCGTCGATATAGATCTGCATGTGAGCCTCCCTGAGCCCGTCCGGGCCGCTCCATAGAGAACCAGAGTATACAAAATCTGGTCCACTCCCGGCCGGGACCGCCGCGCCGCCACCCGTGGAACCGTCCACAGCCGGGCCGTCTCCTGACCTACAGCAGTGATCCCACCTGGTACACCAGGACCCCCAGCACGTACGCGACCACGAGCATGAGACCCACGTTGGCCCCCGTCCAACGCCAGGACTTGGACTCCTGGCGAATGGCCGCCACCGTGGCCACACAGGGAACGAAGGTCATCTGCACCACTAGGAAGGCGGCGGCGGCGGCCGGAGTCAACACGGCCGCCACCTGGGCGGCCAAAGTAGCGTTGGCCGCCCCCGCCGTCCCCGCTCCACCGAACAGCACTCCCAACGTCGCCACGCTGTTCTCCTTGGCGACGAAGCTGGAGAGCAAGGCCACGATCAGCCGCCAATCTCCCAGGCCCATGGGGACTAAGACCGGTTGCAGCGCCGTCCCGATGACTCCCAGCACACTATCGGCCGGGTCCGACCCCGGGAAGTTGGAGAGCGCCCACACGATCGCGGAGACGATGACTATCAAGGTGCCCGCCTTCTTGACGAAGGCCAGCGTGTTACGCCACACGTACAGACCGATCGTACGGGCATTGGGGGTGTGATAGAGCGGCATCTCCATGATGAAGGTGCTCCGCTCCCCCTTGAACACCAGCTTGTTGACGCTCACCCCGACCGCGCCGAGCACCACCAGATTGCCCCCCACCAGCAGGAGCAGGGCCCACGGAGCCGCGCTACCGAAGAAGGCCGGGGCAAGGAAGGCCAAGACGGCCAGCCGACCCGTGCAGGGCACGAAGGGAGTGAGCATCATGGTGAGCAGGCGGGCCCGCCGCTCCTCGATGATGCGCGTGCCCAGGATGGCGGGTACGTTGCAGCCGAATCCCAGCAGCAACGGCATGCAGGACTTCCCGTGCAGGCCCATCCAGTGCATGTAGCGGTCCATGACGTAGGCCGCCCGAGCCATGTAGCCGGTGTCCTCGAGGAAACCCAGCGCGGCAAAGAAGATCACCAGTATGGGCACGAAAGAGAGCACCGTCCCAGCGCCGGCCACCACCCCATCGACGATCAAGCCGCTCAGCCACTCCGGCGCGAACTCGAGAAGGTTTCTGAGCACTTCGGAGAACCACCCGGTGATCGCCCCGTTCAGAGCGCCTGCCGCCGGGCCTGCCACCGAGTAGGTAACCCAGAACAGCGCCGCCAGCACGACCAGCAGCGACAGAAGGCCCCAGAAGGGGTGGGTCACCACCCGATCGACGCGGTCGGTGACCACCGTGATCCCCCGCCTTGGGTGGACGACCGCCGCCCGCACCATGCGCGCCACCCAGTCGTAGCGACCGCCGGCGATATCGAGATAGGCGTCCTCGTGCTGTCCGAGGATCTCGTAGATGGGCTCCCAGACATCGGGGGCGTAGGTCTGCACCAGCCGAGCCACGTCTTCGTCACCCTCCAGGAGCTTGAGGGCCACCCACGGGACCGGATAGCCGTTCAAAGAGCGGCCGGCGAGCAACCCCTCGATCTCCTCGAGCACGGGCTGGTGTTTGGCCCGGATGGTCGGCCGGTTGGGTTCGAAGGATCCCGGGTCGGCGGCCAAGGCTGCGGCGGCGTCGACCAGGTCGCGGATGCCTTTCCGCTTGCTGGCCACCAGCTCTATCACCGGCAGCCCCAGAGCCGCCTCCAGCACCCGCGCCTCCACGTGCACCCCGTGGGACTGGGCCACATCCACCATATTGAGACCCACGACCACCGGGACGGGAAGTTTCAGCAGCTCGGCCACCAGGTAGAGATTGCGCTCCAGCGAAGCCGCATTGATGATGGCGATCACCGCGTCCGGCGATCCTTTGATCAGATAGTCTCGGGCTACCCGTTCCTCTTCAGACCCCGAAGTGAGGCTGTACGTCCCGGGGAGGTCGACGATCTCGACCCGCCGGCCTCCGTGGGTGAAGTGGCCGATCTTTTGCTCGACCGTCTTTCCCGGCCAGTTGCCCACATGCTGGTTGAGCCCGGTGAGGACATTGAAGACGGTGCTCTTCCCCACATTGGGCTGGCCCGCCAGGGCCAGGGTGAGACCGGCGGGGCGCTGGACCGCCAAGTCCGCTATTCCTCAGGCGGGCAGGCTCCCGCGGGGACGGGGCCGGCGGCGGGGTCTACCGCGACGCGCTCCGCCTGGCCGCGGCCCAAGGCCAATCTGGCCCCGTGCACCTCGACGATGATCGCCCCCCGCCCCCGGTTCTGCAGGACGTGCACCTCCGCTCCGGGGATGAGTCCCAGGGCGATCAGGCGCTTCGCCAGCCCGTGGGAGTGAGGTAGCGCTGCGACCACGGCCCGCGCGCCGCAGGGAAGCTGGGCCAAGGAACTCATACCCCCGGCTCCTTGCGATCGGGATCCTCGCCCAAGCCGTCGGCGGCGGCATGATGGCCGGCGGGATCGGCGCCGGATGAACGGCTCCCTGGTCCCTGGTCTCGAGCCAATCCATCGGCATACGACACGAAGTGAGCAAGGACCTCCGGTTCCAACACGTGTTCGAGCCGACAGGCGGTGGTCTCCGCCTGCTCCTCTTCGATGCCGAGCACGTCGGTGAGAAAGTCGCGGATGGCCAGGTGGCGCCGTTCCACTTCCATGGCGATCCTGGTGCCTTCTTCGGTGAGAGTGGCGTGGCCGTAGCGGGCATGATCCACGAGTCCTCTCCCTACCAGCCCCTTGAGAGCACCCGTCACCGAGGGCCGAGACACGTTCAATTGGGAGGCGATGTCACTCACTCGCGCCACCCGCGAGGACCTTTCCAGTTGAAGGATCGCCTC